>JAEEKA010000094.1 GCA_016282135.1 Oscillospiraceae bacterium
AACGGGCCAAGGCGGCAGCCCTGTTGAAATGAAACTATGAAACTATGAAAATATGAAACTATTGTTGTATGGTTCAAATTGCCATTTGAACCATGTTAACGATTGTGGGGGCTGGAATGAAGCGGGATAAATTATCCGAGCTTTCTTTAACGTTCGGCATTGAGATTATGCGTTTTTCTCACTGGTTGGAACAACAAAACGAGCGCGTTGCTTCCTATCAGGTCTGCAAGAGCGGAACTTCCATCGGCGCAAACATTCGGGAAGCCCGTTATGCGCAGAGCAAGCCGGATTTTATTTCCAAGCTGCAAATCGCATTGAAGGAAACCAACGAAACCTATTATTGGCTGGAACTGCTGCATGGTGCGGATTTCATCTCCGAGGAGACTTTTTCCCGTTTATCCGCTCCCTGCAACGAATTACGCGTATTACTGATCAAATCAATCAATACAGCGAAGCAAAACATCAAAGGTAATGAATAACGCAGGTCGTTTTTCCTTTTTCAATTCGCAGAATTGAAAAACACCTCAATAGTTTCATTCTTTCATAGTTTCATATTTTCATTCAAAACTAAGGAGGAAATAACAATGAGCAGAGTATTAGTCATCGGCTGCGGCGGCGTTGCCAACGTGGCCATTCGCAAGTGCTGCATGCTGCCGGAGGTCTTCACCGAGCTTTGCATCGCCAGCCGGACCAAGTCCAAGTGCGACGCCCTGGCGGCGGAACTGAAGGACAAAACCACCACGAAGATTACCACCGCCCAGGTCAACGCGGACAGCGTGGAGGAGCTTTGCGCCCTCATTAAGTCCTACAAGCCCGACCTGGTGATGAACATCGCCCTGCCCTATCAGGATCTGACCATTATGGAGGCCTGCCTCCAGTGCAAGGTCAACTACATGGACACCGCCAACTACGAGCCGGAGGACACCGACGATCCCGAGTGGCGCAAGGTCTACGACAAGCGATGCAAGGAGCAGGGCTTCTCCGCCTATTTTGACTACTCCTGGCAGTGGGCCTACCGCAAGCGCTTTGAGGAGGCCGGTCTCACCGCCCTGCTGGGCTGCGGCTTCGACCCCGGCGTGACCCAGGCCTACTGCGCCTACGCCAAGAAGCACGAGTTCGACGAGATCGACACCATCGACATTCTGGACTGCAACGGCGGCGACCACGGCTACGCCTTCGCCACCAACTTCAACCCCGAGGTCAACCTGCGCGAGGTCAGCGCCCCCGGCTCCTACTGGGAGGACGGCCACTGGGTAGAGATTCCCGCCATGAGCATCAAGCGGGAGTACAAGTTCGACCAGGTGGGCGACAAGGACATGTATCTGCTCCACCACGAGGAGATCGAGTCCCTGGCCCAGAACATCCCCGAGGTCAAGCGGATCCGCTTCTTCATGACCTTCGGCCAGAGCTATCTGACCCACATGAAGTGCCTGGAAAACGTGGGCATGCTATCCACCACCCCCATCAACTTTGAGGGCCATGAGATCGTTCCCATCAAGTTCCTGAAGGCGCTGCTGCCCGATCCCGCCAGCCTGGGCCCCCGCACCCACGGCAAGACCAACATCGGCTGCATCTTTACCGGCCGCAAGGACGGCAAGGAGAAGACCTATTATATCTACAACGTCTGCGACCACCAGGAATGCTACCGGGAAGGGGCCTCCCAGGCCATCTCCTACACCACCGGCGTCCCCGCCATGTGCGGCGCGCTGATGATGCTCACCGGCAAGTGGACCACCCCCGGCGTTCACACCGTGGAGGAGTTCGATCCCGATCCCTTCCTGGCCGCTCTGGACCAATACGGCCTGCCCAAGTCCGAGTCCCATGACCCGGCGCTGGTCCCGTGACGGCGGAGGCAAGAGCACCCTTCGCCGCCCTGGGCGGCAAGACCCCCGAAGAAGTCTTCGGGGGCCTTGTCACTCCCTGCTACATTCTCGACGAAGGGCAGCTCCGGATAAACGGGGAGCTTCTGGCGGGCGTCGCCGCCCGGACGGGCTGCCGCTGGCTTCTGGCCCAAAAGGCCTTTTCCAACTATGACTGCTATCCCGTTCTGGCTCCATACCTGGCCGGCACCGAGGCCAGCGGCCTCTTTGAGGCCCGGCTGGGCTTTGAGACTCTGCCGGACAAAGAGGTTCACGTGTTCTGCGGAGCCTACCGGGAGCGGGACTTCGATGAGCTGCTGCAATACGCGGGGCACATCGTCTTCAACTCCCCGGCCCAGCTGGCGAAATTCGGCCCCCGGGCCAAGGCGGCAGGCAAGAGCCTGGGGCTGCGGATCAACCCGGAAAAATCCACCCAGGAGGGCCACGCCATCTACGATCCCTGCGCCCCCGGCTCCCGGCTGGGCACCACCCGGGACCAGTGGGACCGGCACATGACGCCCGCCCTGATTGACCTGCTGGACGGGCTTCACTTCCACACCCTCTGTGAACAGGACTCCGACGCCCTGGAGGTCACGCTGAAGGCCGTTGCGGAAAAGTTCGGGGACCTGCTGCCCCGAATGAAATGGCTCAACATGGGGGGCGGCCACCACGTCACCCGGCCGGACTACGACATTCCCCGGCTGGAGCGCTGCATCCGCTTCGCCCAAGAGACCTGGAGCGTAACCGTCTATCTGGAGCCCGGAGAGGCCTGGGCCCTGAACGCGGGCTTCCTGGCCAGCCGGGTGCTGGACATCACCGAAAACAGCAGCGTGGTTAACGCCATTCTGGACTGTTCCGCCGCCTGCCACATGCCGGACGTGATCGAAATGCCCTACCTGCCGCCGGTCTACGGCGCGCATGTAGGGACAAGCAGTGCTTGTCCGCCCGTGGAAGAAGACTCCCTTGTTTGTCATTCTGAGCGCAGCGAAGAATCCGTCTCTCCCCCGTTGGAGAATACGGATTGCCGCAACCAGCGTGCGCACTGGTCGCGCAATGACAGGTCGAACGTCTACCGCCTGGGCGGGCCCTCCTGCCTCTCCGGGGACGTAATTGGGGACTACTGCTTCGACCACCCCCTGCGGGAGGGCGACCTGGTTCTCTTCGGGGATCTGGCAATCTACTCCACCTGCAAAAACAACACCTTCAACGGCATGCCCCTGCCGGATATCTATCTCCGCCGGGAAGACGGGACTATCGAAAAGCTCACCGACTTCGGCTACCGGGACTTCAAATACCGGCTGGGACGGTAGGAAATGAAGTATTTGCTGTCGCAAATATGAAGTACGGCTGCGCCGTATGAAGTATCCGCTGATTCGGATATGAAGTATGGCTTCGCCATATTTTCAGAGAGATACAGTTTCCTGTTTTGCCCATATTGCTGTAGGCAATACTTCATGTGTTGTCAAACACACTTCATACGCCGCAAGGCATACTTCATATCGCCGTCAGGCGATACTTCATCCAACGTTAGGAGGACCACTATGACCAACATCCCTGTGAAACGCCTGCGGGAGGGGGCCATCCTCCCGGCTTACGCCACGGCAAATTCCGCCGGGGCGGACCTTTACGCCTGCCTGGACGAACCCGTGGACATCGGGCCTCATGAGACAAGGATGATCCCCCTGGGCTACTCCATGGCAATTCCAGAGGGCTGGGCGGGGCTGATTTTCGCCCGCTCCGGCCTGGCCTCCAAACGCCACCTGGCCCCGGCCAACAAGGTAGGCGTGGTGGACGCCGACTACCGGGGCGAATGGTGGGTTCCTCTCCACAATCACAGCGACGCCCCCCAGAGCGTCCAGCCCGGCGAGCGAATCGCCCAGTTGGTGATCGTGCCCTGCATGACGGCGGCCTTTTGCGAGGTGGACAACCTCGACGAAACGGAACGCGGCACGGGAGGGTTTGGGTCCACGGGTACCAATTGAGAATTGAGAATGAAGAATTGAAAGTTTTCGGAGTTTTTCAAATTGTAATTTGAAAAACACAATCATTCTCAATTCTCACCTCTCAATTCTCAATTCATCAAAAGGAGACTGCTATGTTTCTTCCCATTTCCAAAAAAGATATGAAAGCCCGGGGCTGGGACCAGTGCGACTTCGTCTACGTCATCGGGGACGCCTACGTGGATCACCCCTCCTTTGGCCACGCCATCATTTCCCGCATTTTAGAACACGCGGGCTACAAGGTGGGCATCATCGCCCAACCCGACTGGAAAAACCCGGCTTCTATCGACGCCCTGGGCCGGCCCCGGCTGGGTTTTTTGGTGATGGGCGGCAACATGGACTCCATGGTGAACCACTATTCCGTCTTCAAGCACCACCGGAAGATGGACGCCTACACCCCCGGCGGCGTCACCGGCAAGCGGCCGGACTACGCCACCGTGGTCTACTGCAACCTGATCCGTCAGACCTACAAGGACGTGCCCGTCATCATCGGCGGCATGGAGGCCAGCCTCCGCCGTCTGGCCCACTACGACTACTGGTCCGACAAGATGAAGCGTTCCATCCTTCTGGACGCCCAGGCGGATCTGCTGCTCTACGGCATGGGGGAGCGCTCCATCGTGGAGGTGGCGGACGCCCTGAACGCCGGGCTCTCCGTCCACGATCTGACCTTCCTGGACGGGACGGTCTACCGCTCCAAGACCACTGACCAGGTGGTGGACGGCATCACCCTGCCGGACTGGGAGACGGTCCGGGCGGATAAGGCCGCCTACGCCCGCTCCTTCTACACCCAGTACGTCAACACCGACCCCTTCACGGCCAAGCCTCTGATCGAGCCCTACGGCCGGGAGTTTGTGATCCAAAATCCGCCCCAGAAGCCCCTGAGCGAGGAGGAAATGGATCTCACCTACGACCTGCCCTACGAGAATACCTACCACCCCAGCTACGAAAAGCTGGGGGGCGTCCCGGCCATCAAGGAGATCAAGTTCTCCCTGACCTCCAACCGGGGCTGCTTCGGCGGCTGCTCCTTCTGCGCCATCACCTTCCACCAGGGCCGGATCATCCAGACCCGCAGCCACGAGTCCATCCTCCGGGAAGCAGAGCGCATGACGAAAGACCCGGAATTCAAGGGCTATATCCACGACGTGGGGGGCCCCACCGCCAATTTCCGCCTGCCTGCCTGCGAAAAGCAGCTCACCAAGGGCGTCTGCGCGGGCAAGCAGTGCCTTTTCCCCCGGCCCTGCAGGAACATGCGGGCGGATCATTCAGATTATGTAAAACTTCTGCGCAAAATCCGAGCCTTGCCGGGTGTCAAAAAGGTCTTTATCCGCAGCGGCATCCGCTTCGACTATCTGCTGGCGGACAAGGACGACACCTTCTTCCGGGAGCTGGTAAAGCACCACGTTTCCGGCCAACTCCGGGTGGCCCCGGAGCACGTTTCGGATCACGTGCTGGACCTGATGGGGAAGCCCCGGAACGCAGTCTACGAGCGCTTCGTGGAGAAGTACAAGAAGCTCTGCGCCCAGATGGGGCTGGATCAGTACGTGGTGCCCTATCTCATGTCCTCCCACCCGGGCTCCCGGCTGGAGGACGCCATCGCCCTGGCCGAGCACGTCCGGGACATGGGCTATATGCCGGAGCAGGTCCAGGACTTCTATCCCACCCCCTCCACCATCTCCACGGTGATGTACTGCACCGGCCTGGATCCTCGCACCATGGAGCCGGTGTACGTAGCCAGAGATCCCCACGAAAAGGCCATGCAGCGGGCCCTGATCCAGTACCGAGACCCGAAGAATTACAGCCTGGTGCATGAAGCCCTCACCCTCTGCCACCGGGAGGACCTGATCGGCACGGGCCCCAAATGTCTGATCCGCCCCCGGAAAGGGAAGGGCACGGCGGCCAAGGACACGTCCGTACCCCCTCGCACTCCCAAAACAAGGTCCCGCCCCCAGCCGCCGCGGCCCGCCCAGAATAAGCGGCGATAAAAATAACGTAATACGGAGAATATAAAGCCCTTACGTCACCGTACTTCCATAGAGCCCATAGAAGGCTTCACCATCTGTGGCACGGAGGGCTCTGAGGCACAAAGATACGCGAAGAGAAACGGCATCCGTTTTGAGGCCCAATAAGCCGATTCGCATTGCATAACAAAATTTGAAAAAAAATAAAGATTATATTAAACCTTTTTGCCTTTTGAAGTGTCATATATATGGAAGCGCCCGAGAATGAAAAATTTTTTCAAACCCCTGCAACATTTCGGCATTTTTTGCGTCTTAATTAATGGATGCGAAAGATCAAGCGTTATCCCACGGAACGAAACGAAAACGGAGGAAAAAGAAATGAAAAATCTGACCCGACTGGCAGCATTCGCGCTGTGTTTGGTGCTGGTCCTTTCCCTGCTGCCGCAGGCGAGCCTGACAGCCCATGCACAGACGGTCTCCGGCTCGTGCGGAAGTCATCTGACCTGGACCTTGGACACCGCCACCGGTCTGCTGAAAATCTCCGGCAGCGGCGAAATGGATTTCTACGATCCCTATTCTGATAATCCCGCGCCTTGGAGTGCGTATTGCGGCTCCATAAAGAATATCAGCTTTCCGAGCGGGATCACAAGCATCGGCGCATACGCCTTTGTAGACTGCGTCGGCTTGACCAAGCTGGACGTCCCGGAGGGCGTGACCTTGATCGACTGGGCGGCGTTCAGCCGCTGTACCGGTCTGACCGAGGTTTCCCTCCCCGCAAGCCTGAAAAAAATCGGAGTCGGAGCCTTTGGAAGCTGCGCCGCCCTGACAAGCGTTACGCTTTCAGAGGGCTTGAAAACCGTTGATGGAAATGCGTTCAGCGGCTGCGCCGCGCTGAAAAGCGTAACGATCCCTGCCAGCGTGACGAGCATTGACAGCATGGCGTTTGGGTACTGCTATGACCCCAACACAGGAGCCCCCACGCCTGTGACCAATTTCACAATCTACGGCTATCCGGATACGGCTGCTCAGGACTACGTGGAAAGCAACGGCTTTACGTTTGTCTCTCTTTCCGGCGACCTCACGATTGTTTCCGGCACCTGCGGGATGGATCTGACCTGGACCCTGGACACCTCCACCGGTCTGCTGACCATTGAGGGCAGCGGCGAAATGTGGGAGCCCGATCCGGAGTGGGGAGCTTACAGGACCTCCGTTACTGCGATCTCTTTCCCGGAAGGCTTGACGGCGATCTGCTTCGGCGCATTTTCGTCCTTCACCGAATTGACGAGTCTTTCATTCCCGGACAGCCTGGTAAGAATTGAAAACGGCGCTTTTCAAGAGTGCAGCAGCCTTTCCAGCGTTGCATTGAACCGAGGCTTGAAGCAAATTGACGATTACGCGTTCATTTCCTGCAATGCCATGACCTCCATTACAATTCCGACGACGGTGAACGAGATCGGTTCCTATGCGTTTGGTTATGACGTGACACCCGAGGGAGAAATCGTAAAAGAGGAAGCATTCACAATTGTCGGTGCTCCGGGAACTGCCGCGGAGAGCTATGCGGAAGCAAATGGGTTTACGTTTGATCCCGCCCTGCCCAAGGAGCCCATTACCGGAGAATGCGGCGTAGACGGCGACAACCTCATCTGGACCTTTGACGAGGATACCGGCGTGCTGACCATCGAAGGCAGCGGCGCAATGGCGGAATATGACCCTTGGGATTATATTTACAACAACGGCCCCGATCTTTGCCCGCCCTGGTTCGATTACCGGGAGAGCATTCTCGAGGTCGTGCTGCCGGAGGGCTTGACTGTCATTGGCGGCTGGGCATTTTTCGACTGCGCCAACCTAAAAAGCGTCAATCTCCCGGCGGGTCTGACTGCCATTGCGCATGACGCGTTTCGCGCCTGTCCCGCTTTGACCGGCATCGTTTTCCCCGAAAGCCTGACTGAAATCGGCTATTATGCGTTCAATGAATGCACAGCTCTGACCGGCGTGATCGTTCCGGATGGTGTAACGTCCGTCGGGGAAGGTGCGTTCTACGATTGCACCGGTCTTACAAGCGCTGTTCTTCCCGAAGGCATCACGAAGCTTAAAATGATGCTGTTTTCCGGCTGCACCAAGCTGACCGATGTTTCCCTCCCGGAAAGCCTGACTGCGATCGATGAAGGGGCTTTTAAAAACTGCACCAGCCTGCAGAATCTTGTCGTTCCGGAGGCTGTAACAACTATAGGCGCCAATGCGTTTGGGGGCTGCACAAGCATGGAAAGCATCACCCTTCCGGCGCAAATGACAGCCATCGGGGACGGCGCCTTTGCAGGCTGCTCCGCTCTGACCGGTATTGTCGTTCCCGAGGGCGTAGAAGAGTTGGGCTTGTTTGTTTTCAGCAACTGCACCAACCTGCAGAGCATCACCTTCCCGAGAAGCCTGAAGCGGATCGGCGAGGAGGTACTCACCAATAATACCGCCCTGAAAAGCATCACCCTTTATGAGGGCCTGGAGAGCATCGGCTCCTATGCGTTCCATGACTGCACCGCGCTGGAAAATCTTACCCTTCCGGAGGGGTTGAGGATCATTGGTTATAACGCGTTTTTTAATTGCCCGCGCATGACCTCCGTAACCATTCCCGCATCCGTGACCGTGATCAGCCCGTATGCATTCGGCTATTGCTACGGTGGGAGCTCCGAAAGGGTGGAGAACTTCACTATCTGCGGCGTATGGGATTCCGAGGCAATGCACTATGCGATCGAGAATGAATTCTACTTTGTCCCGACGCCGGAGAGTGTTCCTTATTCCGGTTCCTGCGGCGCGGCGGGGGACAATCTCACCTGGGCCTTTGACAAGGAAACCGGCGTTCTGACCATTAAGGGCAGCGGCGCAATGGAGGATTTTACCGAGAAGTTTTGCCCTTGGGCCAGCCATCGTGAGAGCATGACTGCAGTCGTCCTGCCGGAGGGCATCACAAGCGTTGGAGACTATGCATTCAGCGGCTGCTCCACGCTGACGGAAATCGACGTTCCTATCGGTGTGGAAACGATTGGCTGCTGTGCCTTTTCGGACTGTACCGGCCTGGCCCGTGTGAGCCTCCCGCAGGGCCTGCAGATGATCTCCTACTCCGCGTTCACCAATTGCAGCAGCTTGACCGAGATTGCCCTTCCGGAGGGCCTGACCGTTATTAGCAGCGGCACGTTCAGCGGGTGCACCGGCCTCAGTACCGTAACGCTCCCTGACAGCCTGCAAACCATTGACGACTTTGCATTTTGCGAATGCACCGCTCTGACCGGCATCTCTTTCCCGCAGGGGCTGAAGCTAATTGGTGGATTCGCGTTTGCCGGCTGCTCCGGTCTGACGCGCCTCAGCTTCCCGGAAGGCTTGAGGCGAATCTGCGGCTCCGCCTTCCAGGACTGCACCGGCTTGACTGAAGTAACCATTCCGGAAGGCGTGACCAGCATCGAGTTTTACGCTTTTTGTAATTGCCCGCTGCTGACCTCTGTGACGATCCCCATGTCGGTAAGCCTCGTCAACGAAGCCGCCTTTGGCTACGTTGATTACCAGGAGAAAGTTGAAAACTTCACCGTCTATGGGGTCAAGAACTCTGTAGCCCAGGCCTATGCACAGGAGAACGGCTTCCATTTTGTCCCCATTGCGGTAAACAACCCCTTTGTAGACGTGAAGGAGGAGGATTTCTTCTTTATGCCTGTCATGTGGGCGGTATCCGCCAAGGTCACCGGCGGCACCGACGAGACCCATTTCTCCCCCAACCAGACCGTTCAGCGCTGCGATTCCATGGTCTTCTTCTGGGCCGCCAAGGACCGTCCCGAGCACTTCACGGAAGAGAGCCCCTTCAAGGACGTCAAAAAGAAGCATTGGTACTATGACGCCGTCATGTGGGCCGTGGAGAACGAGATCACCGGCGGCACGGACGCCACCCACTTCAGCCCTAAGCAGACCTGCTCCCGCAGCGAGATCCTGCAGTTCCTCTACGCCGCCGAAGGCAAGCCTGCCTACACGATTGACAACCCCTACTCCGACGTGAAGAACAAGCATTGGTACAAGGACAGCGCTATCTGGGCCTACGAAAACGGCCTGGAAAAGGGCGAGAACGGCAAGTTCAAGGCCACAACCCCCTGCACCCGGGGCTATGTGGTCACCTACCTCTACCGCTACCTGACCGGCCTGGAGCTGGCGGAGTAACTCCTGCCCGCAGAGGGCCACGTCCTCAACGCCCCCCGGCCTGTTCGGTGGGACAGGCATCCGGCAATTTTTCGCCTGCGGCTCAAAATGACGTGCGGGGGGCCGGCAAGACGCAGGCTCCCGCATAAGGAAACAAGACGCTGGCTCACGGGTTGAGTCAGCGTCTTGTATATTCCCTGATCAAAGAATAGGCTTCTTCCCCTTTCGCCTTGGGCAGGCGGAGAACAAAGAGTTTTCCCCGGTTGTGCAATCGATACTGCCAGACGAAGCGCTCCGTGAATTCCCCGCAGCCCTGGAGCCGAAGGAGCAACGTCGCGCCAAAAGCGGATTCCAGAATCTTCACATCATGGAGCTCACTGCGGTGGAGCGTCTTTATGAGCTTGCCGGTGCCAAGCGTCGCTTCCGGCGATGCGCCGTGGGAAAGCCGGTCCATAATGATGTCCGGCTCAAATTCGTCCGGGAAGCCGCGCACAGGGGGCGTCTCTTCTTTCCGCGTCAGCGGAGACTCATTCCCGGAAAGCCTTGTTTGCCGGGCGTGCTTCGGAAGCGCAAGGATATTGAAATAAAACATCCACCCGCCGTACCACCAAAGGATTTGGATCGCCCGGTCTGTAAACTCATAGATCTTATAAAACTGCAGCAGCCATGAGCACAACAGGGAGAAGGCACCGGCTCCCGCAAAGGACAGGATCAGCACCAGCGTGTCACTGATGCTTTCAGAGAACAGCCACTGAATGACGGTCTGCGCGAAAAAGCAAAGCAGGGAAAAGGGGAAAAAGAAAGAAGCGAGGGACAGCAGGATGCGGATGGGCTCCCGAATGCACCGCACCTTGAAATACATCTTATTTTTCTTCCAAAATCTTGTTCAGCTCCTGCATGAAGCTGTGGATGTCCTTGAACTGGCGGTAGACGGAGGCAAAGCGGACGTAGGCCACCTCGTCCAGGGCCTTAAGCCGCTCCATGACCTGCTCGCCGATGTACTCCGTGGTAATCTCCCGCTCCAGAGAATTCTGCACCAGAGACTCGATCTCGTTCACCGCCTGCTCCAGTTCCTGCATGGACACCGGCCGCTTCTCACAGGCCCGGAGCATGCCGTTCATGATCTTGTTCCGGTCAAAGGCCTGGCGGCTGTTGTCCCGCTTGACCACAATAATGGGCAGACTTTCCACAGTCTCATAGGTGGTAAATCGCTTCTGGCAGTTGAGGCATTCCCGGCGGCGGCGAATACTGGTCCCATCCTCGGAATGGCGGGAATCGACGACCTTGCTCTCCTGGAACCCGCAGTGCGGACACTTCATAATAATCCCCCTCAGAATTAGTTTTGTCTATTATAGCAAATCCATCTCCGTCTGTCCAGAGAAATTTTATGTAAATCAAAAGAGCCGGCACGAAAACGTGCCGGCTCTTTGGTTCCCGGTTCAGTTGGCTTGGTTGATGCCCAGGTTGATGGCGTGGAAATAGTAATCCGCGCCGGCCAGGGAAACGATAGGGGCAATGACCACAATGTCCCCGTTGGCGTCCGGGTAGGCCATCAGCTCCAGGTTCACAAACTCCGGGCTGTCTACCCGGGCCAGGGCGTCCACGTAGCCGTAGGACTCCCGCTGATCCTCGGGGATGGTCTTGTACATATCCTCGAAGGTCTCCCGGAACCGGGTCTTGCAGGCCTCCAGAAAAGCCTCCTGAGAGACGCCCATCTTTTCCAGCAGAGCCGGGGTATCCAGGCGGCGGCCGGCGGCGGTGTCGTAGCAGTAGATGCCGTAGTCCTCAAAGCTCCAATCCCAGTGGGCGATGACCACCAGAGTCAGCACGTTGTTCCAGACCTCTCCGTGGTAGCCCACGTGATCGCAGCCCAGGCTGGCATTCTCCCGCATGGCCTCCTCCTGCTCCCGGATGATGCCGCCGAATAACTCATCGATTTCGGCGTTGATGGCCAGGGCGTCGGGGGTCTCGGCAGCCAGGCAGGGCAGGCCGTAGGAATAGGTGTAGGTGTTTTCGCTGGAATCGGTGTAGGCACCCTGCATGTACAGAGCCTCGTCCATCAGGGACCAGGGATCTACCGGTTCGCCGGTGGGCTCGGTAGGGGCTTGGGTGATGGGGGCCTCCGTGGTGGGCGCAGCCGTTGTGGGGGGCTCCGTGGTGGGCTCCGCGGTGGTGACGGGAGCCGCAGTGGTGGTCACAGGCGCAGGATCCGCGGTGGTAACAGGCTCTGTGGCCGCGGCAGTGGTCTCCGGGCCGGGATTCGCGGTGGAGCTGGGAACAGGCTTGTCGTCCGAGCAGCCCGCCAGCAGCACGAAAACCAGCACCAGAGCAAGAGAAATCATCTTTTTCATGATGTCATATTCCTCCTTATCTCAGTAACCGGAATGGGATCGGCATTGTTATTCGCCCACGTAGACCCAGGCGTTGGGCAGATAACGGCCCTGGGGAATTGAAGAGTTGGAGCAGCGCATCACCGGCTCGCCCCGATACCACATGATGGCAGTGGTGCCGCCGTCGCAGTTCATGGCCGTCTGGCAGTCATGCTGCATGAAGATATCTCTGCAGATCGCCAGGGAACAGCCCCAGGAACCGCCCGCGCCGCGGCCCTCCACGCAGAGCATCATGATTTCGCCCCGCTTGGACTGACCGATGCAGGCTCTGGGGTTCAACTCCGTCCAGTAGCCGATGTCCAGCGGATCGCCGTTGACCACCATCGCCGGCTGGAATTCCATGGCGTCGGTGGTGTCGGAGCCGACCTTTTCATAGGTGTTCGTAATATAGAACCAGTTGTTCTCATGGAGCTCCAGACGCTTATAGCCCCACTTGAAGGGCTCGCCGCTGTAGCTCTTGCCGTCGCACATGGCATAGCCCGCGACCTTGCCGCCGCTGCCCTTGCCCTCCGGATCGTCAAACCCGGAGCCGGTCATGGCCAGAACGCCGCCGTTCCGTTTGGCGATGGTCCCGGCGGTCTCGCCGTATCCGTCGGTCTTTCCGCCCACGATTGCCACCTTAGCCGAGGGGAAGAGGTGAAGCCGTTCCGGCAGCTTGCCGATAGCCAGCACGCCCCGGGCGCCGTCGCAGTCCACCTCCAGCAGGAGGATCCGGTTTTCCACGTCAATGGCCAGGACCTTTTCTCCCAGCTTGGTGCGGATGGAGGTACCGTCGCTGTCCAGGCTGGATTCATTCACCAGCATGTGCATATAGCCGTTTTCCAAAGCGTCGGGGTGATCCGTGAAGTAGGCCTCGGCGCTTTCCACGTCCAGCTCGTAGAACATGCTGTAAAACTGCTTCTGCTCCGGGCTCAGTTCCTTGAACACCTCGCCGCCGGACCAGGTGCCCGTGGGCTCCGTCCAGCCGGTGGGGTCCGGATTGCTCTCGAGAACCACGGCAGGGTCCGTAGAGTTTTGGTCCTCCTGTTCGGCTATGGCCGCATTCTTTTGCCTTTCGATTTCGTCCACCTGGGAGGCGGGGAAGTAGTAGGTAGCCAGGCCCTGGTGCCACATGGTGGACATGGCGGTCTTGATCCAGATATCCCGGTACTTCTTCACAAAGGGAATATTGGAAAAGACCACAATCAGGTAGAGAATGACAAAAATCAGGAACAGGCAGAGCAGCCGTTTCCAGGCCCGGGCGCGGTACACCAACCAGGCCAGGGCGACGGCCCCCAGGATAAACAGTACCAGCAGCATCAAATTGACCGCCTTGCCGGCCTGGAAGGCCTGCTGCCTGTGGGTAAGCTGCATGATGATGGTATAGAGCAGGAACAGGTCCAGCAGCAGAAGCAGGGAATACAGAATCTGTTTCCCGGCGGAAGCGGCCCGGACTCCTGTTTTGGCGCGGCGGGCCGAAAAGCGTCCGCCCTGCGCGTTGCCGTTAAAAGTGCCCATTTGGGTTCCTCCTGTAGGATGGGATTTGCAATAAACGAAGAAAAGATTTCTCGAAATTCACGTATTCAGACGACGGAAAACGGAAAAAGTTCCGTCCTCACGCCAGCTCGCCGCCGCCCAGGACCCGATCGCCGTCGTAGACCACGGCGGATTGGCCGGGCGTGATGGCCCGCTGGGGCTGGTCGAAGTCCAGGCGGACGCAGCCCTCCTCCAGGGGCGTCAGCAGGCAGGGCTGCTCCGGGTGCCGGTAGCGGATCTTGGCCGCACAGCGAATGGGCCCGGGGGGCGCCTCGCCGGAGATCCAGTGGAAGTCCGGCACAAGGGCAGTTTGGGAGAACAGAGCCTCCTTGGGCCCCAGGGTGACGGTGTTGGCGGCAGGGTCGATACGGACCACGTAGTAGGGCTGATCGAAGGACAGGCCCAGGCCCCGGCGCTGACCCACGGTGTAGTGGATGATGCCCCGGTGGCGGCCCAGGACCCTTCCATGCAGGTCCACAAAGTCGCCGGGCGCCGGGGTAATCCCCGTCCGCAGTTGAATGACCCGGGCATAGTCCCCGTCGGGGACGAAGCAGATGTCCTGGCTGTCCGGCTTGCGGGCGTTCACAAAGCCCTGGGCCTCCGCGATGGCCCGGACCTCCGGTTTGGTAAGCTTCCCCAAGGGGAAGCGGGTATGGGCTAGCTGATCCTGATTCATCTGATAAAGCACATAGCTCTGGTCCTTCTCCGGGTCCAGGGCCTTTTTCAGGACCCAGCGGCCGTCCTCTTCCTCGATCCGGGCGTAGTGGCCGGTAACGATCACGTCGCAGCCCAGCTCCCTGGCCCGGTGATAGAGACGGGAAAATTTCAGGTAATGGTTGCAGTCGATGCAGGGATTGGGGGTCCGGCCGGCCAGATAGGAGGCCACGAACTTGTCGATGACCCGCTCCCGGAAATCGTCGGAAAAATTGAAGACATGGTGGGGGATCCCCAGCCGGTAGGCCACGGCCCGGGCGTCCTCCACGTCGTCCAAGGAGCAGCAGCTATGCTCCCGGGAGACCCCCGCGTCCTCATTCTGGTACAGCTTCATGGTGCAGCCCACGCAGTCCCAGCCGGCCTGCTCCATCAGCAGGGCCGCCACAGCGGAATCCACGCCGCCGCTCATGGCAATCAAAGCTTTCATCGGTCGTCTCCCTTTCTCCCGTCATAGCCGGAGGGGCTCCGGCTGTCCCGGGCCGGGCGGCGGGGCAGGTTGACCCGGGTGGAAATCTGCTGCTCCCGGGCGGGCCGCTGCCGGGGCGCGGGATCCCGCTCCCCCCGCAGGCCTGCCAGCAGGCGCTCATAGCGGGCGAAGAAGCCGGGGGCGGTCTTGGCAGGCTTTCCCTTCCAGATCAGCCAGTCGCAGGGCTCCAGTTCGGTTCGGCCCAGGGTTCCGGCCAGGGCGCCGCCCACCCGCAGGGCGTCTGCAAAGGGCAGAATTCGATAGAAATACTGGGGATCGGACTCCAGGTTGGCCCGGAGCAGCTCCTGGGGCGCGGAGAGCAGCCAACGGCGGTAGCCCAGCAGCTCCGCAGCCTGGGCAGCGCCGGCCCTGGTTCGACGGCCGCCGCAGCGAAGCAGGATTCCTACTGCCAGTTGGGCCGCCAGGTTCAGCAGCATCGGAGTCATCAGGCCGCCCTTGACGGCTGCCAGCACCAGAAACAGGGCGGACAGGACAGCCAGGCAGAGGGTCCGAAGGCTGTGCCGCCGCAGGAGGAAGCCGCCCAGCTCCTGGAGCCTGTGGCAGGCAAGCATGCCCAAAATGCTCAGGGGAATAATGGCCATCCAGCGCCAGCTTTTGGAGGCCACCCAGGCGTCGAAGCAGGCCAGGCACAGCACCAGCCCGGCCCCCAGAGCCAGGAGACGGAAAATCAGCACGGAGCCTGCTTTGGGATCGTAGACCCGGTTCCGCCAGAACTTTCGGGTTTTTTCGTCCGCCAGGCGGCGGGCCTTCAGATACTCCGCGCTTCGTACGTCGCAGACGTCGCTCCGGGAGAAGAGGGTGTAGAAAATCTCTCCCTCAAAGCGCTTGCGCTCGGTATCCATATCAATCTGCCGGGTCAGGGTAATCCGTCCGCCCTGGTGTCGGGTCAGGGTCAGGTAGCCCAGGGAAGCCCATTGGACCACCATCAGGGCCAGGTCCGGGGCCCGGTCGGTGAGAATGAACGGGATTTCTCCCGCGTTGCCGCCCTCGGGGGGCATGGCCTGCCGCTTGGGCAGGATGGGGTAGTTTCGGAGAAGGGCCACCCAATAGGCGGCGGCCAGAACCAGCAGGGCAAAAAACAGCAGCCGATCCACCTTGACGGTTTTACCCGCCAGAAAGCGCAGGTCGAAAAAGTCTCTGGGCACGTCCAGATCCATGGTGATGGCCTCGTGGTCCCGCAGGGTCTGATCCTCCAGCAGGACCGCGTGGATCTCCCCCTGGCGGATGGAGATGCTCATATAGTTGTCAATGGTGTCGCCGTGATAACCGGAGGCAAACTTCGGGGTTTCCTCAAAGACGCCGGGCAGCCGCACCGTGGCCTCATAGGCAGAGATGGGGCAGGTCCAGGCGGGATAGAGCAGTTGGATCGAAAAGGTCTGCTTCGCGTTTGTCTCCGTGACGGTCTCGGCCAGACGGTAGGACAGCACAACCTCCATCCTGCCGGACAAAGGCCCGGTCAGCGTCACCAGCTTCCAGCCCTCCGCGGAGCCGACCGTATGGGGCAGGGGACACACAATATCCTTGGCCGCAGAGGAGACCGGAACGGAAAAGCTCTCTGTCCCCGGGGCAAACTCCACGGTAAACCGCATGGTCACAGTGCAGGCGCCGTCGTTTTCCACGTCGCATTCGGTGGTCATGGCGGTAAGCGCCGTCCCTTCGGCGTAGGCAACCGTGGACAGCAGCCCCATCAGCAGCACCGTCAGCAGGGCCAGCAGCATCCGTCGCAAGTCGTTTCCTCCCCTCCGCCGTCCCCCGGCCGAAAATGTTCAATATATCATACCATATACAAGGTGGAATTGCAAGGATTGATTTGCCTCAAGGAACAGTGCCAAAAAATCCGGCCTTGCATTCTCTCCAAAATGCCCTATAATGGAATCGAAAACATCATACCCGGGAGAGACTATGGATATTCAAATTCTGCAACTAATCGAAGGGGCCCGGCAGGCCCGGGGGCTGACGGTCATCATCGACGTACTGCGGGCCTTTTCCCTGGAATGCTATCTGACGGATCGGGGCGCGGCGGAGCTTCGGCCAGTGGGCACGCTGGAGGAGGCCTTTGCCTGGCGGGAACGGGACCCCTCCGTCCTCCTGGTGGGAGAACGGGGCGGGGCCAAATGCCAGGGCTTCGACTTCGGCAACTCGCCCAGCTCCATTTCCGCCGAGGCCGTCCGGGGCAGGCGGATCATCCACACCACCAGCGCCGGGACCCAGGGCCTCACCCAGGCCCTCCATGCCGACGAGCGGATCGCCGGCAGCCTGGTGAACGCCGCCGCCGTGGCCGCCTACATCCGGGCCAGGAAGCCCGAGATTGTCAGCCTGGTCTGCATGGGCAACGCCGGGGTCCGGGAGGCGGCGGAGGACGTTCTCTGCGCCGAGTACATCCGCTCCCTGGTGCTGGGCCGCCCCCTGCCGGACGTGGAGGAACGGACGGCGGCCCTGCGCTGGCACGGAGGAGAACACTTCTTCAATCCCAACACCCAGGAGATCTACCCGGAGCCGGACTTCTGGCTCTGCGTCAAGCGGGATTTGTTCCCCTTTGTCCTCCGAGCAGCGGAGGACGAGCTGGGATTGCGCATGGAAAAAGTGAGCCTGTAGCGGGCAGCGGCGGCCTGAGCTCAGGCCGTCCTGCAAACAAAGAGGGGAGAGAACGATGAAAAAACATGAAAAAACCAACGTAATGCGGCTGCTGGATCAGCAGGGCGTACACTATGAGAGCTATAGCTACGAGGGCACCGGGGCCGTCAGCGGGGCGGAGGTGGCCGCCGTCCTGGGCCAGGACCCGGACCGGGTGTTCAAAACCCTGGTGACCGAGGGCCGGTCCGGTCAGCACTACGTCTTTGTAATCCCCGTACTGCAGGAGCTGGACCTGAAAAAGGCCGCGGCCGCCGCAGGGGAAAAGAGCATCGCCATGGTGAAGTCCAAGGAGCTGCTGCCCCTCACCGGCTATATCCACGGGGGCTGTTCCCCCATCGGCATGAAAAAGCCCTTCCCCACCTTTGTGGAGGAAAGCGCAATCCTCTATGAGGCCATTTTGTTCAGCGCCGGGAAAATCGGCTTTCAGGTGGAGGTCGCCCCGGACGATCTGGAAAAGCTGGTGGCCTTCCAATATGCCGATTTGTGCGAATAACCGTCGAATCCGGATTATCCCCGGGGCTTGACTTAACCCGGGAAATGGGGATATAATGGAAGCAGAAAAAGAACGCGTCCCCACACCAAATCTTTTCAGCAGGAGGAAAACGCCATGCCGAAAAAGAAAAATATACTGTTGCCGGAGGAAACGCCGGCGGGAAAGAAAGAAGCCGCACAGGAAGAGCAAAAATCCGCAAAGAAGCCCGCCGCCGAAAAAAAGACGGCGGCCGGGAAGCCCGCCGCACCCAAATCAGCCGCTGAGAAAAAGCCTGCGGCGGAGAAAAAGACTCCCGCCAAAAAGCGCGCGCCTGCCAAGAAGGCCGCGCCTGTCCCGGCGCCCGCGCCCGTTGCGGAAGCTGCCGTTCCCGCGGAGGCCGCCCTTCCGGAGCTGCCCCAGCCCCGGCGGAGCGTGGCCTTCATCGGCTCGGAGTGCTATCCCTTCGTGAAAACCGGCGGTCTGGGGGACGTGATGTACGCCCTGCCCAAGGCCCTGGCCAAGCTCAACTGCGACGTGAAGGTGATCCTGCCCCGCTACCGCTGCATCCCCCAGAAGTGGCAGGAGAAGATGATCTACCGGGGCTCCTTCACGATGGACCTCTGCGCCGACGGCCGCTCCTTCTACGTGGGAATCATGGAATACGTCTGGGACGGGGTGGTCTACGACTTCATCGACAACGAGGAGTTCTTCTCCTACGGCAGCCCCTACACCAATCTGGTGGACGACATTCCCCGGTTCTGCTACTTCGGCAAGGCCGCTCTGGCCGCCCTGAACTACATGGAATGGGTGCCGGATATCATCCACTGCCACGACTGGCAGGCAGCCCTGGTGCCGGTGTATCTGCGGACCCTCTTCGCGGGCACCGCTCTGGCCGGGTCCAAGTCCGTGCTCACCATCCACAATCTGCGGTTCCAGGGGGTCTACAACATCCCCACCATCCAATACTGGACCAATCTGCCCGACTACGTGTTCAACAAGGACGCCCTGACTCAGAACTGGGTGGACGCCAGCATGCTCAAGGGCGGGCTCACCTACTGCGACCGAATCACCACCGTCAGCGGCACCTACGCCGGAGAAATTCAGACGGAGTTCTTCGGCGACGGGCTGGACGCCCAC
The DNA here is from genome assembly GCA_016282135.1 of Oscillospiraceae bacterium. Lineage (GTDB taxonomy): Bacteria > Bacillota > Clostridia > Oscillospirales > Oscillospiraceae > JAFRPC01. The sequence continues at coordinate 19,337 of JAEEKA010000094.1, forward strand.
CTGCGCTACCACTCCGGCAAGCTGCGGGGCATCGTCAACGGCATTGACGTGGACCAGTGGGACAGCCGGACAGACAGGCTCCTGGCCGCCAACTATGCGGAAACCGACGCCCCGGCCGGGAAGCTGGCCAACAAGCTGGCCCTCCAGGAACAGCTGGGACTGGAGCAGAACCCCGGCAAGATGGTGCTTGGTCTGATCTCCCGGCTCACGGACCAGAAGGGCCTGGACCTGGTGAACGCCATTCTCCCCGCCCTGGTGGACGGCAACACCCAGGTGGTGGTTCTGGGCACCGGCGACGCCCGGTACGAGGAATCCTTCCGCCAGTTTGAAAACACCTACAAGGGCGCCGTCTGCGCCTACATCGCCTATGACGAGGCCCTGGCCCACCGAATTTACGCGGGGGCCGACGCCCTGCTGGTGCCCTCCCTCTTTGAGCCCTGCGGCCTGACCCAGCTCATCGCCATGCGCTATGGTACGGTTCCCGTCGTCCGGGAGACCGGCGGTCTGAAGGACACCGTCCAGCCCTACAACCAGTTCACCAACGAAGGCAACGGCTTCAGCTTCGACCGCTACGACGCCGGCCTGCTGCTGGACGCAGTCAACCGGGCCAAAACCCTCTACTTCACCGACCGGGCCCGCTGGGAGGAAATGGTCCGCCGGGATATGGAAAAGGACGTCTCCTGGGAAAGCTCCGCCTGGCAGTACCGGGGGCTGTATTTGGAACTGAAACCGTAATGAACGGAGCGGCGGCGTGACCGAATCGGTCACGCCGCCGCATTTTTGTTTAGGCCTTCCACACTGCCTTGATAATCGCGCCGAGCTTGGGGGTGGTGCCGTAGAGCAGGACGCCCACGCTGTAGATCTTGGCGGAGAGGAAGCCGATGCCCACGGTGGAGCCGATGAGAATGGCAATGGACAGGGCAATCTCATGCCAGGGCACGGTGCTCATGCAGATTCGCGTGAACATGGCCATGGGCGAGGTGAAGGGGATGAAGGAACAGGCCTTCATCAGAGTATTGTCCGTGTTGCCGCTGGTCATGGACATCATCACCACCAGGAAGGCAATGATAAACAGGAAGGTGATGGGCATGACCGAGGTGTTGATGTCCTCCAGCTTGGAGGCCGTGGAGCCGATGGCGCCGTAGAGGAAGGCGTAGATCAGGAAGCCCAGGACAAAGTACACCAGCATGTACACGAACAGATTCACGGGGATGTTGAAGATGGACTCGATGATCCGGTTGTCGCCCCAGGCGGATTTGTTGATGTTGTAGAACACCAGGGCGGAGCCGAACACGGCCACCAATTGAATCAGGCCTGCCAGGCAGGAAGCCAGAACCTTGCCGAACATCATGCTGGAGGGCTTGGCGCTGGTCACCAGGACCTCCATGGCCCGGGAGCTCTTTTCCGAGGCCACGTTGGTGGCTACCATCTGGCCGTAGAGCAGGATCACCATGTACAGGGCCATAATCATGATGTAGGTGTAGAGGAAGTTCTGCCCCTGATCCTTGCCCAGGGCGGTGACATTGCTCTCGATCTCCACGGACATGACCTTTTCCGCCTGCTCAGGAGTCAGGCCGTACTGCAGCATGGCCGTCACCCGGCAGACCTCTTTCAGCAGGGTCTCCGCCAACGCGGTGTTGGCGTCGTACATGGTGAGGTTGTTCACGTAGTAGGTGTAGGAGGAGGCGCTGTCCATGGCAAAGGCGCACTCGGCGCTGCCGGAGATAATCTGTTCCTTCACGTCCTCCAGGCTGCCCTCGGCCAGCTTCACCTCATAGTCGGGGAAGGCCGGCTCAAAATACTGCCTGACCAGGGAGGCCAGCTCCCCGTCCTGGGCGTAGACCAGCATGACGGTCTTGTCCTTGACGCCTTCTTCAGACTTGAACATGGCGGTGATGTTGGGGATGAACATGGCAATGGCAATGGCGATCACGAGAAACACCGTGGTGCCCACGAAGACCTTGTTCTTCAAGTAGCCCCGAAGCTCAAATTTCAGGATGGTTCCAAACTGTTTCATTGCTTCCGCCTCCTTACACCTGCTCGCCCGCGTACTGGACGAAAATATCGTTCAGCGAGGGCTCGAATACCCGGACCTCGTCGATGTCGAAGTGTTCCACGAGGCGCTTCATGACGGCGCTCTTTTCCTCCGGGTTCGCCAGCTGAATCATCAGCGAGCCGTTTTCCTGCCGGGTGCAGGCCCCGCCGAACGCGCTTTGAATCTGCTCCGGCTTCGTGGTGCTGACCACCAGCCGGTCCCGGGGGTAGTTCCGCTTGATGTCGCGGAGGTCCCCGTGGAGGGCCACCCGGCCCGCGTTGATGATGGCGATGCTGTCACAGAACTCCTCGATGTAGCTCATTTGATGGCTGGAAAACAGAACGATTTTCCCCTGGGCAATCTGCTCCTTCACCACGTCCTTCAGCAGGATGGCGTTCACAGGGTCCAGGCCGGAAAAGGGCTCGTCCAAAATCACGATCTGGGGATTGTGGGCCAGGGCCGTGATGAGCTGAATTTTCTGCTGGTTGCCCTTGGACAGGGTGTCCAGCCGCTTGTTCCGGTATTCCGTCATTTCCAGCCGTTCCAGCCAGGCGTCCACCGACAGGACCGCTTCCTTCCGGCCCATGCCCTTCAGCTCGGCGAAGTACACCAGCTGATCGATAATCAGCTTTTTGGGGTACAGGCCCCGCTCCTCCGGCAGATAGCCGATCTGGATTGCCTTGTAGTCGATGGGCTTGCCGTCGACCAGTACCTCGCCGCTGTTGGCGGGGAACACGTTCATCAGAATGCGGATGGAGGTGGTCTTGCCCGCGCCGTTCCGGCCCAGCAGACCGAAGGCCTTCCCGCTCTCCGCGGTAAAGGAAACGCCCTTCAGCACCTGCTTGTCCCCGAAGGATTTGTCGATGTTTTTCAGTTCTAAGCGCATAATCGCAACTCCTGTTCCTTAAATGTTATCGCTGCGCTCGGACATGGGTTCGCTGTGTTTCAGCCCCTATATCGTCTCCCGTTATGTCGTCGTGCGACAGTATCATAGCACGATATATGTCGATTGTCAACACTTTTTTCATGCAACAGGCAGCAGGCACCAGGCAATAGGGGACGGGGGATGCGGTTGCTCAGAGCCCGTAGGGGCGGATGCCCACATCCGTCCGCCGTTCCCCGTAGGGCGGCCAGACCTCTGGCCGCCGCTGGTTCAGGGTTCAGCGCGCGTAGGGACGGCACCCTGCCGTCCGCCGGTTTGGAGTTCAGCGTGCGTAGGGACGGCAGGGTGCCGTCCCTACAGACTCTGAACCCCTTCTGTGTCAAATATCTCTTTTTTTCTGCGAATAAACGAAAAATATCTGTAAAAACGGGCGAAAACCCTATTGCAATTTCTGTTCGGATATGCTATATTTTCCGAGTTATGTGAGCTTTTAGAAAGGGGAAAACCTTATGATCCCGCAAGAGAAGATCAGAAATATTGCAATCATCGCCCACGTTGACCACGGCAAGACCACTCTCGTGGACGAAATGCTGAAGCAGGGCGGCATCTACCGGGAGAACCAGGCTGTGGTGGACCGGGTTATGGACTCCGGCGACCTGGAACGGGAGCGGGGCATCACCATCCTGGCCAAGAACACCGCCGTCCACTATAAGGACTACAAAATCAACATCGTGGACACGCCGGGCCACGCCGACTTCGGCGGCGAGGTGGAGCGTATTCTGAAAATGGTCAACGGCGTTCTGCTGCTGGTGGACGCCGCCGAGGGCCCCATGCCCCAGACCCGCTTCGTGCTGCAAAAGGCCCTGGAGCTGGGCCACAAGGTCATCGTGGTGGTAAACAAGATCGACCGGCCCGACGCCCGCATCGAGGAGGTCATGGACGAGGTTCTGGAGTTGCTGCTGGACCTGGACGCCACGGACGAGCAGTTTGAGTCTCCCACCATCTTCTGCTCCGCAAGACAGGGCGTCTCCTCCTACGGGCCTCACGAGGCCGGCACGGACCTGATCCCGCTGTTTGAAACCATCGTCAATTATATCCCCGCCCCCACCGGGGACGCCCAGGCCCCCCTGCAAATGCTGGTGTCCTCCCTGGACTACAACGACTACGTGGGCCGAATCTGCATCGGCCGCATCGAGCGGGGCACCATCCGCCAGAACCAGGAAGTCATGATTTGCGACTACCACGACGAGTCCATCCGGCAGAAGGGCAAGATCGTGGCCCTCTACGCCTTTGACGGCCTGGGCCGGACTCCCATTCAGGAGGCCAGCGCCGGGGAGATCGTGGCCTTCTCCGGTATTTCCGACATCACCATCGGCCGGACGGTCTGCGATCCTCTGACCGTAGAGCCCCTGCCCTTTGTGAAGATCTCCGACCCCACCATTGAAATGACCTTTGCCGTCAACGACAGCCCCTTCGCGGGCCGGGAGGGCAAGTACGTCACCTCCCGGAACCTCCGGGACCGGCTGGAGCGGGAGCTTCTGAAGGACGTATCCCTCCACGTCACCGAGCAGGGCACCGACGCCTTCAACGTGGCGGGCCGGGGCGAAATGCACCTGTCCATCCTCATCGAGACCATGCGCCGGGAGGGCTTTGAGTTCTCCGTGTCCACCCCCAGAGTCCTGACCAAGGAAATCGACGGGGTGAAGTGCGAGCCCATCGAGCGGATGGTGGCGGACGTGCCCGAAAACGCCATGGGCGCCGTCATCGAGAAGATCGGCCAGCGGAAGGGCGACCTGGTTTCCATGACCCCCATGGGCAGCCGCTACCGGCTGGAGTTCCTGGTGCCCTCCCGGGGCCTCTTCGGCTATCGCAGCGAGTTCCTCACCGACACCCACGGCGAGGGCGTCATGTCCTCCGTGCTGGACTCCTACGCCCCCCTGAAGGGCGAGATAGAGCGCCGGAAGACCGGCTCCCTGGTGGCCCATGAGACCGGCGAAACCACCGCCTACGGCATCGGCGGCGTTCAGGATCGGGGCCAAATGTTCATCAGCCCCGGCATCCCCGTCTACGCGGGCATGATCGTAGGCGCCTGCAGCCGCAACGAGGATATGACCGTCAACGTCTGCAAGAAGAAGCAGCTCACCAACATGCGGGCCGCCGGCTCCGACGACGCCATCCGGCTGGTGCCGCCCCGGACCTTCTCCCTGGAGCAGTGCCTGGAATACCTGGCGGACGACGAGCTGCTGGAGGTCACCCCCCAGAACCTCCGGATGCGCAAGCGGATTCTGGACCATTCCCAGAGAATGCGCGAGCTCATGAAGAAGCGCTAAGAAATAATCAGAAGCAAGAGGTAAGAGGTTTCCCACTTCTTACCTCTTGCATTTTACTTCTTCCCCTGCCGCTGCGCGCATACGCTGTACCAATACGCGATGGAGGGACAGAATATGGAATTGTACGAGCTTGCGGTAAAACGGGCGGGCGCGCCGAATCTGGCGGAATTTCAGCGCCGGGAGGGGCTGCCGCCCACCGGGCGGCCGGATGGAGCGACCTGGGCCGCCCTGCTGCCCTGGCTGACGGGGTATCGGAGCTATCGGGTGCAGGCAGGGGACAACTACAGCCGGATCGCCGCCCGGTTTGGGACCACGGTGCGGGCGCTGATTACGGCCAACCCCAATCAGGACCCACTTCGGCTTTATGTTAACCAGAGTTTGACGGTGCCCCTGGGCTTCGACCTGGTGCCCACAGACCTTCCCTTCACCTATGCGCTGCTGACCCTCTGCCTGGAGGGCCTGGCCGCCCGCTATCCCTTTCTGACTATACGGAACATCGGGGAGTCCGCCTACGGGCGAAAGCTGCCCCAGATCGCCGTGGGGCTGGGGCCAAGGCGGGTGCTCTACAACGCCTCCCACCACGCCAACGAGTGGATCACCACGCCGGTGCTGCTGAAATTTCTGGAGGACTACGCCCGGGCCGTATCGGAAAACGGGCGAATCTTCGGCTTCTCCGCCCAGGCCCTCTACCAGCGGACCACCCTCCACCTGGTCCCTATGGTGAACCCCGACGGGGTGGACCTGGTGACCGGCGGCCTCCGGGAAGGGGATCCGGGCTGGGCCCAGGCCCGCAGACTGGCGGACAATTACCCCGACATTCCCTTCCCCGCGGGCTGGAAGGCCAATCTCCGGGGGGTGGACCTGAATCTCAACTACCCCGCCCGCTGGGAGCAGGCCCGGGAGATCAAGTTCGCCCAGGGCTATTCCCGGCCCGGCCCCCGGGATTACGTGGGCACGGCCCCCCTCTCGGAGCCGGAGAGCGAGGCCATGGTCCGGCTGACGGAGCTGACAGAGCCCGGGCTGACCCTCAGCTATCACACCCAGGGCAACGTGATCTACTGGAAATTCGGAAACCTGGAGCCAGCCGGAGCCCGGGAGCTGGGAGAGCGCTTTGCCGACGTGTCCGGCTATACTCTGGAGGACGTACCCTACGCCTCCGGCTTTGCGGGCTACAAGGACTGGTTCATCCTGACCCGGGACCGGCCCGGCTACACAATAGAGGTCGGAGCGGGGGAGAACCCCCTGCCGCTGAGCCAGTTCGAGGAAATCTTCACCCGAAACCTGGGCATTCTGACCCTGGGCCTGGCGGAAGGATAGGGCTGTTGGCATTGATCCACCCTGCCTCCGTGGACTCAGCCGCCGGGGCCCCGGCGCCCGGCGTCCGTGTCGTGCAATGCCGGCGTCTGTAGCGCCCATTGCATACTTGCCATATCACAACGGATATGATATAATACTTCCGTTACCCATTCAGCGGAGCATTGGATGCTTTTTCCCGTTTCGGAAAAAGTTTTTGCAACAAAAATCAAAATCGAACGTCTATATCTATGGAGCGAAAATCGGAGAAATCAAAAAAAGAACGACAGAAAGAAGAGTTCGGAGAAATGAACATGAATATCATGCAAAAGATCATCGCGGAACTGCGGAAGGCAGTGCAGGGAAAGGATCAGGTCCTGGTCTGGATTCTGATGACCATTTTGGCTGACGGAAACGTCCTGCTGGAGGATATTCCCGGCGTGGGCAAGACCACCATCGCCCTGGCCTTCTCCCGGGTCCTGGGACTGGACTACGGGCGGGTGCAGTTCAACCCCGACGTGCTTCCCTCTGACATCACCGGCTACTCCGTCTATGAAAAACAGACCGGCCGGATGGTCTACCAGAAAGGCGCCATCCTTTGCAACCTCTTCCTGGCGGACGAGCTGAACCGGGCCACCTCCCGAACCCAGTCCGCGCTGCTGGAGGCTATGGAAGAAGGCCAGGTCACCGTGGACGGCATTACGCACCCCCTGCCCCGGCCCTTCACCGTCATCGCCACCCAGAACCCCACCGGCGCAGCCGGCACCCAGCTGCTGCCGGATTCTCAGATGGACCGGTTTATGGTCCGCCTGTCCGTGGGCTACCCCAAAGCCGAGGATGAGCAGAAAATGGTTCTGGCCAGGCAGGGCGGCGTCAATCCTCTGGACCAGGTCCAGCAGATCGTGAGCCGTGAGGAGCTTGTGGCGATGCAGGACGCCGTCAGCCAAATTTACATCAAGGACAGCGTCATCAACTATGTGGTTGCGCTGATTAATCGTACCCGGGACAGCATGCAGATTCAGCGGGGCGCCAGCCCCCGGGCGACCCTGGCTGTGGTGGCCATGGCAAAGGCCGCCGCCTTCCTGAACGGGCGGGACTACGTGCTGCCCGAGGATGTGAAAACCATCTTTGTCGGCACGGTGGCGCACCGGCTTCTGCTCTCCGCGGACGCCCAGGCCCAGGGCACGCAGGCGGAGGCGCTGCTCACCGCGCTGATGAACAAGGTCCCGACGCCGAGCATTTAAGATCATGATCATCAACCGTTTGCTGTATCTGGCTCTGCTGATTCTGAGCCTGATTTTCTACTTTGCCAGCAGCATCTGGGTTGCCTGGCTGCTGCTGGTCCTGGTGGTAGCTCTGCCGCTGTTGTCTCTGCTGGCCTCTCTGCCTGCCATGCTCTCCTGCCGTCTGGACGCCGTCATGGCGGAGACGGTGGAGCAGAATGAAAAGGCGGTTCTGCGGCTGCGGCTGCGGTCCTGGCCGGTCCTGCCCATTCCGGAAGTTCAGATCCGTGTGAATCTGCGGACCAGAGACCAGGAAAGGGATATGCGCTATCTCAGCCATCTGTCCCGGGCGGATGGCGTATTGAATCTGCCCACGGAGCGCTGCGGCTTCCTGGTTCCGGAATTCCGCCGGGGCCGGGTCTATGACGTCCTGGGCCTGTTTCGCCTGCCCATGCGGCTGCCCAAAGTGCCGCCCATGGCGATCCTGCCCGCGGAGCTTCCCCCTGTGCCCATGCCGCAGCTGGATCAGCTCCTCCAGCAGCAGTTGAAGCCCAAGCCCGGCGGCGGCTACTCCGAGCTTCACGACCACAGGGCCTACCGCCCCGGCGACCCGGTAAAGGACATCCACTGGAAGCTGTCCCTGAAATCTGACGAGCTGGTGGTCCGGGAGCCCTTGGAGCCCGTACACCGGCGGGTCATTCTGGCTGTGCGTACCCCCCGGGGTGCGGAGAGCCGGGCTGCCAACCTGGGCAACTTCCGCTATCTCTCCCGCTGGCTTCTAGATCACGACGTGCCGCACCATGCCGTCTGGATGGAGGGCAGCAGCGTTCAGCTTCGGGAAATTCGCACCGAAGAGGACACCCTCTCCGTTCTGCGCGCCGCCTGTATGGCGCCGGAGGACTCCGCGGATCTGCCCTGGCCCCTGCCCCTGCAGGCCCAGCAGATCTGCCAGGTTGGCGTGACGAAGGGAGGGGCCCCTGAATGAAACGTCGTGACGACATGATCCGGCTGGTTACCGACTGGCTTCTGCTGGTGCCCGGACTGCTGGGCTCCGTCTACTGCCTGATTTCCGCCTTTGATCTGCCCGCTTCGGAAGAGCTCTGGGCCATTGCCATCGGCTCAATCATCCTCTTCACCCTGATCCTTGGCCACGGCAAGCAGGACCGGATCTCTGTGCTCCTGCTGTTGGTGGGTCTGGTGATTCCCGCCTATCTCTTCCGGGCAGAGCTGCTGGAAAGCTTCCGCAACCTCTGGGGCGTGCTCTCCACCGCCTATGCCAAGGGTTACGACTTCTTCCTGGACTATGTGCCCAAAGAGGAAACCACCCCCGAGACCGTCGGGACGGCCCTGCTGGCCCTCACCGCTCTGGAGGCCTATCTCTGCTGCCTGGCTGTCCGGGTCTGGAAACGGACCACGCCCATGGCCCTGTCTCTGATGCTCTGCATCGCCCCCTGCTTTGTGCTGACCGACACCCCGCCGGACACCCTGCCCCTGCTGGCAGCCGTGTTTTCGGTGCTTACCCAGGCCTTCAGCCAGTCTGTCCGCCGCCGCGAGACCTTTGAGCAGGGCAAGTCCGTTCTGGCGTCCGCTCTGCTGTCCCTGGTCATTCTGGGCGTACTGATTACGATCTATCCCCAGGAGACCTACTCCCCGCCCCTCTCCTGGGATATGCTGGCGGAAAAAATGGAGCGGTGGAGCAATCGGTGGAACAACCAGGGCAACGTCAACGCCGGCCTGGCCGGCAATCCCAGCTCTGTGGATCTTTCCGATCTGCCCACTCTGCCCCGTCATCCCGATCCCATCCTCTACGCCACCTCATCGGTAGACGCCTATCTCTACCTTCGAGGCTCCAGCTACACCGATTTTGACGGCATCAAATGGACCCGCGGCGCCGAGGAAACCTGGGCGGAGACCACGCTGTTCCCCTACCTTGATACCCAGGGCGGCGCGACTCTGGATCTGGAGACCTGGGATACGGAACCCCTGCTCTACACCACCTATCAGCTCACCCGGATGCCGGCAGGCACGCTGGTTTCCGACGCCTATGTGAACAACAACTCGCTGCTCAAGCAGTATTCCATGCAGTTTGTGGTCGATCCCGGCCCCGTTACTCCCATTTCCCTTTATGACCAATGGGTTTATGAACACTGTCTTTCGCTGCCGGAGGAAACCCGGGAGGGCGTTCTGGCCTGGTGGGAGGCCAACGGCCTTCCGGACGCCGAAATGCAGGCGCTCCTCGCAAATGAAAAGCACGACGCCGCTTGGAAGCTGGACTTTGCCCGAATCGCAGCCAATCGGGTATCGAGCTGCGCCGTATACAGCCGCAGCCCCGCCGCGCTGCCCGAGGACGCAGACTTCTGCACCTGGTTTCTGAACGACGCCGAGGAGGGATACTGCGTCCACTACGCCACCTCCTGCGCGGCCCTGCTGCGAGCCCTGGAAATCCCCGCCCGCTACGTCTCAGGCTATGTCTGCGACGCCAAGGCCAACCAGCAGGCCCGCATCACCAACCTCCAAGCCCACGCCTGGGTGGAAGCCTGGATTGGCGGGCGATGGGTTGTGGTGGAGCCTACCCCGGAGGACGCCACGGAATTTACCGGCATCGTTCCCAGCGCCGCCACGCCCCAGCCTGTGGAAAGCAGCTACGATCCTCTGGATCGGCCCAAACCGACCCGGGAAAAACCCGTGCCCACCGCGGCGCCACCCGCCGAAGTCACCCAGCCCGGACAGAACGCCGGAAACAACCCGGGCAATGGCTCCAAAACCGTCAATCTGTCCCTGCTCTGGGTCTTCCTGGCAGTGAGCGGAGGCGTCGCTCTGGTCCTGGGACGGCGCAGCCTTTTGCAAAAGCATTGGGAGAAACGGCTTGCCCAGGCGTCGCCCAACAAAAGAGCGCTGCTCCTGTACCGGCGTATGCGCCGTCTGGAAAAAGCCGGCGGCGGCACAGTCCCGGAAGAGGCTGTCGCACTGGCCAAGAAGGCGACCTTCAGCCAGCACACCCTGGATGACCGGGAACTACAGTTCCTGCAGCAGGTCTGCAAGGACCAGCAGGGCCGCATGGCCGTTATGAGCCTGCGAAGGCGCCTCTACTGCAAATACGTGCTGTGTTTGACCTGATTGAACCACGTGATGCGATGCTCCGATCATACGAAGCAGTTTGATCGGAGCATCATACAAAAGCTCCTGCCGGACAATCCGGCAGGAGCTTGTTCCTATTATTCCACGGTAAATTGGTACAGGGTCCGGCTGGTCCACTCCTTCCCCGCCCGGAGAGTGACGGACGGGAAGCTTTGGTGGTTCGGGGCGTCAGGGAAGCCCTGGGTCTCCAGGCAGAGGGCCTGTCTGGGGCCGTAGACGGCGCCCTCCTTGCCCGCAAGCCCCGCCGGGATGTAGTTGCCGGTGTAAAACTGGACGCCGGGCCGGTCGGTGCGGACCGTGAGCTTGATGCCGCTGCGGGCCGCCCAGACCTCCGCCGCGGGCCGGAAGGCCTCCTCGGCGGCGTCGATCACAAAGTTGTGGTCATAGCCCCCCGCCAGCCGGAGCTGCTCCTCCGGATCGTCGATGTGCTCGCCCACCCGGGTGGGCTTCGTCAGATCCAGCGCGGTGCCGCTCACCGCCCGGATGTCCCCGGTGGGGATGGACTTGTCGTCCGTGGGGGTGAAGCTCTTGGCGCAGAGGCGGATCCGGTGATCCAGAATGGTGCCGCTGCCGTGGCCGTCCAGGTTGAAGTAGCTGTGGTTGGTGGGATTGCAGATGGTGTCCCGGTCGCTGCGGGCCCGATAGGTGATGGAGATTCCGCTGCCCTCCAGCCGGTAGGTCACCTCAAAGTGGATGTCCCCGGGGATGCCGCCCAGGCCGTCTGGGTGGGTGCAGGTCAAAGTCACCCGCTCGTCGCAGCAGGCCGTCACCGTCCAGAACTTTCGATCCAGCCCGGCCTCGCCGCTGTGGAGGCTGTTGCCCCGGTCGTTGGCCGTCAGCCGCAGAGGCTTGCCGTTCAGCAGGCAGACTGCCTTGCCGATGCGGTTGGCCATGGGGCCCACCGTGGCGCCGAAATAGCAGTCATGGTTGACATAATCTTCCAGGCTGTCAAAGCCCAGCACCACGTCCACCGGCTTCCCCGTCCGGTCCGGAACGGTAAGCGCGCGCAGGGCAGCGCCGTAGGTCAAGACCTCGGCGGTCAGCTTGTTGTTATGCAGCCGGATGCAATCCACCGGCCGGCCGTCGATGATTCCAAAAAAAGCCATGGTGATACCTCCGTTTTTGAATATTTGCGTGTCCGCGGTCAACGCCGCGAAAACGCCGAACCCAACGTGACAGGGGCAGAAAACGTGGCAGGGGGGCGATGACAGGCAGGAAGCCGCCCGTTGTCGGTCCCCCTCATCCGTCAGCGCTTCGCGCTGCCGCCATCCCCCCAGGGGGAAGGCTTTCCCTTGATCCTTGATCCCTATCGTCCAAGGATCTTGTCCAGCTCCTCCAGGTAGGCGTCCGTCGTATACCAGGCGGTAGCAAAGCGGACGATGGTGTGCTCCGGGTCCGGGTTGGACCAGAAGCCCACCGGGACCTTCTCCCGGATGGCGTTGTACCGGGCGTTGTCCAGGATGGCGAACTGCTGGTTGGTTGGGGTGTCCTTGTAGCAGGGGATTCCGTGCCGGGCCAGGATGGTTTTCAGCCGTTCGGCCATCTCCACACCCCGGCGGCCGATCTCATCGTAGAGGCCGTCGGTGAAGAGGGCGTCGAACTGGACCCCGCAGAGACGGCCCTTGGCCAGCATGGCCCCGTGCTTCTTGATGAAGTTGCGGAAGTGGGCGGGAGCGCCCTTGGGGAAGACCACCGCCTCGCCGCAGAGGGCGCCGCACTTGGTGCCGCCGATATAGAAGGCGTCGCAGAGGGAGGCAATCAGAGGCAGGTCCACGTCCGTATCCCGGGCCATGAGGCCATAGGCCAGCCGGGCCCCGTCCAGGTAGAGCCGCATGCCGTATTCCCGGCAGACGGCGGAAAGGGCCGTGAGCTCATCCCGGCTGTAGAGGGTGCCCCACTCGGTAGGATGGGAGATGTAGACCGCGCCGGGGTACATCATGTGCTCCACGTTTTCATCCTTCAGCAGGGCGGCGGCCAGGGCCCGAACCTCCTCCGGGTCCAGCTTGCCCTGGTGCTCCGGCAGGGCCAGGACCTTCACCCCCAGGGCCTCGGGCGCTCCCGCCTCGTGGACGTGGATATGGCCGGTCTGGGCGGCGATAACGCCCTCCCAGGAGTTCAGAATGGAGGCCAGCACAATGGCGTTGGTCTGGGTGCCGCCGGAGAGAAAGTGGACCTCCGCCCCGGGACAGCCGCAGGCCTCCCGGATCTTCCGGCGGGCGCTGTCTGAGTAGGCGTCCTCCCCGTAGCCCGGCTGGGGGACCAGATTGGTCTCCGCCAGGCGCTGCAGTACCGCGGGATGGGCCCCGCAGGAATAGTCGTTTTCAAAGGTGATCATTTGTTGCTCTCCTTGTTCAGAGTTCAGAGTTCAGTGACCAGCGACCGGTCACCAGGGGGGACGGTGTTCGGCCTCCATAGGGGCGGTCAAACCTCCCCTGCCTGCAGGGGAGGGGGACCGGCGAAGCCGGTGGAGGGGTGTTGCCCGCTTCCGATTGATGCCGGATTTGCAGCGGAGCGCCACCTCATCCGGCCCTTCGGGCCACCTTCCCCTCAAGGGGAAGGCTTTGATATGCCTGACGGCAAATCGCCTTTGTGCCGAACGCCGGGACGCTCCCCCCTGCGGGGGAAGAGCGTCCCCTACGGTGCAGGCGGGGCGCAAGCGGACAAGCAGTGCTTGTCCCTACGGCGCAGGCGGGCGCTTTTCCAATGTTTTCAAACGGTAATTTGAAAACACCGACATTCTCAATTCTCAATTCTCAACTGTCAATTCTCAATCCCCCGCCGCCTGATGCCCGCATCCCGTCCCCCATTATATCCCCGCTGCCGGATTTTGTAAATGGCAAATAAGGAAAAAGTGGTTGCATTTTTCGACGGAATCTCTTATACTCAAGAGAGCGGCGGGGCGACCCGCCATTTCGGCGCACCGAAAAACACGATTCAGGAGTGAAACAAATTATGAAGATCAAAGCAGTCGTGCTTGCGGCGGGCAAGGGCACCCGCATGATGTCCGAAACCTGCAACCTCCCCAAGGTTCTGCGTCAGGCCTGCGGCAAGCCCCTTCTGCACTACGTTTTGAAGGCTCTGGACTTCATCCCCGCCCAGGATACCGTGCTGGTAGGCGGCTACATGCGGGAGCTGGTGTTCGACGCCTTCCCTGCCTATCCCAGGGCGGTCCAGGATCCCCAGCTTGGCACCGGCCACGCGGTGATGTGCGCCCGGGATCATCTGGAGGGCTTCGACGGCACCGTGCTGGTCTGCTACGGCGACATGCCCCTGCTGAAGAAGGAAATCTATCAGGGTCTGCTGGCCTTCCACGCGGAAAACGGCGCCGCCTGCACCATGCTCTCCGGCACCTGCGAGCAGTACCTGCCCTACGGCCGGGTCCTCCGGGACGAAAACGGCGACTTCCTCCGCATCGTGGAGGATCGGGACTGCACCCCCGAGCAGAAGGCCATCCGGGAGCTGAACGTGGGCATCTACGCCTTCGACTGCAAATCCCTCCTTGCCAGCCTGGACGAGATTCAGAACAACAACGCCCAGCACGAATACTATCTCACCGACGTGCCCGCCATCCTCCGCAGTCACGGCCAGCGGGTGGCGGTCTACACCGCCCAGCTCAACGAGCAGATTCTGGGCGTCAATACGCCGGAACAGTTGGCGCTGACGGAGCAGTATTTGCAGAAGTAAGAATTGACAGGTGACAGGTGACAATTACGAACCCGCCCGTAGGGACGGCACCCTGCCGTCCGTCAAAGCCTTCCCCCTGGGGGGAAGGTTCCTCCGAAGGAGGCGGATGAGGGGGTGTCCCGACAACGGGCTGCTTCCTGTGTTGGATGTGTTGTGGAGAACCGTCCCCTGTGTTGTGTGGCGCGCCGGTGTGCGCCGCTACACGGGCTTTCCCCATCCCCCGTCCCCTGATGGCTGGTGCCTGGTGCCTGATGCCTGATGCCTCGCCACGCAATCGGAACCGTCCCATGTGTTGGGTTCCCCGTCCCGTTGCCGCGCCGCAGAACAAAGAACACAGAACAAGGGTATTTCCAACATATATGGGTATCTCATTCCTCCTAATGGAAATTTATTGTTCTATTGTTCTATTTTTCAAAAAACATAGGAAAAACCAGGGAAAATCGATAGAACAAACTTAGAACGAGAGAGAACGAAGCAGAACAAAGCCCCACACGGGGCTCCCTGTGCTGCCCGCCGCATTGCGGTTTTACAGGATACTAAGCCGTCTTTTGCATCTTAATTATGCCATATTTTGATGGAAAAGTCAATGAAAATATCCTGAAAAGGGACTTTCAGACAAGCAATACCCGGGGAAGGCACAGGTGCTTGTCCATGCGGACAGATTCGGACGGGGGACGCGGTTTATCGCGTCCCCCGTCCTTTTCCAATGCATTCTCGAACAGCAATTTGAGAATACCACCGTTATTCATGTGACAGTTTTTCAGTTTTCATTTAAAAACCCGCCGCCCTGCCGCAAGGGGTACGGATTTCGGGACGGAAGCCCCGTCCCCGCAAGGTTTTCCCCTGCCTGCGTAGTGGCCGCGCACCTGCGCGGCCATGGCGCGAAGCGCTTTTCGTGGCTTTTATGGCCGCGCAGGTGCGCGGCCGCTACGGGCTCTGAACCGGTCGCCGTGTGCCGGGAGGCATCCCCAGATGCCTCCTGCCGCCGATCCGGCGGCGTCATTACCGCAGGCAATGACGGAACCGTGGCGCTACCTCGGTGCGCCGGGCGGCACCCCTCCTCCGCGCTGCGCTGCGGCGCTCTGTGCCCTGCGCCCTCCCGGATTCCCGCTTTCAGCCCAGGGCAGGGCCTTCGATACGCTCGAAATATCCGGACAGGTCCTCCGCTTCGTGGAGCGCAGTCATAAAGCGCAGAAGCCGGTTGAAATCTATCCCGGCAAGGGTCTTATCCCTGTAAAGGTCCGTCCGGGCCAGGAAATGATCCCCTTCCTTGACATACTCCGTCACGGACTGAAGCAGCGCCCAGGCCTCCGCCTGCTCCGGCGAAGCTTCTCCGGTCTCCACCAGGTCGGAAAGCTGGATATAATCCCGGCAGCCCTCGCCGGTTTGATAGAGCACGTCAATATAGAGTTCATCCACACAGCCCGCGGCCATGAGGCATCCGATCTGGAAACGATAACCGTCTTTCCATTCGGGTTCTGCCAGAATCTCCACCGGCTGGTGGTTCCAGTATTTCAGGTCGGTCCGTTCCTCATGGGGTTCCCCGGTCAGGGCCTCCCGCATCAGGCCGAAAAACAGCTCCCTGTCGATGGACTCAAATTCATAGTCCGCCGGGTCCAGGGCCAGCAGCTCCGCCGGTTCCCTGTTGTTGGTCAAAATGGCCTCGATCTTCGCCAGGTCCCTTGCCTGGGCGTCGGAGCCCTGGCCCCAGGTCAGGCGGTCCGGAACATAGACGTCCATCCGCACATTATCACCGGAATACCGGGACGGGTCCCGAAGATAGTCCTCGTAGCGCACCAGGGTCGGGTTGGGGTCATCCCCCGCGTGGAGCTCGGCCTGGACATAGGCGTCGTCGAAGCGATAGCGTAAATTAACGCCAAAAAAACTGTATCGGCAAAGATTGCTGTCGTCGCCATCCTTGTTGGTGTACTGGGTAAATGAGAAGACCCAGCCGTCGTCTGTGGTTCTTCTCGCGGTCTTCTCCTGCCAGGCCATGTCAAAACCGCCGGGATTGTGAAGCTCCACAGCCGGGACCTTCGCGGGAATTAACCTACTGCCCGCATAAACCGTGGCAGCCAACAGAACGATTACAGCCGCCGCCAGGGCGATGCGGCGCAGGGGACGGTAATTGCGGGCCCTCGCCGACGCAGGCTCCCGGGCCTCATCCAGGTATTTGGGCCGGGCTTCCGTCAGGGCGCGTAAGATAGATTCCGGTCTCATAACAGTTCCTCCTTTTCCAAGAACGCTTTCAGTTTTTTTCGGGTACGGAACAGCAGCACCGAAGCGTGGGCCTTGCTCAGACCCTTGGCGGCGGCCAGTTTGTCCAGCTCCTCCATGTCGTAGTAACGCCGGAGGAAGAGCTCCCGCTCCCGCCGGGGCAGGGAGTCCAAAAAGTCGTTGATCCGCTCCGCCAGCAGGCGGCCCGCCACGGCTTCTTCCACGTCCTCTCGGGCAGAGGCGCAGTATTCCAGCTCCTCAAAAACCTCCGTCACCGTTCCGCCGCCCCGCTTTTGGCGGCGGCTGTCCCGGAGTCGGTTCAGGGCCGCGTTGCGGACCAGGGCAGTGAAGTAATGGCCCAGGGATTCTGGCTGCTTGGGCGGGATCGTTTCCCAGACTGCCAGCAGCCCGTCCTGGAGACATTCCTCCGCATCCTCCTCCGAACCGGTGATCCGCCGGGCCAGGGCCAGGGCGGGCTTGCCCCAGGCGTCCCGGATTGCCCCCAGGGCGGATTCATCCCGCGCCCGGAGACGATCCAGAATGGTTTCTTCGTTCATGCTGTTCTCCTTTGCTGTTTCTTTCAGAAGGCCTTCTGCTATATATGACACCGTTTGAATGCGGAAATAACAGGCCCGCCCGTTTTTTCGGGCGAGCCTGTTATTTCTTTTTGGGGCGCATCCTCATTCCGTCGGCGCAATATGCCAAAGCCCGGCGGTATCATAGCGTTCCGGCACCGGGCTCCAGTTTCCTTCCGCCGTCTCCACGTACCAACCGTCGTCCCGATACTCCAACGCGCCGTATTCCCCGAACTCAGCAGAAATGGGGGCGTACCAGTATTGCCAGCGATTCGGCGTTACGTTTGTGTTGTACCAGAGCAGGCGAAGATGTCCGGAAGTATAATAGTACCCGTTATAGTCTTCACTCCAGTTGACCGCCACGTCCTCCT
Organism: Oscillospiraceae bacterium; assembly: GCA_016282135.1. Classification (GTDB taxonomy): domain Bacteria; phylum Bacillota; class Clostridia; order Oscillospirales; family Oscillospiraceae; genus JAFRPC01. Next base: position 37,086 of record JAEEKA010000094.1, read on the forward strand.
CGCCGCCGGTTGTCAATTCCATAAGGCCCGGCTCCGTCTCCCGCAGATAGAGGGTGGCGCCGAAGCGATCCAGATTGACGTTCCGCAGCGTCTTAGCGGGCCGCATTTCTCCGGTCGGATTCGTCAAAAATTTTTCCAGAGAATTATAGTAAGAGATACAGGAACAAATCGAACTGACGACAAGGTAGACAATCGGCGCGGCAACCAAGATCAACGCGATGATCAGGCTTACGCGTCTGGGCCGCTTTCCGGGGGCGTATCCGCCCGCTTCGTCTACGGCTGCGAGCCCCTCATGGGTGGAATGGGCGCTGCTGTCGAGCAGATCCGAAGAACGAATGATATTTTGTCCGCTGTTGCTTGTCTTTGCCATAATTGGTCAACCTCCGTTATCTTTCCTCCGGGCTTCCAAGTTCATTTTACCAATGCGGCGAACGGGAGACAATCACAAAAACCGCAAAAAAGCGGCTCATTTTTTACAGTAACTGCAAAATAGCGACCTTTTTTCGGGCAAAGAACAAGCGGAAATTCAGGATAAAAAGGGGAGAAGTTCGGATCGACAAGTGGGGAAGCCGGTCCCGCAGCGCATCGGTGTGCGCCGCTGAAGAGGCCGGTGCATGCGGGGGAAGCGCGGACGGCAGGGTGCCGTCCCTACGGGCTCTGAACGCCGAAGCTGCGGGCGGATGTGGGCATCCGCCCCTACTGCCCGTATCCTGCCCCGTAGTGGCCGCGCACCCGCGGGGTCATAAGCCCGTGCGAAAAACGCTATGGCCGCCGACCTCGGCGGCCACTACGGACTCTGTATTTCGGAACCGGTGCGCCGGAAGGCGCAATTCATTGGGACGGCCGGGCCGTCCCTACACAGCGCTCAGGATATGGGCGTTCCGCAGGGCCGGGTCGGCGATTTGGTCGTTGACGGACCGGGCGTGCTTTTCCAGCTCGCCGCAGACCGCCTCGGTGAGGCCCTGGGCCTGCAAGGCGGCAACGACGGCGGAGGCAAGATTCTCAATCATGTCCTGCTTGGCCCGGGCCATGGTTTTGCCGTTGTCGGTGGTGAGCAGCAGCTCCAGGGTCTCGGCCTCCTCCGACAGAACAGGCAAGGCCCGAAGCGCCCGGAACTGCCATTTATAATAGGGGAGATAGCGTTCGTTCAGCAGGAAGATCGCGGCGATGGCGTGGCGGACGAACTCCCCCACGGCCAATTGGGCGGCGGCGGGCTCTCCGTGGGCCAGGCAGCGGGGATAGTTGTACTGCCCCGCCTGGGCCATCCCCAGGAGCCTGCCCGCCAGCTTCTTCCGCCGCACGTCGGCGGGCTGCCGGGCGAGCCGGGCGCGGATTGCCGCGAAGTCCCCGTCTCCCTCCCAAAAGAGAGCCCCGTTTACCACCTCGGCCAAATATTGCTCCTCTGCGCGCAGCCAGCGATCCAAGGTCAGCGTGCCGTCCCGGCTGCCGGTGCGGGCCTCCAAAAAGTCCCCCAGCCGGATCACCCCCCGGCGGCTTCCCCCCACGGGGGCCAGCCTGGGCCGGGAAAAGCCCAGATACTCCCTGGGCAGGGCGGCGTAGGCCCGTTCCATCTGAAAGGCGGTTTTCCGGTCCAAAACCTCTTCCTCCGGCAGGAAGATGCAGAAGCCGGGCTCGAAATCGTGGTCCTGGGATACTTCGTCGTCAAAGCCGAAGCATTCCGAGCCGCTGCCCGCCAGGCCCACCGCCAGCCGGTCCGCCCAGGCGGGGAATTTTTCCCGCAGCATAGGCGCGCCGAAGGCTTCAAAATATTGCCGGGAAAGTTCAAGCCCTTGCATCGATTTGTCCTCTCTGAACCATAGTCATTAGTCGTTAGTCATTAGTCGTTAGTCACTAGTCACCAGTCACTAGTCACTGGTGACTGTTCCCTGGTCCCTGGTCCCTGGTCCCTGGTGACTGGTCACTGGTCACTGGTCCCTGGTGACTGGTGACTGGTCACTGGTCACTGGTCCCTAGTAACTCTCTTGCATTTCTCGCCGCCTCGGCCAGCTCCTGCGCGTCGGCAAAGCGGCCATAATAGTCGAAGCTGGGGGCGCACTTCTCGCAGACGAAGGCGTAATAGCCGTCGTGAGGCAGCTCCGGCCGGTTCAGCAGCGTCCAGACCCGGTCCAGCCGGGTCTCGATCTCGGTCTCGGCCTCCAGCAGGCCCGTCTCGGCCTCCGCCAGGTTCGCCAGGTTCAGCTCCGTCACCGCCAGCTCCAGGGCCCCGTTGGGCTGGGTCTCCATGACGGCCAGGGCCTTTTCGTAGAGCTCCCGGGCCTCGGCAAAGCGGCCCAGATCCGCCAGGACCAGGGCCATATTGTTATACAGGCCGCCCCGACGGCAATCCTCCGGGGGAAGGGCGCTCTCGTAGATCGCCCGGGCCTTTTCGTAATAGGGCAGGGCCTTGGAGGCCTCCCCGAAGTTCTTATAGACCGTTCCGACGTTGAGCCAGGTGGTGGCGGCGGTCACGCTGTCCTCCAGCCCCGCCCGGGAAACCAGCTCCTCCGCCCTTTGGACGGCCTCCATGGCGGGCTCCCGCTTGCCCATTTTCCGCAGCAGACCCATGCGCTCGTTCTCGATGGAAAGCAGACCCCGCCAGTCCCGGCCCGCGGCGGCCTCCTGCCGCCAGTAGTCCAGGTGCCGCTCTGCGGCGGCATAGTCGTTCCGGGCCAGGTATTCGTCCAGCCGGGTAACGCAGCGGCGCAGGTCTACCGGGGTGGGCGCGCCCTCCTCCGGCTTGCAGAAAACGCAGGAGGGCTCCAGATAATCCTCCGGCCGCAGTCCGTTCATGCAATCGCCTCCTATTCTGTCAATCCTGTCGCATTAGGAAATGACCGATTCTTCATTGTCGCTTAACCAGGGGTTTTCCGGGTCCGGGTCCGTGGGGTCCCAGCCGGACCGGGGATCCTCCGGGTCCAGCAGCAGCGGCTCGGGCCGTTCCACGGGCAGCTCCTGGGCGTCATAGATGTGGACGGGGGTGCCGGATGGACAGTAATCAAAAATCCATTTGGCCCCCTCCACCGGAAGCCGGACGCAGCCCATGGAGGCCACGGTGCCCAGCTTATTGTATTCTTCTGTTTTCAGGCTGTCCTTCTGCTTGCGGCTGTAGGGGACGGAGTGGAAGAGGATGTCCCCACAGATGCCGCAGACGTACTGCCCGTAGACCCCGCCGAAGAGGGAGGCCCACTCCCGCTTGCTGCCCAGGGAATAGTTTCCCCGGGGGGTGGTATAGCCGGTGGAGCAGAGCCAGACCTTCACCGGGAAGGTGTAGCCTTCCTCCTCCTTGCCGTAGACAATCACCACGTTGTGATTGCGCAGCACGTCGATGGAATAGGGTCGGTCTTCTCCGCTTGCGGCGTAGTATACCTCCGGCTCGTCGTTGTCCAGCAGTATCCCGGCTTCCCGGGTCATGCTCTGGTCCTGCCAGCGCAGAACGGCCTCCAGCCGGGCAGTCCGATCCTGGTCCCGCAGGCTGAAGCTCACGTCCAGCCGGGTACCCTGCTTCAGGCCGGGGAAGAGCTCCAAAGCGTCCCATTGCACCAGGGGTTCCCCGTCCAGGGTCAGGGTAAGGGAGCAGCTCCGGTCCCCCTCCGGCAGCTCCACACGGGGGAAAACCAGGGTGATATCCGCCTGGGGACGCGCAGGGCTCAGAAACGTCGGCGTCAAAAGGACCATCCCCACGCATTCCTCCAGCACGGGGGGCGCCGGGGCCTCGGTCGTCTCGGCAGGCTCGGTAGGCAGGGGTTCTGTAGTGACGGCCTCGGGGGACGCCGTCCGGGCGGCGGTCCCGCCGGTCTCCGCTTCGGCGGTGGAAGTGGAAGCAGGGGCGGCATGGCTTACCATGCAGCCCGCAAGGGTCAGCATGATCAAAATGATACAGATCAATCGCTTCATATCTCTGTTCCTGTCTGTCCGATATAGATGTATCTGACATTATACATAATTCGACAGGTTCTGACAAGAGGGAATCGAGGGCTTTCCCCCCGGATTTCTGTAAAATTTTTTGTTTTTGCGAAAAAAAGTATGGACAATGCTGCGGAAAGGTGATACTATGTGGGAAAAATTTGAAAGGACCGACGCTATGAAGCATCACATTCTGGTGAAATTCAATGCGGGAACGGACGTGGCCGCCCTGGTGGAGCCGGTGCGGGCCATCTTCTCGGAAACCCTCTCCATCCCCGGCATCCACGGACTGAAGCTGAAAACCAACTGCGTGGACCGGCCCAACCGCTATGACCTGATGATCGTGCTGGATATGGACCCGGCGGCCCTGCCCGCCTACGACGCGTCGGAGCCCCACCGGCGCTGGAAGGCCGAATACGGCCCCATCACCGCCCAAAAGGCGATCTTCGACTGCGAATAGGCCGCTGCGGACCGCAAAACGCGCAGTGCCGGCAATCTGGCGGCCCGCACCGCCTGGGGAATTGACAATTGAGAATTGAGAGTTGAGAATTTGCGGTGTTTTCAAATTGCCATTTGAAAACGTTGGAAAGACGTCTGTTTTCCCGTTCACTCCCGCACCGTAGGGGACGCTCTTCCCCCGCAGGGGGGAGCGTCCCGGCCTTCGGCACAAGCGCGATTTGCCGCCAGGCAAATCAAAGCCTTCCCCTTGAGGGGAAGGCGGCAGCGCGCAGCGCTGACGGATGAGGTGGTGCTCCGTTACGAATCCGGCATCAATCGGAAGCGGGCGGCACCCCTCCACCGGCCTTGAGGCCGGTCCCCCTCCCCTGCAGGCAGGGGAGGTTTTGGCAGCCCCTTCGGACTCTGAACCCCGGGACAGGAAACCCGTCCCCTACGAACTCTGAGCCGCGGCCCCCGGCCGCCCTACGCAGAATCCCTGTATTTATCCAGTTATTCACAGAAAAATACCATCAAAATGCCTTGAATAAATCGCTTGTTTATGGTATAATTATTCTGTTTCAAATCTAATACGAAAGCGAGGCGTATTGTAGTATGCAATACACAAAGGAAGTTGACGAAATGGTCTGCGTCGCCAAGGGCCCCAACCACGGCCCGGCGCCCATTCCCGAGGAGGGAAAATGGATCCAGGCCAAGGAAATCAAGGACATCTCCGGCTATACCCACGGCATCGGCTGGTGCGCCCCTCAGCAGGGTGCCTGCAAGCTGAGCCTGAACGTGAAGGACGGCGTCATCCAGGAGGCCCTGGTGGAGACCATCGGCTGCTCCGGCATGACCCACTCCGCCGCCATGGCCAGCGAGATTCTGCCCGGCAAGACCATTCTGGAGGCGCTGAACACCGACCTGGTCTGCGACGCCATCAACACCGCCATGCGGGAGCTGTTTTTGCAGATCGTCTACGGCCGCACCCAGTCCGCCTTCTCTGACGACGGCCTGCGGATCGGCGCGGGTCTGGAGGACCTGGGCAAGGGTCTGCGCTCCATGATCGGCACCACCTACGGCACCCTGGCCAAGGGCGCCCGCTACCTGGAGCTCACCGAGGGCTATATTGTCAGGATCGCCCTGGACAAGGACGACCAGATCTGCGGCTATCAGTTCGTGAGCCTGGGCAAGATGATGGACGCCATCAAGAAGGGCATGAGCCCCAACGAGGCCTACGAGAAGAATCTGGGAACCTACGGCCGCTTCAAGGCCGAGGACGGCGCGGTCAAGTGGATCGACCCGCGCAAGGAATAATGGGAGGT
>JAEEKA010000095.1 GCA_016282135.1 Oscillospiraceae bacterium
ACTGTACAAAGCAGCATAAGAAAACCGCAAATTTCGGTTGAAGGCCGAAGCATTCAACCGAAATCTGCGGTTGCCACAGCGCCGCTGCGCTGTGAACTTTTCGTTAATTATTTCACTGTCCTCTTGACGGGAAGCGGTTCATTGCGGCAGGGGCCTTCGCCATAGAACAATTACTTGAATTACTTGGTCAGAGCCTTGGTGATGCGGGCAAGAGCGTCGTCCAGCTCCTCGTAGGTGACGGGGATGGGAGGCGCGAAGCGGATGGTGTGATCGTGGGTCTCCTTGCAGAGCACGCCCTCGTGGATGCAGGCCTTGACGTAGTCAAAGGCGTCGCCGTAGAACTCCACGCCGATCAGCAGGCCGCGGCCGCGGATCTCTTTGATCTCGGGGTTCTTGATCTTCTTCAGGCCGTCCATGAAGTACTTGCCCTTCTCCCGGGCCATCTTGGGGTAATCGTCCCGCTGGAGAATCTCCAGGGCCTTCACGCCGCAGGCGCAGGCCAAGGGGTTGCCGCCGAAGGTGGAGCCGTGGGAGCCGGGGGTGTAGAGGCCAAGGATGTCCTCGTTGGCTGCGATGCCGGACAGGGGCATCACGCCGCCGCCCAGAGCCTTGCCCATGATGTAGATGTCGGGCTCGACCTTCTCATGCCAGCAGGCGAACATATCGCCGGTGCGGGCGAAGCCGGTCTGGACCTCGTCGGCCAGGAAGAGAATATTGTTCTCGGTGCAGATCTTGCGGACCTCGGTGAGCCAGCCCTCGGGGGGCAGGATGATGCCGGCCTCGCCCTGGATGGGCTCCGCCAGGAAGGCGACGGTGTTGGGGGTGATGGCCTCCCGGAGGGCCTGAGCGTCGCCGTAGGGAATGGTCTTGAAGCCGGGGGTATAGGGACCGTAGCCGTCCTTGGCCAGAGGGTCGGTGGAGAAGCTGATGATCGAAATGGTACGGCCGTGGAAGTTGTTCTCGCAGGTGATGATCTCCTGCTTGCCATTCTCCACGCCCTTGACCTTGGCACCCCAGAGACGGGCGGTCTTCAAAGCGGTCTCAACGGCTTCCGCACCGGTGTTCATGGGCAGAACCATGTCCTTGCCGGTGAGCTTGGCCAGAGCCTCATAGAAATCGCCCAGATTCTCGCAGTGGAAGGCACGGCTGGTCAGGGTGACCTTGTCAAGCTGGGCCTTTGCCGCCGCCACGATCTCCGGATGCCGGTGACCGAAATTGTGGGCGGAGTAGGCGGACAGCATGTCATAGTACTTGTTCCCTTCCGGGTCCGTGACGACGGCGCCTTCCGCCTTCACAATGACAACGGGCTTGGGCGCGTAGTTGTGAGCGCCGTAGTGGTTGGTCTTCTCGATGATCTGCTTGGAACTAAACATGGCTTCCTCCTGATGTGTTGTATTGTAAGATTTGGTTATTTTTCAGACATATAGGGATATACAATAGCCTCCGAGGGAACGAAGGTCTCCTTGGTGCAGTGGGGGCTCATCCAGCGGATCATGTTGAGAGCCGTGCCGGCCTTGTCATTGGTGCCGGAGGCACGGGAGCCGCCGAAGGGCTGCTGGCCCACCACGGCGCCGGTGCACTTGTCGTTGATGTAGAAGTTGCCTGCGGAGTGGAGCAGGGCCTTCTCCATCTTCACAATGGCTTCCCGATCCTGGGCGAAAATGGCGCCGGTCAGGGCGTAGGGAGAGGCCTCGTCGCAGACCTTCAGGGTCTTCTCCAGATCCTTGTCCGGGTAGACGTAGACGGAGACGATGGGCCCGAAGATTTCCTGGACCATGGATTCATAATCCGGCTTATTGCAGACGATGACGGTGGGCTCTACGAACCAGCCCTTGGAGTCGTCGCAGTTGCCGCCGATGACGATCTCACAGTCGGGGCTCTTCCTGGCGCGGTCCAGATAGCCCTTGCAGCGGTCAAAGGAGGCCTTGTCGATGACGGCGGCCAGGAAGGTGTCGAAGTCCTGCACGTCGCCCATCTTGATTTCCTGCATCATTTCCTTCATGGCAGCCAGGACCTTGGGCCAGATGCTCTTGGGCACGAAGGCCCGGGAGCAGGCGGAGCACTTCTGCCCCTGGAACTCGAAGGAGCCCCGGATGATGGCCGCAGCCAGAGGACGGATCTTGGCGGTCTTGTGAGCAAAGATGAAGTCCTTGCCGCCGGTCTCACCCACGATGCGGGGATAGTTCCGGTAGGAGGCGATGTTCTCGCCGATCTGCTTCCAGACGCTCTGGAAGACCTCAGTGGAGCCGGTGAAATGGAAGCCGGCCAGCTCCGGCCGGGAGATGACATACTTGGACATGTCGGAACCGGCGCAGGGGACGAAGTTGATGACGCCCGCGGGGATGCCGCAGTCCATCAGCAGCTTCATGAAGTAGTAATTGGAAAGCACCGCCGTGCGGGAGGGCTTCCAGACAGCCACGTTGCCCACAATGGCCGGAGCCATGGGCAGGTTTCCGCCGATGGAGGTGAAGTTGAAGGGGGTGATGGCGCAGATGAAGCCGTCCAGAGCCCGGTAGTCCTGACGGTCCCAGATGCCGGGGATGGAGCCTGGCTGATCCTTGAAGATCTCCTGGGCGGACCAGATGCCGAAGCGCAGGAAGTCGGCCAGCTCGGCGATGTCAATCTCCGCCTGGAAGACGGTCTTGGACTGACCCAGCATGGTGGAGGCGTTCAGAACCTTTCGATAGGGGCCGGTAATCATGTCGGCGGTCTTCAGGAAGATGGCGGAGCGGTGCTCCCAGGGCATCTCTTCCCAGGCCTTCTTGGCGGCCAGGGCGGCCTCTACCGCCATGGTCAGCTCCTTCTCACCGGCCATGGAGCACTCGGCAATCACATGGTGGTGATCGTGGGGCATGGTGACCTTGAAGGTCTTCTCCGTGAAGATTTCCTTGCCGCCGATAATCAGCGGGATCTTCACGACCTTGGCAGACTGGCGGGCAAGCTCTTCCTTCAGTTCCGCGCGTTCTTTGGACCCGGGCAGATAGCCTCGGAAGGCGTCGTTCTCAGGACGGGCGATGGTGAAATAAGCGTTTGGCATAGTACCTCCTCTTTTTGACTCCCAAAACGGAAGTCAAGTCTGCGTTCGTATAAAGTACTCTTGGATGACTGGGGAAGGCCCGAGGGCCTTTTGACCGTAAAGTAATATACCATATCCGGCTTTCATTGTCAATGTTAATGAATAACTATCTGAATGATTGCATATACAAAACGAATACACGATTATGCATGAAAAAAACACGGTTTTGCGCTGCCGCGGTACGCCGGAGGCGGAGCTCTTTCCGGGAATCACGGGAAACGGATTCGGGAATACGGAACAGAGGGAAAAGCCCGCTTGATTTGTGTCCCGTTTGCTGGTATAATCTCAGATACAGCCCGGTGTCCGGGCCGAAAGGAGAACCACATGCTGTATCTGGTGCTTGCCGTCCTGTCCAGCGCGTCCATGGCGCTGGTGCTCAAATGGTTCCGGGATCAGAAGGGGAACCGCTACGGGATCCTGCTGGGAAATTATCTGACCTGCGTGGTCATTTCGCTCATCATGCTGCCGGACAAGGGCTTGATCCTCACGGGCAGTTGGGTTACGCTGGTCTGCGGGATCGGCGGCGGCCTGTTCTTTGTGCTGGCGCTGGTGTGCATGCAGTCCAGCATCCGGGCCAACGGGGCCGGACTGAGCTCCGCCTTCGCCCGGCTGGGCCTGATCGTGGCCCTGGGCATCAGCATCCTGCTCTTCCATGAGAGCCCTTCCGCCATTCAGTTTGTGGGCATTGGTCTGGCCCTGGCCGCGATCATCGTCCTGCGGACGGACGGCGGGGCACAAAAACGAAGCAAGGGCGGCTTCGGCCTCTTGCTGCTGACCCTTGGCGCCAGCGGCTGCGCCGACGCCATGGCCAAGGTCTTCGACACCTACGGCAGCAAAAGCCAGGACAGTCTCTACTTCTTCTGGCTCTTTGTGACGGCGGTACTGCTCTGCGGGGGCCTGGCCCTGGCGGAGAAGAAGCGGACCGGCAAGGGTTTCCGGGCGGGAGAGTTTGCCGCGGGAATCCTGGTGGGCATTCCAAACTATTTTTCCTCCTACCTGCTGCTGCGATCCCTGCAGGAGCTTCCGGCCACCGTTGCCTATCCCAGCTACAGCACGGCCACCATCCTGCTGGTCATGGGTCTGAGCGCCCTCTTTTTCCGGGAAAGGCTCACCAAACGCCAGTGGCCCGGCGTGCTGCTGATTCTGCTGTCCCTGGGCCTGCTGAACGCATAGAGAATCATTTGCTCCCCACCGGCCGGAAACGGCCCCGCGGAGCAGTTACGATTGAATAAAAAAGGAGTACATTTACCATGAAAATCGCGGTCACTTATGAAAACGGGGAAGTGTTCCAGCACTTCGGACACACGGAAACCTTCAAGCTGTATGAAGTCGAAGGGGGCAAGGTGGTCTCCTCGGAGCTGATTTCGTCCAACGGCAGTGGCCACGGGGCTCTGGCGGGCCTTCTGGCGGACCGGGCCGTCAACCTGGTGATCTGCGGCGGCATCGGCGGCGGCGCCCAGACAGCCCTGGCGGAACGGGGCATCGAGCTCTGCGCGGGCGCTTCCGGCAGCGCGGACGAGGCGGTGGAGGCTTATCTCCGGGGCGAGCTGGTGAATACCGGCGCCAACTGCGACCATCACCATGAAGAGGGCCATTCCTGCCACGACCATGGCGAGGATCACGGCTGCGGCGGTCACGACGAGGGCGGCTGCGGCAGCTGCGGCGGCTGCCACGGCTCCAGGCTGGAGGGCAGGAACGTGGGCAAAACCGTCCGGACCCATTACCGGGGAACCTTCAACGACGGCACCCAGTTCGACTCCTCCTATGACCGGGGGGAGCCCTTGGAATTCGTCTGCGGCGCGGGTATGATGATCCCGGGCTATGACGCTGCCGTGGCCAACATGGAGGTTGGACAGACGGTTCAGGTGCATCTGATGCCGGCGGAGGCCTACGGCGAGTCCGACCCGGAGGCGGTTTACACCTTTGAGCTGTCTCAGCTTCCCGGCGCGGAGGCGGTCTCCGTGGGCCAGCGGGTCTATCTGCGGGATCCCTACGGCCAGCCTGTTCCCGTGACGGTAATAGCCAAGGACGAGACGACGATCACCTTCGACGCCAATCACGAGATGGCGGGGAAGGAACTGAATTTCACCATTGAGCTGGTGGAAGTTCTGGATTGACAAATAAAGCCGGCGTTCGCCCGCTGAGAAGACAAATACTGCCCGGGGCAGGCTCCCTGCCTCCCCGGGCGTCGGATTTTTGAATTCTGTCGATGGAATGGAGGCGCGCTGATGTATTGCGAAAACTGTAAAGTGGTTTTTGAGGGCGGGAGCTGTCCTGCCTGCGGAAGCAAAAAAGTACGGGGCGTCCTGCCGGAGGATATTTGCTTTCTGACGGAGACGGACCCGATGTTTGGCGGGATGCTGCGGGACGTGCTGGAGCAGAACCGGATCCCCGTGTTCAGCAGCAGCGCCCTGGGGGCCGGGATGGCCCTGCGGGTGGGGCCGATGTTCGACCAAATTCGCTTCTATGTCCCCTGCGAAAATCTCCCGGCGGCAATGGAACTGGTGGAGGAGCTTTTCCGGGCCCCTGCCCTTCCGGAGCTGGAAGGAGAGGACTGCAAGGAAGAATCCCATGAAAGAAATGAGTGAAAATTCCATGAGCAAATATCTGGAAAAAGCGAAGGAGCTGCGGGCAATCGTGACGCCCCATTACAACTGCGGTCAAGCCGTGGTGATTCCCTTTGCGGAGGAGGCCGGTCTTACCGAGGCCCAGGCCATGGGAATCTGCGCCAATTTCGGCGGTGGTCTGAAGCGAGGTTCGGCCTGCGGGGCCATTGCCGGGGGTCTGGTGGTGCTGGGCTTGTTCGGAATTGACAATCCCGCAGACTATTATCAGGCGCTCCGGGCCAACCACGCGGGCATGCTGGACTGCGCGGAGCTGCTCCGCAGGAATCAGGAGCTGGGCCGGGAGAAGAAGCCCCACTGCGACGGGCTGGTGTTTGAATGCGTGTCCCTGGTGGAGCAAATTCTCCGGGAAAACGGCAAGCTGGAATGACCCCAAACACAGAGCTGCCGGATTACCGTCCGGACAGAAGCGTTTCCACGTAGTCCGGCAGCGTGTCGAAGCCGAAGCCCACGTGCTCGGGCCGGTGGGCGTCCGCTCCGAAGCTGAGCTTCCTGCCGCCCAGGGCCAGATACCGCCGGATAATCCGTTCCTCGGGGTTCGTCTTACCGGTCCCCTTGTAAAGGCCGCCGGTGTTTACCTCGATGGCGGTACCCTTGCGGACGGCGGCCCGCAGGATCCGGTCGATCTGATCCGCGTGGTCCTCATACCGGTAGGGCGGAAGGTCCTTGGGGACGTAGCGGCACATGTAGTCGACGTGCCCCAGAGTATCGCAGAAATCGAACTGCTCCAGGTTTTTCAGGACGGTCTCGAAGTAGACGGACATGAGGGCCTTCACCGTGGGGAAATGATACCAGGACCGGGCCGCGTCCGCGGGGTCGGCCGGGTCGACGTAGCATGTGCGGCCGTCAAGTTCCACCGGGATCTGGTGGGTGGAGCCGATGATGAACTCCCAGGGATAATCCCTGGCCAAGGCCTCCGCTTCCCGGGCGAGGGCGGGATTGTCTGGAATCAGGCCGATTTCCACGCCGATATGGACCTGCAGCCGGTCCGCGTAGGCTCGTTTTACCGCCTCCAGCTCCCGGAAGTAGGCCTCCGGATCGAAGCGGAACCAGCCCGGCTCCTCGAAGCCCAGGTCCTGGTGGTCTGTGAAGCAGATCTCGGTCAGGCCCCTGGCGATTGCCGCCTCGCACATGGCCTCCGGTGGGGCCTCCGAGTCCGTGGAGAATCGGCAGTGCATGTGGAAGTCTTTTTGTATCATTTGCATGACGCATCCCTTTCTCTTTGCCCGGATCGGAGCGGGCGGCGATGATTTCAAGAGCATCGTAACCCTTTCCCGCCGGGAAGTCAAGGAATTTGACAAAAACAGTTGAAAGGAAATCACAACACGAGATGAAAACGATCCGCGTTGTCGCGGCAGTGATTCGCCGCGGGGACTGTATCTTCGCCACTCAGCGGGGGTATGGAGACTGGAAGGATTACTGGGAGTTCCCCGGCGGAAAGATTGAGCCGGGCGAGACGCCGGAGGCGGCCCTGATCCGGGAGATCCGGGAGGAGCTGGGCGCGGAAATCGCGGTGGAAGCCTTTCTGACCGGGGTGGAATACGACTATTCGGACTTCCACCTGAGCATGGGCTGTTATCTGGCCAGGGTCGCGGCGGGAGAACTTGTGCTGAAGGAGCACGAGGCCGCCTGCTGGCTGTCGAAGGATCGACTGGATTCCGTGGCCTGGCTTCCGGCAGACCGGACGATAATAGACAAAATAAGGGAAATCCTGTGAGCTGGACAGGGACGATTGCGGGGAGGAGAAAACGATGCACGAACTGCTAAAGGATAAATCCGTCATTTTCTTTGACGTGGGCTATACCCTGGACTATCCGGCCTCCGGGGACTGGATGTTTACCAACAAGTTTCTGGAATATGCCGGGGAACAGATGAAGCAGCGCAGCCGGGAGGAGATCCGGCACGCGCTGCTGACGGGGTTTGATTATCTGGAACAGAACCATCGGATGCGGGACGAGGCGGAGGAGGCGAAGCAGGTTGGCCGCTTTTACCAAATTGTCTCCGACGAGCTGGGGCTGAATCTGTCTCAGGAGGCCATCCGGGCCGCGGCCTGGGACCGCACCTGGAACATGGACAATTACCGCCTCTATCCGGATGCGAAGCAGGTGCTCGAGACCCTCAGCCGGACCCACCGCCTGGGGCTCATCTCCGACACCTGGCCCAGCATCGAAAACCAACTGCAAACGCTGGGGGTGCGGCAGTACTTTTCCTTTTCCACCTACAGCTTCGCCCTGGGGGTGTTCAAACCGGACCACCGGATGTTCCTGGACGCCCTGCAAAAAGCAGGCTGCGCGGGGAAGAACGCCGTGTTTATCGACGACGGCCCCCGAAACCTGGCGGGGGCGGCGGAGCTGGGCATCACGCCGATCCTGATTGCGGCCAATCCTGCCTCCGACGTGGAAACCCCCTTTGCGAAGATTCACGCGCTATCCGAACTGCTCTGAACGGGAAAGGAGACGGACAATGAAACGATCTGAGATCAATCGGGCTCTGCGGGAGATGGAGGAAATGTGCCGTCGGGAGCACTGCTATCTGCCTCCCTTCTGCCATTTCACCCCCGCGGAATGGGAAGCGGCTTCCGACGAATATGACGAGGTGCGGGACTGCATGCTGGGCTGGGATATTACCGATTACGGCCTGGGCAATTTTGACAAGGTGGGCATGTCTCTGATCACCATCCGCAACGGCAATCGCGCCATGACCGACAAATACCCCAAGGTCTACGCGGAAAAGCTGCTCTACCTGAAAGAGGGCCAGTACAGCCCCAACCACTTTCACTGGTACAAGACGGAGGACATCATCAACCGGGGCGGCGGCAACGTCCTCATCCGGGTCTACAACTCCAATCCGGACGAATCCATTGACGAGAAGAGCGACGTGACCGTACACACCGACGGCCGCACCTATTCCGTACCGGCGGGGACCCGGATTCGTCTGACGCCCGGAGAGAGTATCCATATTCAGCAGCGCCTGTACCATGACTTCAGCGTGGAGCCTGGGACCGGGGCCGTCCTCCTGGGGGAGGTCAGCCAGTGCAACGACGACAACACCGATAACCGCTTCCAGCCGCCCGTGGGCCGGTTCCCCACCATCCAGGAGGACGAGCCCCCCTACAGACTGCTCTGCAACGAATACCCCAAAGCAAAGGGCTGATACCAGTCGCCCGCCGGACGGATCTGCCGTTCGGTATGACTGTCTGCACCCTGTCGTATCCGGAAGAAGGAGATCAAAATGACAATGGAAACCGTGTTTGCCCGGGACTTTTCCATGCGGTATCTCCGCTTTGGAAGGGGACAGAAAACCCTGGCCATTCTTCCGGGGCTCAGCGTCCAAAGCGTCATGGGGGCCGCGGAGGCCATCGCCGCCGCGTACGCCCCCCTGAAGGACGCCTACACGATCTATGTGTTCGACCGGCGCGCGGAGCTTCCCATCCCCTATTCCATCCGGGATATGGCCCGGGATACGGCGGAGGCCTTCCGGCTGCTGGGACTGCGGGGGGTCAGCGTCTTCGGCGCGTCCCAGGGCGGGATGATCGCCCTGACCATGGCCATCGACTACCCGGAGCTGGTGGGAAAGCTGGTTCTGGGCTCCAGCTCTGCCCGGGTGCGGGAGGAGCAGTACCGGGTTCTGGAAGAGTGGATTCGGCTGGCAAAGGCCGGAGACCGGACCGGACTGTATCTGTCCTTCGGCCGGGCGCTCTACCCGGAGGCCGTCTTTGCCCAGTGCCGGGACGCGCTTCTGGCAGCCGCCGAAACCGTGACCGACGAGGATCTGACTCGATTTATCATTCTGGCCGAGGGGACCAGGGGCTTCGACGTCACCGGAGCGCTGGACAAAATCCAATGCCCGGTTCTGACCATCGGCGTGTTTGAGGACAGGGTGCTGGACGCCGACGCCACCATGGAAATCGCGGAAAAGCTGGACGCCAGGCCGGACTTCCGGCTCTACATGTACGTCGGCTACGGCCACGCCGCCTACGATACGGCCCCGGACTACAAGGAACGGATTTTGCGCTTCCTGGAGGCTTATACTGAACTCCCATAGAAACCTTTAACCTGTTCCGGCAGGAATTGCGCCATACTTCGTTGTCGTCCTTGCCGGGCGTCAAGCCCGCCTGCGTCCTCCGCCTCGTCTGGCGGAATTCCTGCTCGGGACATTTTTCAATCTTTCTATGGGAGTTCAGTATTAGGCCGGGAAAACCGTTGGCGGACAAGGATGGAAGAGAAACGGAGGGACGGGGGAATAATGAACCCAACAAAAAAACTGCTTGTAATCCTGCTGGGGGCGATGATGATGCTTCATTTCTTTGGGTGCGGCGAGCCTAAACACAAGCTGCTCTTTGCGAACTACGGCTTTGAGAGCGACAGGACAGAGTACGCGGCGGGAGAAAAGGTCACCGTTTCTTATGGCATGGTCGCCACGGATACGGACTACCGTTTCTGGCTGGACGACGAGAGCGTGGAGCTGGAACGGGACTATGACGACAAGCGCGGATATGTGTTCAGCTTCACCATGCCGGAGCACGACGTCACCCTGCACGTGGAATCCCACAACAGCATGGTTGCGCAGGAACGCTTTTGTGTGACGTTTGAAAACCGGGTACAGGGGGCGGATATCTGGATCCTGCCCCAGACGGCGGAAAACCTGAAAACAACTCTTTGGGGAACGCCCACCATCGGCAAGCTTGCGGCAGGCGGAACGACGGAAGTTATATTGACGGGCTCCCATGAGGCGGAGGCCTGGATCGTCCGGATCATTGACGAGGACCAGGCCCTTTATTCCGCCAACGACCTGAAACTGGCCGATGGGTACCGGATCGTGTTCCAAAGCGAGGGCGCCGGGGATGATGCGGTGATTGAGGTTCTGGACCCGGAAGGAACCGTTGTTTTTGCCCGGGAAGCCTTTTCCGGCGTTCTTGGAGCGGAGTGAAATGAGAGAAATACAGCTGACATTGGAACAAGCCCGAAGGTTTCTCCTGTTAAAGCAGGGTCTGCTGGGAGAGTACCGATTTGCGGGAAAAGACGGCGCCCTTGCCTATGTGAAACAGGCGGGATGCATTCAATTCGACCCGGTTGACGTTTGCGGCAAAAACGCCGAGCTGACCCTGCAATCCCGGGTCAAAGGCTTTCGGAAAACGGATTTACAGGCGCTGTTGTATGCCGACCGTATGCTTGTGGACTATCCGGATAAAGAGCTTGCAATCTTCCCGGCGGAGGACTGGCCGTACTTTGCGGCCTGTCGGGCCCGCAGCTATGCCCACGGACGCCAATTTGCGGGTTTGGCGGAGCTGGAGGATCGGGCAATCGCGTACATCAAAGCCAACGGCCCGGTCAGTGCGGACACCCTTCCCATCGACGGAGAGCTCTACTGGCACTCCGCAATTCATTGGAGCGGGAACTGGCACAAAAACTCCAAAGCGGCCCGCTCTGTGCTGGAGCAGATGTACACCGACGGGCGGCTGGTAATCCATCATAAGCAGGGCTCCCGGAAATTCTACGATCTCGCGGAGGCGCAGCTCCCCGCCCGCCTGCTTCAGGCCCCCAATCCCTGTTCCGGAGAAATGGAGCACATCAAATGGAGAGTCCTGCGGCGGATCGGCGCGGTGGGAATGCTGCCAAACCGCCGCTCCGACGCGTTTCTCGGAATTCCCATGACAACGGAACAGAGGAACCTGGCCTTTGAGGCACTGGAGCAGGAAGAGAAAATCATTCCCGCGCGGGTGGCCGGGCTGAAAAACGCGCTGTACGCCCGTGCGGAAGACAGTTGCTTTTTGGAACAGGCCTTGCAGGAGAACGCCCCGCTCAAATCAAGATGCGAGCTCCTGGCCCCCCTTGACCCTTTTCTTTGGGACAGAAAGCTCATCGAGGCCGTCTTTGCCTTTCGTTACGCCTGGGAAATCTACACGCCAGCCGAGAAACGGAAATACGGATACTACGTGCTTCCAATCGTGTACGGGGAAGGATTCGCGGGGCGGCTGGAAGCGGCGGCCGACCATAAAACAGGCACCCTGCACGTGAAGCATATCTGGCTGGAAGAGAGCGTTCGGAAGACAAAAAAGCTGATGCATGCCATTGACGCCGCGCTGGGCCGTCTTGCCCGCTTCAATCTGTGCGGGTCAATTGTGGAGGAGACTTCGGAACCATGAAAAAAGGACCTGGCCCGCTTAAACGCGGGCCAGGTCCTTGACCACTTCCCCGGCGATAATCAATCCCACCACCGAGGGCACAAAGGCTGTGGAGCCGGGGATGTCCCGGCGTTCCGTGCATTTTCTTGCCGTCCCCGGCGGGCAGATGCAGTGCTGCCTGCAGCTGATGGACATGTCCTCCAGAGGCCGGATGGGCAGCTCTTTGGAATAGACCACCTTCAGGGATTGGATGCCGCGTTTTCTGCACTCCCGCCGCATCACCTTCGCCAGAGGGCAGACAGAGGTGCTGTAGATATCCGCCACCTCAAAAGCGGTGGGGTCCAGCTTGTTCCCTGCCCCCATGCTGCTGATGATGGGCGTACCGGCAGCCTGGGCCCGGGTAATCAGGGCAAGCTTCCCGGTGACGGTATCGATGGCGTCAATGATGTAGTCATACTGGGAAAAATCAAATTCCTCCGCAGTCTGGGGCATAAAGAAGGTTTTGTAGGTGTGAACCGTACAGTTCGGGTTGATTTCGTGGACGCGTTCCTCGGCCGCATCGACCTTGTACTTGCCCACCGTCTTGCGGGTGGCGTGCAGCTGGCGGTTGAGGTTCGTCAGACAAACCCGGTCGTCGTCGATCAGGGCCAGGGTGCCGACCCCGCTTCGGACCAGCGCCTCCACCGCGTAGCCGCCTACGCCGCCGATCCCGAAAACCGCGACGCGGGACTGCTGGAGCTTCTGGATTCCCTCCTGGCCCAGCAGCAGCTGGGTTCTGGAAAATTGATTTAACATACAACTTCCTTTCGTTTCAAAACAGGATTCCGTCTGTATACAGCGTGACCGGAATCCTGTTTCGTGCTTCTTTACTCGGTGAAAAGCGGCGTGGAATAGTAGCGGTCGCCGCTGTCGGGCAGCAGGGCCACAATGGTCTTGCCCTTGTTTTCCGGCCGCTTGGCCAGCTCAATGGCAGCGTGCAGAGCCGCGCCGGAGGAAATGCCCACCAGCACGCCCTCGGACTTTGCCAGCAGCTTTGCCGCGGCGAAGGCGTCCTCGTTCTCCACGGGGAAGATTTCGTCGTAGACGCCGGTGTTCAGCACTGCCGGAACGAAGCCCGCGCCGATGCCCTGAATCTTGTGGGAGCCGCTCTTTCCCTGGGAGAGAACGGGAGAGGATGCGGGCTCCACCGCCACCACCCGGACCGCCGGATTCCTGGCTTTCAGATATTCTCCGGTGCCGGTGACGGTGCCGCCGGTACCCACGCCCGCCACGAAGACGTCTACCTGTCCGTCGGTGTCATTCCAGATCTCGGGACCGGTGGAGGCCCTGTGGGCGGCCGGGTTGGCCGGATTGACGAACTGCCCGGGAATGAAGCTGTCGGGGATCTCCGCCGCCAGCGCCTCGGCCCTGGCAATGGCGCCCTTCATGCCCAGGGCACCCTCAGTCAGCACAATTTCCGCTCCGTAGGCCTTCAGAATGTTCCTGCGCTCCACGCTCATGGTTTCCGGCATGGTGAGGATGATCCGGTAGCCCTTCACCGCGGCGATGGCTGCCAGGCCGATGCCGGTGTTGCCGGAGGTGGGTTCAATGATGACGGAGCCCTGTTTCAGCAGACCCCTGGCCTCCGCGTCTTCGATCATGGACTTTGCCACCCGGTCTTTGACGCTGCCTGCGGGATTGAAGTATTCCAGCTTTACCAGCAGCCTGGCCTCCAGGCCCAGCCGCTTTTTCAGGTTTGCTGCCTCCATCAGAGGC
Source organism: Oscillospiraceae bacterium (assembly GCA_016282135.1). Classification (GTDB taxonomy): domain Bacteria; phylum Bacillota; class Clostridia; order Oscillospirales; family Oscillospiraceae; genus JAFRPC01. Next base: position 13,580 of record JAEEKA010000095.1, read on the forward strand.
GTGCTGCCGATCAGACCCAGTGCGCCTTGATAAATGTTCGCCATATTCGTCGTCCTTCTTTCCTGTGGATTTGGATTGGAATTGGGGTGAGGAACGGAATTGCCCATACTATAACACCATTAACCTACTGTGTCAATAGGCAAATAAATGAAAAATTCCTTGCTTTCCGCCCCTGCTTTGAAGTATAATAAACAAAACAGAGGAAATGGAGGGAGTTTGGATGATTTCCACCAAGGGACGCTATGCGCTGCGGATTATGATTGACCTGGCGGAACACGGGCGGCAGGAGCCTGCCCCGCTGAAGGACATTGCCCAGCGGCAGGAGATTTCGAAAAAATATCTGGAAATTCTGGTGAAAACCATGGTAGGCGGCGGTCTGATCGTCGGCACCGGCGGCAAAGGCGGCGGCTTCCGGCTTACCCGGGAGCCGGAGGACTACAGTGTGGGAGAGATTCTGGATCTGATGGAGGGCTCCCTGGCTCCGGTGGCCTGCCTGAGCAAGGAGTCCGAGCCCTGTCCAAGAGCAGCTGTCTGCCGTACGCTGCCCCTGTGGGAGGAGTACGACCGGCTGACCCACGACTTCTATTACGGGAAGCGGCTGTCGGACCTGATTGCCCGTTGAATGCGGCCTTCCGGATAAGAGAGGAAGCATCCTGCTTTGACGTGGACAAAAAAGGCGTTTGGAGGATCAAAAGGAGGAAGGCGATGGCTTCCGCAAGGGCGTATCTTGACTTTGTGCTGGACCAGTTGTCCGACGTGCCGGACGTCAGCTGGCGGGCCATGATGGGGGAATATATCCTCTACTGCCGGGGACGAATCTTCGGTGGGATTTACGACGACCGATTTCTGGTGAAGCCTGTCCCGGCGGCGAAGGCCCTGCTGCCGGATGCCCCCCGGGAGCTTCCCTACGAGGGCGGGTCGGAGATGCTTCTGGTGGATCGGATCGAAGACCGGGACTTTCTGGCGGCGCTGATTGAAGCGATGCTCCCGGAGCTGCCGGAGCCAAAGAGAAAGAAAAGGAGATAGAACAGATGAAAACGTGGATCAAAAACGCGAAAATCTATGACGGCAGCGGCAGCGACGCCTATTTTGGAGAGCTCCTGCTGGCAGAGGACCGGATCGAGGCTGTGGGACCCAAGCTGGACGTGCAGGCGGACCGGATCATCGACCTGGGGGGAAAATCCGTTGCCCCGGGCTTTATCGACGGCCATTCCCACAACGACTGGTTTGCCATCAAGCGGGACCCGCTGCCCTATTTCGCCCCCTTTATCCGGCAGGGCATTACCACCTTTGTGGCAGGCAACTGCGGCCTGTCCGCCGTGGGCTTTGAGCCGGGCTGCAAAACAGTGGACAAGCTGGGCGGCGGCCTCTTCGGCTTTTCCGATACCACCGGGGCCTACGGTACGGTGGAGGAATACTGCGCCGCCGTGGACAGCCGCATGCCCTGCAATCTGGCGGAGCTGGCGGGCCATTGCTCTGCCCGGGCGGCCGTGGGCGGCAATGAGAACCGAAAGCTGACGGCGGAGGAAGAAACCGCCATGCTGGCCATTTTGGAGAAGGCCCTGCAGCAGGGAGCGGCGGGCATTTCTCTGGGCCTGATGTACGAGCCCGGCCTCTACGCGGACCTGGAGGAGCTGAAAAAGGTGGCCGCCCTCTGCGTGAAATACGACAGGCCCCTCACTGTCCATCCCCGGGCAGAGGGCAAGGTGTCCCTGGCCTATCCGGAGCTCTTTGGCAGATCCCATCTGCTCAGAGCCTTTGACGAGCTGGTGGAGATTGCCCGGGGCACCCCGTTGAAGTTGCACTATTCCCATGCCATTTTCGTAGGCCGCAGCTCCTTCAAGGGCAAGGACGAGCTTCTGCGCATGATGGAGCAGCTTCGCGCCGAGGGCGTGGACTTGATGTTTGACATCTACAACGAATGTATCGGAACCTCTGTCATCTCCGTTATCCTGCCGGCCTGGTATCAGGGCATGAGCCCCAAACAGCGAAGCAGCCTGGCAACCAGGCTCAAGCTGTCCGTGATTGTGCGGGCGGCCAGCAAGCTGCTGGGCTTCGGCTTCCGGGACATCCAAATCGCTTACCTGGGTCCGGGCAATGAGAAATACGAGGGAAAAACCGTCCATGAGATCGCAAAGGAGGAAAAAACCAGCGACCTCAAAGCCTATTTGAAGCTCTGCGAGCTCAGCGGCTTCAAGGGCCGGGTCAATATGGGGCCCTACTCCACACCGGAGATTATCCACGAATTTGAGCACAACGAGCACTGCCTGTATATGACCGACGCCTGGGTGGAGGAGCACGGGGTGCAAAATCCCGCGATTTACGACTGTTTTCCCAAATTCCTCCGGGATTCCCTGCTGGGCGCGGGAGATACGCTCCCCAGGACGATTCACCGCATGACCGGCGCCACCGCGGAACGCTTCCAAATCAAGGAGCGGGGCTACCTGCGCTCGGGATATTATGCGGATCTGACGGTTTTCGACGAAGAAGCGCTTCGAAAGGGCGTCCCGGATCGGGAGCAGCCCTTCGGCATCGAGAAGGTCTTTGTCAACGGTCGGCTTGTGCTGGACAGCGGCGAGCTGGATGAATCGGCCCTGAAAACCGCCGGCCGGGCCATCCGGATTATGTAACAACGAATTGGCCTGCGCCATAAAGCGCGTACGGCAAGAGGAAAAATGACACTACTGAATCAATACCGCGGGCTGCGGCGAGAGATCTACGTACTCTTCTTTGGCCGAGTCGTCACAAATCTCGGCGCCATGATCTGGCCCGTCCTGACCATGATTCTCAGCCAGAAGCTTGGCTTCTCGGCTGCGGAAATCTCCTATTTTTTCGTGGGCTCCAGCGTGATTATGCTGCCTGCCAACCTGATCGGCGGCAGGCTCACCGACCGCTTCAACAAAAAATGGCTCATTGTGATCTGCGACTGCGTCAGCATTCTCTGCTTCCTCGTCAGCTCGGCAATCCCCCTGGGGATGGGTACCATCCTGCTGTTTGTCTTTGCCGGTCTGTTTCAGAGCGTAGAGGGACCCGCCTATGACGCGCTCTTTGCGGATCTGTCCGCCACCAGGGACCGGGAGCGAGCCTACTCGCTGGGTTATCTTGGCGCAAATCTCGGCCTGGTTCTTTCCCCCACCATCGCGGGGATCCTGTTCAAGGATTATTTGTGGCTCAGCTTTTTGATCAGCGGCATTTCCATCGCCATGTCAACGGTCCTCATTGCGGTGCTGATTCAGGACGTGACGCCGGTGGAGGATACCGGCGAGGAGTCTGCCTATCAGGCCAAAAAAGAGGGGGCCGGCGTCTTTGCGGTTTTGAAGGAGAATCCGCTGCTGCTCCTCTACCTGCTCTGCGGCACCTTCTATTCTGCCGCCTACGCCCAGTACAACTACATCATGCCCCTGGACATGGCCGGGGTCCACGGCGACGACGGCGCCGTCATTTTCGGGACGGTCACCAGCCTGAACTGCATCACCGTTGTCATCTTCACGCCGCTGATCACCCGGATTTTTTCCAGAATGCGGGACACCGGCAAGATGCTCACGGGACGGCTTCTCGTCTTTGGAGGCTATATGATCTTCCTGCTGCTTCTGGGCTTTATTCCGGGCTACTATCTGGCGATGCTGGTCTTTACCTGGGGCGAAATCTTCTCCACGGTTTCGGAGGGGCCCTACGTCTCCACCCGGATTCCCGCCAGCCACCGGGGACGGATCAACGGCCTTATGAGCGTGGCCTACACGGCGGTCACCGGCGGCATCAACCTTGCCGTGGGCCAGGTCTATGACCACGCGGGCTCCACCTGGACCTGGGTGCTGATTCTGGGAGTGACGCTGAGCTCCGCGGCGGCGGCCCTGCTGTTGAAGGCGCGGGATCAAAAGGCCTATCCCAAGCTGTATCAGGAAAAGAAATCTGCGGATTGAGAAAAAGCGCCCCGCCCATATCTGATATGCTCCCTCTATGAGAGACAGTGAAATAAGAAAACACTGTCATCATAGGGGGAGCATTACTATGCCAAATAAGAAAAAGTTAAGCACAGAGGAACGAGTACAAATAGCACAGGACTGTATAGCAGGGCGAATC
>JAEEKA010000096.1 GCA_016282135.1 Oscillospiraceae bacterium
CTGGCCGATGCGCTCGCCGTTCATGGAGAACCAGGAGCCGGCCTTCTGGACGATGTCGAAGTCCACGGCCATATCCACCAGCTCGCCCCACTTGGAGATGCCCTCGCCGAACATGATGTCAAACTCGGCCTGGCGGAAGGGCGGAGCCACCTTGTTCTTCACGACCTTCACCCGGACGTGGTTGCCCACCACGTTTCCGCCTTCCTTGATGCCCTCCACCCGGCGGACGTCCAGCCGCACGGAAGCGTAGAACTTCAGGGCGTTGCCGCCGGTGGTGGTCTCGGGGTTGCCGTACATGACGCCGATCTTCATGCGCAGCTGGTTGATGAAGATGACGACGCAGTTGGTCTTGGAGATGGTGCCCGCCAGCTTGCGGAGGGCCTGGGACATGAGCCGGGCCTGAAGACCCACAAACTGGTCGCCCATCTCGCCCTCGATCTCCTGCCGGGGCACCAGGGCCGCCACGGAGTCCACCACCACGGCGTCCACCGCGCCGGAGCGCACCAGGGCGTCGGTGATCTCCAGGGCCTGGTCGCCGGTGTCCGGCTGGGAGACCAGCATGGAGTCGATGTCCACGCCGATGGCCTTGGCATAGACCGGGTCCAGGGCGTGCTCCGCGTCCACGAAAGCCACCTCGCCGCCCATCTTCTGGGCCTGGGCCAGGATGTGCAGGGCCAGGGTGGTCTTGCCGGAGGACTCGGGCCCGTAGATTTCAATGATTCTTCCCTTGGGCACGCCTCCCACGCCCAAAGCGGCGTCCAGGGCCAGGGAGCCCGTGGGAATGGCCTCAATATTCAGGGCAGGCCGGTCGCCCATGCGCATGACGGCCCCCTTGCCGAAGCTCTTTTCAATCTGCTTCAGGGCGGTTTCCAGAGCCTTTTTCTTATCCTCGGCAGGCGCCGGCGTTTCCATCGCGGGTTTCTTGGTAGCCATATCGAATTACCTCTCTTGTTTCAGGATGCCTTTATTGTACAATGGTTGCTGTACCATAAACGAGACTGTTTCATGGAGAATCGGTTCAGGGCCGCAGGGGCCGGGTTTACCGTCCCGCGGTCAGCCCGTAGGGGCGGATGCCCACATCCGCCCGCAGGTTCAGGGTTCAAGGCTTTCTGCAAGCAAGTGCGGACGGGGAATGGCGGGCAGATTGCCCGCGCTACAGGCGGGTACGAATGGGAGACAACGGGGCGTCGAGGGCGCCGCACCCTGCAGACGTCACTTGTCACTCGTGGCTTCTTCTCCGTACTGAGCCAGCACCGCCCGGACGATGCCGGAGTTGTCCTGCTTCCATTCGAGGATCGTGAAGTCGGCGGCCTCTAAGATCTCGCCGACGGCGGGATCCTGGCCCATGCCGAACTCGAAGGCCATACAGCCGCCGGGCCGGAGGACCGGGGTGAAGTTGCGGACGATAGCCCGGTAGAAATCCAGGCCGTCGCGGCCCCCGTGGAGGGCCAGATGGGGCTCATAATCCCGGACGGAGGGGTCCAACTGCCCCATTTCCTCGGTGGTGACGTAGGGCGGATTGGAGACGATCAGATCAAATTTCCCCAGGAAGTGGGGGGCGGGCTGTTTGGCGTCCACCTGGACGCAGCTCACCCGGCCGCCCAGGTGGAGGTCCGCTGCGTTCTTCTTGGCCACCCGCAGAGCGTCCATGGACACGTCCGCCAGGGTCAGCTTGGCGTCCTTCACCCGCCGGGCCACCGCCAGGCCGATGCAGCCGGAGCCGGTGCAGAGGTCCAGGATCCGGGGATTCTGGGGGAGAAACAGGGCTTTCTTGATGGCAAGCTCCGTCACCGCCATGGTGTCGTCCCGGGGGATCAGCACGTCGGGGGTCACGGTGAGGGTCATATCGGCAAAATCCCACTGGCCCAGGATGTAGGCGGTGGGCTCCCCCGTGATATGCCGCCGGACGAAATTCTCCACCCGGGCGCAGATTTCCTCGGAGGCGTAGAGGCTGCGGTCCGCGATCAGCGCCTCCTGTGTTTTGCCGGAGGCCGCGCAGACCAATTCCCGGGCGACGTTCCCCGCGTACATGCCCTCGGTGGGCAGCAGGGCCTTTCTCGCGTCCAGGTAGAGGTCGGCGTAGGTCTTTACCATTTGTCGGTACCCTCCTGCTCGGGCAGGACCAGCTCCAGGGCCCGGATGGCCACCTCGATCATGGAGTCGTCCGGCTCGTTGGTTGTAAAGTTCTGGAACCACATGCCCGGCGCCGTGAGGATCCGGGTGAAGCGGTTGTCGTGGCGGCCCACCAGCCGGTTGATCTCATAGCTGATGGACACCACCAGGGGCAGCATGACGATGAGCTTGATGCCCATCATCAGCAGATTGTAGAGCACCCGGCTGTTTTCCTGGAGCTCCCGCAGACCGGGGATCCAGGCGTTCAGCAGAGCGGAAGCCACGGTAAACAGGAAGATGGACAGGGCCATCACCACGAAAAGGAAGCTGGTGCCGCAGCGGGGATGCTTCCGGGTCATGGTCCGCACGTTCTCCACCGTCAGGGGGAGCTTGGCCTCGTAGCAGCGGATGGTTTTATGCTCGGCGCCGTGGTAGGAAAACACCCGGCGCATATCCTTCATTTTGGAAATCAAAATCATATATCCCAGGAAGATGAGAATGCGGACCAGACCCTCCGCCAGGTGCTGCAGCACCACGCCGCAGTCGGTAAGCCGCTGGAGCAGGTTGCCCAGCAGCATGGGCAGCAGGAAGAACAGCAGCAGGGAGAAGCCCAGGCCCAACACCACGGCGACAGTAACCACCGCGGACATAAACTTTTCGCTGCCCAGCTTCTTTTCCAGCCACTGATCCAGCTTGGAGGGCTCGGCATTCTCCTCGCCGTCCTCCATATCCGCGTGCTCGGCGGACCACATCAGGGATTTGACGCCGGAGACCATGGAGCCGCCGAAGTTCACGATGCCCCGGATCAGGGGCCAGGTGAGAATCCCGGTCTTTTTTTTCAGGGTGTCGATCTTGTCCACCAGCCCCTCCTTGGGACTGCGGACCACGATGGCCTGCTTCTCCGGCCCCCGCATCATGATGCCCTCGATCAGCGCCTGACCGCCGATCATGGTTTTGAATTTTTCCTGTACGGGACAGCTTTCTTTGGACACGAGCGGTCCCTCCTCTCTCGAACGAATTAATCGTGAATGATAAATAATTGTGGAGTTTCGCAAATTGCCATTTGCGAATTCAAATTGAATTCATTTTGCAATTCAGGTATTGCAAAATACCTCAACTCTTCACGATTCATTTTTCACTTTATTGTGTGACGGGCAGCGACACCGTCACCAGGCATCCGCCGCCCTCGGCGTTTTCCAGGGTCAGCGTGCCCCCGTGGAGCTCCACGATCTGGTCGCAGACCGCCAGGCCGATGCCGGAGCCTCTGGCCTTCGAGCTGCCCTTGTAGAACTTCATCTTCACGTGGGGCAGCTCTTCCTCCGGGATGCCGGGGCCGTAGTCCCGGATCCGGGTGACGATCCGGTCTCCCTCCAGGCCCATGGAGACGTGGATCCGTTTGCCCTCGCCGCCGTGCTTGGCGGCGTTGTCCAGGATGTTCAGGAAGACCTGACGCATCCGCTCGGGGTCGCAGGAAATCTCGGGGATCTCGTCGTCGGAGGCCTCGTATTCCAGCTTGATCCCCTCCTGGCGGAGCCGGCTGCCATACATGAAGATCATGTCCTCAAAGTCCGCCCGCAGGTCGCAGGTGCGGACGTTCAGGGTGAAGCGGCCGTCCTGGATCCGGGTGAACTCCAGCAACTCCTCCACCATGGAGGTCAGCCGCCGGGCCTCGCCCAGGATGATGGAAATGCCTCGGCGGGTCTCCTCCGGGTCAGCGTCTCCCTCCAGCAGGGTCTCGCCCCAGCCGGTAATGGCGGTCAGGGGAGTGCGGAGCTCATGGGAGACCGAGGAGACAAACTCAGACTGCATCCGCTCCGCCTGGCTGATCTTGGCGGACATATCGTTGACGGTGTCGGCCAGCTCGCCGATCTCATCGTCAAATTTTTTCTGGATCCGGACGCCGTAGCTGCCGGCGGAAATGCGCTTGGCAGTGTCGGTGATCTCCGCCACGGGCTCCAGAATGGAGCGGAAATACATGCGGTTGCTGACGTAGACCAGGAGCAGGGCGCCCAGGGCGAAGCCCACGGCAAAGAGCAGCCCCACCCAGATCAGCCGGTCCGCGTTCCGTGTGCTGGACACGTAGCGCAAAACGCCCACCACCCGGCCGTCGGCATAGATCATTGGGGTGGACACGGACATAATCCGCTCGCCGGTGGAGGGATTTTCTCCCACGAAGTAGACGTTGTTTTTGGTCTCCAAAGCCTTGGAGAAGTCGGAGGTGCGGACGGTTTCCTCGGCAAAGAGGCCGTAGGAGGAGGCCATCACCTCTCCCTTGCTGCCCACGAACTGGAGCTCCAACCGGTCACGGCCGGCGTAGTTCTGAACCAGTTGGATGCAGGATGCCTTGCATTCGTCGTAGTCCAGATTCAGATTGTTCCGCAGAAAGGCCGCTGTGGTGTTGGCCTCGGCCTCCAGGCCGGAGCGCATGGTGGAATAGGTATAGAACCCATTGGCCGCCGTGAAGGCCACGCCCATAAACACCACGATCACGGCCATGATAGTCAGAATGCTCCGCAGCCAGCGCTGACGGATGCCGCTGGCAAAGCGGCGTTTCTTCCGCCGTTCCGCCCGCAGCGCCTGCTTTTGTTTCGGGTTCTTCAAGCTCAGGCACCCCATTTATAGCCGAAGCCCCAGACCGTGGTGATAAAGGTGGGGTTGGCGGTATCGTTCTCGATCTTGATGCGCAGGCGGCGGATATTCACGTCCACGATCTTCAGCTCGCCGTCGTAGTCCCGGCCCCAGACGGAGGTGAGAATGTCCTCCCGGGACAGGGCCCGGCCCGGATTCTGCATGAACAGCTTCATGATGGCGTATTCCACCTGGGTCAGCTTGATCCGCTCGCCGTTCTTTTCCAGGGTGCGGTTGCGGGTGTTCAGCACGAAAATGCCCTGGCTCAGCACCTCGGCGTCGGTGTTGGTCTCCCCGCCGATGCGGCGGAAGATGGCGTCGATCCGGGCGGTGAGCTCCGCGGGAGAGAAGGGCTTGGTGACGTAGTCGTCCGCGCCGGTCATCAGGCCGGTGACCTTGTCCATCTCCTGGGTGCGGGCGGTGAGCATGATGATGCCGATGACCTTGTTGGTGGCCCGGATGTTCCGGCAGACCTCGAAGCCGTCCATATCCGGCAGCATAATATCCAGAATGGCAACGCCGATGTCAGGGTTTTCCCGCAGGCGCTCCAGCGCCTCCGCGCCGGTGCCCGCCTCAATGGCGTCATAACCGGCCCGCCGCAGATTGATCACCACAAAGCTGCGGATGTTGACCTCATCCTCCAAAATCAATACTTTCTTCATCTTTTATTTCCAACCTTTCGGATTCGATATTCCATGTTCAGGGAGCAGGGATCAGGGTTTCGTAGGGGACGGGTTTCCCGTCCCGTTGGAATTGAGAATTGAGAGTTGAGAATTGAGAATTGTCGGTATTTTGCAGATTGGTATCTGCAAAACGGAAAGGAATTTGCCGTCTGCATAATCGACAGCGGGTTCAGAGCCCGTAGGGGACGGGTTTCCCGTCCCGTTGGAATTGAGAATTGAGAGTTGAGAATTGAGAATTGTCGGTATTTTGCAGATTGGTATCTGCAAAACGGAAAGGAATTTGCCGTCTGCATAATCGACAGCGCAGCGGGTTCAGAGCCCGTAGGGGACGGGTTTCCCGTCCCGTTGGAATTGAGAATTGAGAGTTGAGAATTGACGGAAAGGATCCTCCCCGCCTGTTATTCTGCGCGCCCGAAAGGACTTGCTTCGCGGCGAAGCGAAGCATTCCGCGTCCCCCCTCCTGATTTCAATCCATTTTCAAACGGCGATTTGAGAACACCGCAATTTTACATTCTGCATTTTGAACTTTGCATTCCTACAATGGGGTTCGGTGCGTCGAGGACGCCGCCCCCCACGGGCGTCACCTGTCCCTTATCTCTATCCCTCGTTGGGCAGCAGGTCCGGGGAAATCGACTTCCGGAACCAGTTCCGAAGCTCCTCCTGATCCAGATCCGCCGCCTCCCCCAGCAGGACGGAGAAGAACACGTCGCCCCGCTGATCCAGCAGGAAGCGGCCCTCCGCTTCACTCAACTCCCGGGCGTTTTCGCCGGTGATGGCGTAGACGGTCACCAGGGGCGTCAGACTCTGATCCTCTTCCAGCCGGACCAGCTCCGTCCCCACGCAGCCGTCCTCAGTCCGGCACTTGGTGACGCAAAGGCCCTGGCACCAGCTCTCGGGCAGGAAGAGGAACCAGCCCTCGGCAAAATTGTGATAGGTGGTCATCTTGTCCGTCCGGGTGCCGTCGGGAGCCAGGCTGTACCAGATGATCCGGTACTGGCCCTCGGAGCCGCTGTCCCCCTCCAGGGCGGGCAGGGCCAGGGTGTTGGGCAGCTCAATCACACCGTCGCCGTCGATGTCGGTGGAGTAAACGTAGTAGTTGCGGACGGTCTGGGCGCTCTGGCCGCTCTCCGCGTTCTGGGTGATGTTGGTGAATACGTTCTCGTTCAGGGAGAACACGTCGGTAATCAGATTGCTCTCGTCGTAGGCGCTGGCCACAAAGACGGCGGGCACCCCCGGAGCAATCTGGCCCGTCAGGATGCGCTTGACGGAGTCCGCCCCGGTGGAGAGGCTGGCCTCGGCGTCCTTTTGCAGCTCCCCGTCCCGAAAACGGTAGAGCTCCGCGTAGGCCCGGGGGCCTTCCGCGTTGGCCCGCAGGACGAAGATGTCCGAGCGCTGATCCCCGTCCAGATCCAGGACGGTGTAGGCGGCGTAGCCGGAGCTCATCAGCTCCTGGGCCTTGCCGTCGGTGAGGGTGTAGACGCTCACATACTGCTGGACCTGCTCGCCGATCCGGCGGGAGACCAGGATCTCCATGCCGGGCTGGCCGTCTACCTGGGCATACTGGACGGAGTCAAAGGCAGTGCCGTCCCCGTCCAGGGTGCAGGCCAGGGTGAAGCGCTCTTCCTCCCGGCGGAAAATCAGAACCCGCAGGGGCCGTTCCCCGTCCATCTTGCAAAAGACCAGAACCTCCTCCTGGCCGTCTCCGTCCAGATCCATCTGCTGGACCGGCTGGGGATTGTCGCCGGAAACGGGGGCGCTGTAGCTTCCGCTGCCCAAGGCCGATTCCACGGCGCTCTGCAGCGCCCGGTATTCCTCGGAGCGCAGAGGCAGGGCATAGAGGGAATCGCTGTCAAAGGAGTAGCAGCCGGTGAGCAGCAAAACCAGCAGCACCAGCGGCACGATCAATTTCGCTTTCATATCGTTCTCGTTTCATTAAAAATACAGGGACGCAAGCCCGCAAAATCACAGGCTACATTATACCACAAACTGATAAAAAAGTGTAGCGATTTTTTAAAATTTATTACATTTCCCGTACACTTGTCGCCTGTCGCTTCCCGCAACGTTCGGGGCGTCGAGGACGCCGCCCCCTACAGGCGTCGCCTGTCGCTTCCCGCGACATTCGGGGCGTCGAGGATGCCGCCCCTACAGGCGTCGCCTGTCGCTTCCCGCGACGTTCGGGGCGTCGAGGACGCCGCCCCCTACAGGCATCGCCTGTCGCTTCCCGCGGCGTTCGGTGCGTCGAGGACGCCGCCCCCTACAGGCGTCGCCTGTCGCTTCCCGCGGCGTTCGGGGCGTCGAGGACGCCGCCCCTTACAGGCGTCGCCTGTCGCTTCCCGCGGCGTTCGGGGCGTCGAGGACGCCGCCCCCTACAGGCATCGCCTGTCGCTTCCCGCGGCGTTCGGGGCGTTGAGGACGCCGCCCCCTACAGGCGTCGCCTGTCGCTTCCCGCGACGTTCGGGGCGTCACCTGTCGTCTGTCACTTGTCACTTGTGAATTGTCAATTGTCACCTGTCAATTGTCAATTGTCACCTGTCAATTATTTTTCCACCACCGCGTCCTCGCCCAGCAGCTCCCGCAGCTCCTCCAGCATGACCGCCTCGGGCAGGCACTGGGCGCCCCGGCGCAGGCCGGTATCGGCGAAGTAGAGGACCGTGGGGGTCTGACCGGGGAACATGTTGATAATGGCCCTGGCCTTCTGATACTCCAGACTGTCCTCGGAGGGGAGCTTCAGATAGAGCTTGCCGCAGGCCGATACCCGGCCCAGGGCCCGGGCGGGCACGCCTCCGGTTCGGACGAATTCCTCCAGGGGCTGCGCCGTGTTTGCCATGAGCTGGGCTGGCTTATCATCCCGCAGGGAGACCCGGCCCTCCAGGGCCAGGGCGGCGCCCTCCTTCAGCAGCTCCTCAAACCGGGCCAGGGCCGCCGGGAACACCAGCACCTCCAGGCTTCCGGTGTCGTCCTCCAGGGTCACGTAGGCCATGAGGCTGCTGTTGCGGGTGGTCTTGGTGACGACGCTCTGAACGATGCCGCAGACGGTGACGGTCTCCCCGTCCCGGAAGGGGGAATCCTCCCCCGTCACCTGCCGGACGGCCACGGCCTTGGTCCGGCGCAGGGCCTTCCGGTACTGATCCATGGGGTGGCCGGAGATGTACAGGCCGGTGGTCTGCTTCTCCCCGTTCAGCAGCTCGAAGAGCTCCAGCTCCGGGATCTCCGGCACGGGGATGCCCAGGTCGGATTCCTTGTCCTCCAGGCCGTCGAAGAGCCCCACCTGGCCGGAGAGATTCCGGCGGGTCTGGCTGGTGAGCCAGCCCATCAGGGGCTCGTAGATCGCCAGAAGCTGGCTCCGGCGGAGGCCGAAGCTGTCCATGGCCCCGCAGCGGATCAGATTCTCCACGGTCCGCCGGTTGATCTCGGTGTCGCTGAGCCGCTTGCAGAAGTCCGTCAAGCCGGTGAAGGGGCCGCCGATCTCCCGCTCCGCCGTCATTTTGCGGATCAGGCCCCGGCCCACGTTCTTCACGGCGCCCAGGCCGAAGCGGATGCTGTCCCCCTCCACGGTGAATACGTCCTCGGAGCGGTTCACGTCCGGGGGCGCCAGGGGGATGCCCATTTCCCGGCAGTCCGCGATATAGCCCGCCACCTTTTCCGTGTCGGAGAGCATGGAGGTCATCAGGGCCGCCATGTACTGCCGGGGCCAGTGGCATTTCAGCCAGGCGGTGTCGTAGCTGACCTTGGCGTAGCACACCGCATGGGCCTTGTTGAAGGCATAGTTGGCGAAATCCAGAATCTCGTCGTAGATTTTCTGGGCCGCCGCTTCGCTCACGCCGTTGGCCAGGGCCCCGGGAATGCCCCGGGCGGGATCGCCGTAGACAAAAGCCTGGCGCTCCTGGACGATGACGTTCTGTTTTTTCTTGGAAATGGCCCGGCGCATATTGTCCGCCTGGCCCAGGGTATAGCCGCCCAGCTTCCGGAAGATTTCGATGACCTGCTCCTGATAGACGATGCAGCCGTAGGTCACTTCAAGAATCGGCTGGAGCTGGGGGGTGATATAGCTGATGGTCTCCGGGTGGTGCTTGGACTGGATGAATTTGGGGATGGATTCCATGGGGCCCGGACGATAGAGGGCCACGATGGCGGTCATATCCTCAATGGACTGGGGCTTCATCTGGACGCAGACCCCGGTGATGCCCGTGGATTCCAGCTGGAACACGCCGGAGGTCTTGCCCTCCCCCAGCATGGCAAAGGTCTCGGGATCGTCGTCGGGGACGTTCTTCATGGAGAAGCCCGGGTCGATCCGGCGAATCTGCCGCTCCGCGTCGTCAATGACGGTCAGGTTCCGCAGGCCCAGGAAGTCCATCTTCAGCAGGCCCAGCTCCTCGATGGTGGTCATGGTGAACTGGGTGACGATGGTGTCTTCGTTCCGGGCGAGAGGCACGTAGTCGGAAACGGGCCGGGCGGTAATCACCACGCCGGCGGCATGGGTGGAGGTGTTCCGGGGCATGCCCTCGATGTCCCGGGCGGTGTCGATGAGCTTCTTTACCCTGGGATCCTCATCGTACATCTTTTTCAGCTTGGGATTCTTGGTGAGGGCCAGCTCCAGGGTCATGTGGAGCTCGTTGGGAATGGCCTTTGCCACCACGTCGGCCTCGGCGTAGCTCATGTTCAGGGCCCGTGCCACGTCCCGGACCGCGCCCCGGGCGGCCATGGTGCCGAAGGTGACGATCTGGGCCACCCGGTCCTTGCCGTATTTCCGGGTCACATAGTCGATAACCTCTCCCCGGCGCTCCTGGCAGAAGTCCGTATCAAAGTCTGGCATGGAGACCCGCTCCGGGTTCAGGAAGCGTTCGAAAATCAGGGCGTACTGCATGGGGTCGATCTCGGTGATGTGCATGCAGTAGGCGGCGATGGAGCCCGCGCCGGAGCCTCTGCCGGGCCCCACGGGGATGCCCTGCTCCTTGGCCCAGCGGATGAAGTCCGCCACGATCAGGAAGTAGTCCACGTAGCCCATCTTCTCGATGACGCTCATTTCGTAGTCCAGTCGCTCCCGATACGCGGCAAGGGTAGGGGGCGGCGTCCTCGACGCCCCGATGCCCCCATCCTCGGAGGAACTGCCGTAGCGCTCTGCAAAGCCGTCCCGGCATAATTTTCGGAAATAGGTCAGCGAGTCCGACCCGTCCGGGGCCTCGTAGGCAGGCAGATGGTAATGGCCGAATTCAAACTCCACGTTGCAGCGCCCGGCGATTTTCGCGGTATTCTCAAAGGCCTCCTCCAGCTGGGGAAAGAGCTGCCGAAGCTCTTCCTCGGACTTGACGTAGAACTCCTCGCTCTCAAAACGCATGCGATTTGGGTCGTCCACGGTTTTGCCCATCTGGATGCACATGAGCACGTCCTGGGTGGCGGCGTCCTCCTTGCGGAGGTAGTGGGCGTCGTTGGTGACCACCAGGGGCAGCTTCAGCTCCCGGGACAGGCGCAGCAGCAGGGGGTTGACCTTGGCCTGCTCCGCAATGCCATGATCCTGGAGCTCCAGATAGAAATTGTCCGGCCCGAAGATTTGGCTGTATTCCAGGGCGATTTCCTTCGCCCCCTCGTAGTCGTCGATTTTCAGCCGCCGGGGAATGGCCCCCGCCAGACAGGCGGACAGGGCGATGAGGCCCTCGGAGTGCTGCCGCAGCAGCTCCATGTCGATGCGGGGACGGCCGTAGAAGCCCTCCAAAAAGCCCTTAGAGACCAGATAGCTCAGGTTCCGGTAGCCGGTCTCGTTTTGGCACAGCAGCACCAGGTGGGCGTTTTCGTTGTCGATGCCGTGGACCTTGTCGAAGCGGGTCCGGGGCGCTACGTAGACCTCGCAGCCGATGATGGGCTTGACCCCGGCGGCCTTGGCGGCCTTGTAGAAATCGACGACCCCGTACATGACCCCGTGGTCGGTGATGGCCACAGCGGACTGCCCCAGCTCCTTCACCCGGTCCATCAGCTTCCCGATCCGGCAGGCCCCGTCCAGGAGGCTGTACTCAGTATGAAGATGTAAATGGACAAATGACATGGTTATCTCCTCATAGAACGAAATATCATGGATCAAGAATCAGGGTTTGGGTTCAGGGTTCAGAGTTCAGCGCGTCATTCTGAGCGCCGTAGGGGCGAGCATTGCTCGTCGCGTGTCCCCCGTCCCTTGCCTTCCCCTTGAGGGGAAGGCTTTGGGTGCGTCCCATTATCAAGGGCATCAGGATCCGCGTCCCCCGTCCGTTTCAAATGGTTTCAAATCACAATTTGAAATCACCACAATTCTTCATTCTTCATTTGCCAGCTCGCAGAGCTTGCGCAGCCGGTGATTCAACGCTGACTTGGTCAGCGGCGGGTCGAACATCTCCGCCAGCTCGGCCAGGGTGGCTTCCGGGTTCTCCTCCCGGAGCTCTGCGGTCCGGCGGAGCTTCTCGGGCAGGTCCTCGAACCGGCCCCGCTCCCGGAGGGCTCGGATGGCGGCGATCTGGGTCTGGGCCGCCTCCACCACCTTGGAGGTGTTGGCGTTGTCGCAGTTGACGATCCGATTGATCTTGTTCTTCATATCCTTCTCGATCTTTGCCTCCATGACCCCCATGGCCGCCACGGGCGCCCCCAGAAAGGCCAGAAAGTCCTCGATGCCCTCGCTCTGCTTGAAGTAGAGGATGGAGCTGCCGTTGCGAAGGGTGGTCTTGGGGGAGAAGCCCTGGTCCAGCAGCAGACTCTCCGTCTCCCGGCTGACCTTGTGGTGGTTGGTGGCCAGCTCCAGGTGGTAGCGCTTTTCCGGGTCGGTTACGGAGCCCCCGGAGAGGAAGGCCCCCCGCAGGAAGGCCTGACGGCAGCAGTCCTTTTCCAGCAGGCCGTAGTTGACGTGGAGGCTGACGCTCTCTACAGGACTGTAGCCGATGGCCTCAAAGATCCGGTCGATCTTGGACCGGTCCAGAATTAAAAACGTGAATTTGCCCCCCTCCTGAACCTCGTCGAAGTCCAGCTTGAAGGCCTTGCGGAAGAGCTGGGGCAGCCGGGCCGCGAAGGCCTCGCTTTCCGTCACCAGCCGGAGCTGATCCGCCCCGAAGCCGCTGCAATAGAGCAGCACCCCGCAGGCCTCCGCCAGGGCGCAGCATTTTTTGTCGATAAAATCCCTGCAAAGTTCCGCCTTTGCTTCCGAAGAAAAAGACATAATGGACACCTCCGGTGGCAGTTGAGAATTGAGAGTTGAGAGTTGAGAATTGAAAGTTGAAAATCAGTTCATGGCGCGTAGAGGCCGCAGGTGGGGATCAGTCACCAGTTACCAGGGACCAGTCGCCAGGGGACGAGGGACGGGGGACGCGGATTCTTCGCTTTGCTCAGAATGACAGACGGGGAAGCCAACGCGCCGACGCACCGCTCCCGTCTCCGATTGCCGATTGCCTATTCATCTACTGCCTATTATCGATTCAAAAACGCGTCCGCGTCCCGCAGGATCTGCCGGGCGCTTTCCCGGCGCAGAACGGCCAGGGCCTCCTCCAAAGGCAGCAGATGAACGGCCCGCAGCTCCGAGGCCTGGGGTACCGGGGTCTGGTCCTCGTACTCCGCCAGATAATAGACCACCTGCTTGTAGGTATCGGGCTTTCCCGGCAGGGGGTAGACCTCCGCGGCCCGGAAATCGGGCAGCAGCCTGGGCCGGAGCCCCACCTCCTCCCAAATCTCCCGGAGGGCGGTATCCCGCTCCTGCTCCCCTGCCTCCATGTGGCCCTTTGGGAAACCGGGATAGCCGGACAAGGATTCCACAATCACGTAGCGAAGCTCCCCCTCCCGGCGGGTGAACACCACCGCCCCGGCGGAGTGCTCCAGGGTCTTCCGCAAATCCCGGTGTTCCGTCCGGACCGGGATTCCCTCGGCCTCCAGGGCCTCCGCCAGCCGATAAACCATGCTGACGGAGCGGTGCTTGCCCCCGGAACAGCCCACGGCAATCACCAGGGGCTCCTTCAAGGGGCTGTCGTAGCCCCCGTAGAGGGCGATCCGCCGCCGGACCAGGTCCAGGCAGCAGGCAAAAAATTCCTGGGCCTCGGGGGTGGAAAAGACGTAGTCCCGCACCGCCGGGTCCAGCCCGGTGCTGTGCTTCAACGCTTCCACATAGTAGGGGTTCGGCAGCCCCCGGGCGCCGATGATCGTATCCGCGTGCTCCGGCACTCCGTAGAGATAGCCGAAGGACATGAGAGTGATTTCGTTCATTGTTTTTCTCCTGCGTTACAGGTCATAATCCATGTCCTGCAACTTGTACTTTTTCAGAAACTTCTCCTTGCGCTCCTTCAAAAGCTCCATGTATTGCTCGACTTCGATTCCCTGCAAGGCCTTCCGTTGCGCTTCCAGCAACTCCGTGCGGCGCCATACCAGCGAGGTTTCGGACAGCCTTTCCCGAACGACGTTGGGAATCTCCCGTTCCTCCAAGGCCTGCACACAATAGGGAAGCATTTCTGTGTCATGCATCATCAGAGCTTGATCCGCAAAGTCCGGTGTTATCGCGTTGGAAAGTGGATATCGGTGATCTTCTGCTTCCCAAAGGGATATTTCGCGGTTTCGAAGGCGCGTATAAACCAGCTCACGGGTTTGCATCTCTTCAACTTGGGGGAAAAACACATCATATAAGTATTCGGCTCCTCGAAGCGGAAGATTGGGAACACGGATTTCCGCCGCGCATTCCACCAGATTAGACGGTAAGTAAAACTGCGTAGCATAATGACCCAATGGATCGTCAAATTGCGTCCATGCAAGGGGGAGGTTTAATGTTGCAGGAATATAGGTTGGATGAAACCACCACGCAAATTCGATACTTTCCATTCTGCGTGGAAAGGTCAGAAGAATGTGAATGTGACTGATGACGCCGTTGTAAATCTTGTACCAATTCCGCAGATCGTCCCGGTAGTTCACAAACCCGGCGTCCCGCAGGGCTGGGCGTAATATCGCGCTGATATTTGACGCAGTTCCTCTTTCAGTTCCTTTTGTGCCATGAAACGCTCCACTCCCCTATTATTCGGATTTCAACCTGTTACTTATTACTTGTTACCTATTACTTGCGGTAACCCTCGGGGCGTCGAGGCGCCGCCCCCTACGGCCTGTCGTTTACTTGTTCCTCTGCGGGCTGCGGACGGCCAATGGCCGCCCCTACGGCCTGTCGGTTACTTATTACTTATTACTTATTCCCTATTACTTGTCCAGATCCTGACCTCCGGCTCCAGTTCGATGCCGGAATCGGCCTTGACCCGCTCCTGCACCTGGGCGATCAGCGCAAGCACGTCGGCGCAGGTGGCGCGGCCGAGGTTGACGACGAAGCCGGAATGCTTCTCGGACACGGCGGCGTCTCCCACCCGGAAGCCCTTCAAGCCCGCCTCCTGGATCAGGGCGGCGGCGTAGCCCCCCACAGGGCGCTTGAAGGTGGAGCCCGCCGAGGGCAGGTCCAGAGGCTGGGAGGCCTTGCGCTTCTCCATCAGCTCCCGCATCCGGGCCTGGATGGCCTCCGGGTCCCCCGGCGTCAGCCGGAAGGTTCCGGAGACGATGACCCCCTCCAAAGACATAAAAACACTGTGCCGGTAGCGCAGCTCCATGGCGGGGCCGTCAAAGCTCAGAAGCTCCCCCTCCGGGCGCAGGAAGCGGGCGGAAACCGCCGTCTGGACCAGCTCGCCGCCGTAGGCTCCGGCGTTCATATAGAGGCCGCCGCCGACAGTGCCGGGAATGCCGTGGGCAAATTCCAGGCCCGTCAGGCCCGCCCGCTGGGCAAAGGACGCCAGCCGGGCCAGGGAGACTCCGGCCCCGGCGGTGATCTCATTCTCCCCGGTGCGGGCCAGGGTATCCAGACCCCGGGTGGAGATCACCACCCCGGGCAGCCCGTCGTCCGGGGCCAGAATATTGGTGCCGCCCCCCAGGATCCGGGGCAGAATCCCCTCGGCCCGGCAGGCAGCCAAAAGGGCGATGAGCTCCCCCTCGCTCCGGGGGCAGGCCAACACTTCGGCAGGCCCGCCGATGCGGAAGGAGGTATGGGCGGCCAGGGGCTCCCCGGCCAGCAGCTCCGCACCGGGCAGGGCGGCGGAAAGACGTTCAAAAAGCGTGTGGGAATGGATTTCGGACATGGTGATCTCGCTCCGTTTTCAAGGCTTTCGGGGCAATACACGGCCCCGGGCGTTCTATCAAATGATTATAGCACAGAAGCCCGGATTATGCAAAGACTTTTTTCTTTGCGGAATAGAAGAAGCTGTGGTATAATTGAGAATTGAAAAGTGAGAATTGAGAATCATCGGTGTTTTTCAAATCTCGATTTGAAAAACTCATCCATTCTCAGCTCTCAACTCTCAATACTCAATTTCCCAGGGGGTCCCATGAATATCATCATGCTCAACAAGCCTGCGGGCTATTTAACCGCGAGAAGCGACCGCACCCGGCCCACGGTGATGGAGCTGCTGCCCCCGGAATTGCAGGACCTGCACCCCATCGGGCGGCTGGATATGGACACGGAGGGCCTGCTCCTGCTGACGGACGACGGCTCCCTGGATCCCCTGCTGCTGCGGCCGGAATCCCACGTGGAGAAGCGCTATTTCTTCCGGGCCTTCGGGCGGCTGGAGCAGGCCGACTTTGACCGAATGGCCGCGGGGGTAATTCTGGAGGGAACGGGGGTCACGTCCCGCCCTGCCCGGGCCTGGCCGGAGGGCTATACCACCATCGGGGCCTGCCAGGCCCTGCTGCCCCCCAAGAAGCGCAATCATCTGATGAAAAACCCCCAGCGACCCGTCACCGAAGGCTGGATCGCCCTCCGGGAGGGCCGGAAGCACCAGGTCAAGCTGATGGTAAAGGCCGTGGGCGGCCACGTGTTCACCCTGAAACGGCTGTCCATCGGCAGCCTCGCCCTGGACCCCGCTCTTTTGCCGGGACAGTACCGAGCGCTGACGGAGACAGAGATCCGGCGCTTGCTGCGGGAGAAGACACGGGACAGCAGCGGGATGGAAATTGAGAATTGAGAATTTCGGTGTTTTCAGATTGCCAGTTGAAAACATTGAAAAAGCGTAGACGGCAGCGCCTGTGCCTGCCTGTAGGGGGGCGGCGCCTACGACGCCCTTAGGGGACGCCCAGCCGGTCCCGGCTCAGGTAGCGGCGCACAGTGTGCGCCACGGGCCAAGGCCCCTGCGGAAAGCAAATCCTGCCGGGCCGGCAATCTGCCGGCCCGGTCTCGGCATCGCACCCGGCTGGATCGTCCTGCCGGACGGTTGTTCCCAGTGGGAACCGGCGGCACCCCTCCACCGGCCTTGAGGCCGGTCCCCCTCCCCTGCAAGCAGGGGAGGTTTGACCGCCCCTACGGCGGGTGCAGACGGGAGGCAGCGGGGCGTCCCCTGACGGACTCGCTTTGCTTCGGATGGCGCCGCCCCCTGCAGTCCTGCTGAACAAGTACGAAGGAAAAAGTAAGAAGTAAGAGGTGTCCGGAAGGATACCTCTTACTTCTTACTTCTTAATTCTTACTTCTTGATTCCCGCCTAATGAAACAGCAGCTTGAAGTAGTCCAGCCCCAGGACGGAGTAGGCGTAATTCAGCTTGTTGCTGACGGTGCGGCGGACGCCGTTGAGGTAGTCCTCCGTGACCTCCGCGCCCTCGGCGGGGGTGAACTCCTTGCCGGAGTTCAGGGACGCGTTCCAGCTGCCCTTGTCCGTCTTCCAGCTGTGATCCGGCCAGAAGACCAGGGCGGGCGCGTCGGAGAACACGTCCCGGCCGGAGTAGAGCCGGGAATCCCACTCCACTCCGAAGAGATTGCAGAGAGTGGGCACGATGTCCAGGCTGAAGGTGGGACTGTCGATCACCAGGTCCATGCCTTCCAGGCAGCCGCTCCACATAATCAGGCAGTTGTGGTCCCGCTGGAAGACGTTGGTGACGGTCTCGCCGTAGTACTCGGACAGATAGTCCTTATCGGTGTACCAGGCGTCGCTCTTCTCCAGGCAGTAGGGATAGTGGTCGGCGGTGAGCACGATCAGGGTATCGTCCGCGATCCCGGCGGCCTCCAACTGCTCGATCAGAGACTTCATGGCCAGCTCCACCTCTAAGTTACAGGCGATATAGGCCTTGACGGTGTCGGAGCATTCCAGATGCTGGACCTCCTCCTTGTGACGGGCGGACTGGCGGTTGCCGCCCCAGGAGTAGGCCCCGTGGCCGGAGACGGTCATGTAGTAGACGCTGAAGGGCTGGTGGTCGATGAACTGAGGCACCGAGAAGTCGATCATTTCCAGGTCGCTTTCGGGCCAGGCCTTGGTGACCTCCATGCCGTTGCCCACGCCGATAAACTTCTCATAGCCCAGATTCTCGTGGGTCTTGTCCCGGTCGTAGTAGGTGTAGGTGTGGTTGTGATAGGCCCTGGTGAAATAGCCCTGGTCCTGCAGCAGGTTGCCGATGGTGACGTCCATATTCCGGCCGATGGTGTTGGTGATGGACTTGACGCCCCGGGCCGGCTCGATGCCCGTCAGAACGGAGAACTCGCCGGAGGAAGTGGAGCCGCCCCAGGCGGGCTGATAGTAGTCGGTGAACTGGATGCCCTTGGTCATCATCCGGTAGAGGGTGGGGGTCAGCTCCGGGTCGATGAACTCCTTGGAGAAGGCCTCGGCGGTGATCAGAATCAGGTTCTTGCCCTTGAACATCCCGGTCATTTCGTTGGTCTTGGAGGGGGTCAGGGAGCTGAGATACTTGGAGATATTCACCACCGTGTCGTCGCCGGAGTTGGCGATCAGGCTCTCAAAGTCCAGGTCCAGCATCTGATAGGTGTAGACCGGCTTGGGAGGCTCGGTAGGCGCAGTAGTGCCGGGCTCCAGGGTCTCGCCGTTGGTGTCCGTCTCCGGAGGCTGCACCGGCCCCTCGGAGCTCTGCACCGGGGGCTCCGTCAGGTCCGGCACAAAGGGCTCGTCGGGCAACTCGAACTCGCTGCTGCCGCCGCCCTTGAAGAAATCCAGGGTAAAGCCCATGGGCAGGCCGAAGCCGTGGACGGCGTCGGTGAAGTTGTACTCCTTGCCGATCCGGTTCCTGTCGGGCGAAATCACGCTGCCGAAGAGCAGACCGATCACCAGCAGGCCAGCGCCCGCCGCGGCCAGGTAACGGCGCACGCCCTTGGTCAGGATCCGGCGGATCTTCAGATAGCGGTTGGCCAGGAACCAGCCGACGATGGGCAGGGCGAAAAGCAGAATCCGCCAGACGTTCTTGAGTACCAGGTCGATGGTCCGATCCTTGAAATCCTCCTGTCCGGCGTTGCCCGCACCGGTGAGCATGCCTTCGATGGTGTAGAAGTTGTGGAAGGAGTCCAGGATAAAGTACTCCGTCAGAAACATGACGCCCCAGAAGATCACCACCACCAGGGCAATAATCTTCTGATATTTCCGCCGCTTGCTGATGGTCCCGAAGAGGGCGGCCAGCAGGGCAAAGGACAGCGACAGCACCGTCAGCGTCAGGAACCGGCCCAGAGAAAAGCGGTCCTCGGTCCAGATGTGGAAGAAGAAGGTGTAGAACAGCAGACTGCCGAAGACCAGCACCCAGGGGGGCAGGGGGCCGGAACGGCGGCGCTGGACGCGCCGCCGGGCCTGGCTCTGCTCGGTGGACTGTTCCGCAGACTGCTGGGCAGTTTGATCAAATTCCCATTCCATTGAAGGGGTCCTCCGATTGGTTTATGGATTATGGTTCATGGCTCATCGCTCATGGCTTATGGTTCATAGAGGCTGTAAGGGGCGGGTCTCCCGTCCCGTTTGAATTGAGAATTGTCGGTGTTCTGCAGATTGCAATCTGCAAAACGGGAATATATTTGCCGTCTGCAAAATCGATAACAGGTTCCAGGTTCAGAGTCCGCAGGGGCGTCCAGAACCTCCCCTGCTTGCAGGGGAGGGGGACCGGCCTCAAGGCCGGTGGAGGGGTGCCGCCGGTTTCCACAGGGAACAACCGTCCGACAGGGCGATCCAGCGAGGGGTGACGGCGATGCAGGGCCGGCAGATTGCCGGCGCTACAGGCGGGCGCAGACGGGGAGAGACCGCTTTTCCAATGTTTTCAAATAGCAATTTGAAAACACCTTCATTCTCAATTCTCACTTCCCCCGCGGTGCAGCCGGGCATTTCGCCTTTTCTACCCCACGCTCTGCATTCTGGGGTTATCCGGGGTCTCGATCCGGGTGATGTCCGCGCCCAGACTCCGGAGCTTCTCAATCATGCACTCGTAGCCCCGCTCGATGTAGTGGACGTCCTCCACGGTGGTGGTACCGTCCGCCGCGAGACCGGCGATGACCATAGCCGCCCCGGCCCGCAGGTCGCAGGCCTTGACCTCGCAGCCGTGGAGCTGCTCCACGCCCTCGATCAGGGCCACCTTGGTGTCCACCTTGATCTTCGCGCCCATGCGGTTCAACTCGGCGCAGTAGCGAAAGCGGGTGTCATAGATGCCCTCGGTGATAACGCTGGTGCCCTTGGCTAGGGACATGCACACCGCCACCTGGGACTGCATATCCGTGGGGAAGCCGGGATAGGGCAGGGTCTTCACGTTGGCCCGGCGGAGCTTGCCCGTGCGGATGACGCAGATGGCGTCTTCATACTCGGTGATCCGGGCGCCCATTTCCCGCAGCTTGGCGGTAATGGACTCCAGGTGCTTGGGGATGACGTTCTGAATCAGCACGTCGCCGCCCACCGCCGCAGCGGCGGCCATGTAGGTTCCCGCTTCGATCTGATCCGGGATAATGGAATATGTACCGCCGTGAAGGCTCTTGACCCCCCGGATGCGGATCACGTCGGTGCCCGCGCCGGAGATGCGCGCCCCCATGGCGTTGAGGAAGTTGGCCAGGTCCACGATGTGGGGCTCCTTGGCCGCGTTCTCAATGTAGGTGGTGCCGGTGGCCAGGACGGCGCCCAGCATGATATTCATGGTGGCGCCCACGCTGACCACGTCCAGGTTCACCCGGGCCCCCTGCAGGCCGTCAGCCGGGGCCTTGGCAATAACGTAGCCGCCGGAGAGCTCCACGTCGGCGCCCAGGGCTTCAAAGCCCTTGATGTGCTGGTCAATGGGCCGGGGGCCGAAGTTGCAGCCGCCGGGCAGGGCTACGGAGGCGTGGCCGAAACGCCCCAGCTGGGCGCCGATCAGATAGTAGGAGGCGCGAATCCGCCGCACCAGGTCGATGGGCGCCACGGCGTCCCGGACCCGGGTGCAGTCGATCTCCAGGGTGTTGAAGCTCAGGCGGCGGATGGAAGCGCCCATCTCGCTGAGAATCTGGAGCAGAAGGCGTATATCGGAAATATCGGGAACGTTTTCGATCCGGCACTGGCCCTTGACCAAAAGCGTAGCCGGCAGAATGCCCACCGCGGCGTTTTTCGCCCCGGAGATAACGACTCTTCCGCTCAGCGGCTTGCCGCCGTGAATCACGTATTTTACCATATATTCAGAACTCCTTTCGGAATTTCAGACGCAATTATGCAATTTAACCTCCATATCATACCACAAAAACCCGGCCTTGTAAAGGCCTTTTTCGCCGCGGACCCCGGAGCCCGGAAAAATGAGGCTTGCCACAGCCATAAAAATGGGGTAAAATATCGGTGGAACATTGGGGAGGATTGAGAGAACATGAAAGAGATCACCATCACGAAAAACGACGCCGGGCAGCGGCTGGATCGTTTTCTTGCCAAGAGCGTTCCCCTGCTCCCCGCCTCCCTGGCCCAGAAATATATCCGCCTGAAGCGGATCAAACTGGACGGCAGGCGGGCCGAGCGGGACACCCGGCTCTGCGAGGGAAACGTTCTGCAGCTCTACATCAACGACGAGTTCTTCGACAGCCCCAAGCCGGAGAACGCCTATCTCACCGTCACGGCTCCGAAGCTGAACATCGTCTACGAGGATGAGAACATTCTCCTGGTGGACAAGAAGCCCGGGGTCGCCGTCCACCCCCACGATGGGGCAGAGTACGGCAAAACCCTCATCGACCACATTCAGGCCTGGCTTTACGCCAAGGGGGAGTGGAAGCCCCGGGCGGAGCACGCCTTCGCCCCCGCCCTCTGCAACCGGATCGACCGGAACACCGGGGGCATCGTCATCGCCGCCAAGACCGCCGAGGCCCTGCGGATTTTGAATCAGAAAATCAAGGACCGGGAGCTGGAGAAGAAGTACCTCTGCGTGGTCCACGGCAGCCCCAGGCCCCGGGAAGGGACCCTGGAGGGCTACATCTTCAAGGACGCCAAGCAGAATCGGGTCTACGTGACCCGGAAATCCCAGCCGGGAGCCAAAACCGCCGTCACCAAATACCGGACCCTGGAGACCCGGGGCGGTCTGTCCCTGGTGGAGTGCGAGCTGATCACCGGCAGGACCCACCAGATCCGCGCCATGATGGCCGACGCGGGCACTCCCCTGCTGGGAGACGGCAAATACGGCAAGCTGGACAAGCGTCTCGACCGGAAGTACCAGGCCCTCTATTCTTATTATCTGAAATTCAGCTTCACCACCGACGCCGGCTGCCTGGCCTACCTGGACGGCCGGGAATATACGGTGCGGCAGGTGGACTTTGTGGAGGAGTTTTTTCCGGGAAGATAAGAGTTGAGAGTTGAGAATGGAGAATTGAGAATTGACAGTTGACAGTAGACAATTAACAATTTGCGGTTTTTTCAATTTGCCATTTGAAAACACAAAAAACTTGCAGGAGGCATCCGCCCCTACGGGCTGTCGATTTTGCAGAGGTCAAATTCATTCCCGTTTTGCAGATGGCAATCTGCAAAACACCGACAATTCTCAATTCTCAACTCTCAATTCTCAATTCCAACGGGACGGGAACCCCCATAATTATTTCTCCCCGGTTGACAAAATCGCACATGCATATTTCCGCCGCATAACGGTTTTGCACACTTTCCACATGGTTTTCCACAGCCCGCGGGGCCTGTTTTCCACAGGCCTCGCGGGTTTTTCTCCCCGGGGGCGTGGAAAACCCGCAATCGAAGGTGCCGCTTTTCGGAAATCCTCAAAATTGTTTACATAACGACATTTTTGGAGATAACATAACACCCGCTGACAGGAAACATAAGCTCTGATTTATGGAAACGGTTGCAAATTTTCGGGGATTATGATAAAATACAGGGGTTGGAAAACAAGGAAAGGCGGTTGGACTCATGGAAAAGAAAATCGTGAAGATCGTACTCACCGGCGGACCCGCGGCAGGCAAGACCACTCTGATTTCCCGAATCCTGAAGGAATTCAAATCCGACGACGGCTGGCGTGTCATCACCATCCCCGAGACGGCCACAGACCTGATCTCCGGCTTCGGCATCAAGCCCTTCGGCAACTGCCTGTCCATGCTGGAATTCCAGGATTACGTGGTGGCTGACCAGCTCCACAAGGAGAAGCTGGCTCTCCAGGCCGCCGAGGCCGTGCCGGAGCCCAACGTGCTAGTGGTCTACGACCGGGCAATCCTGGACGACAAGGCCTACATCACCGACGAGGAATTTGAGCAGGTGGTGTCCAAATTCGGCCTCAGCACCCAAGCGGTCATGGCCAAGTATGACGCGGTGATCCACCTGGTCTCCTGCGCCAAGGGTGCGGCCTTCGCCTACAACCTGGGCAACACCGCCCGAACCGAGAGCCTGGACCACGCCATCGAAATGGACGACCGGACCCTCCGGGCCTGGAGCGCCCACCCCAATCTGAAAATCGTGGACAACGACGTAAACTTTGAGAAGAAGATCCAGCGGGCCCTGCACGAGATCTTCCGCATCGTAGGCCGGCCCGAGCCCATGGACAAGAAGCATAAGTACCTGATCGCCATGCCGGACATGAACCAGCTGGTGGTAAGCTACGGGGCGGTGCCCTTTGAGATGACCCAGAATTATCTGGTGATGACCAATCCCCGGATCGAACGCCGGATCCGCAAGCAGAAGAACGGCTCGGACTACCTCTATTTCTACACCGAAAAGCACCAGATGGAGGACGGCGCCATGTGGGACACCGAGCGGCCCATCTCCTCCAAGGAGTACAAGAAGTACCTGCTGGAGGCGGAGCCGGAGCTCCAGCCCGTCCACAAGGTCAAATACCGCTTTAACCAGGGCCGCCAGCGCTTTGAGATCGACGTCTACCCCTTCTCCCGGGAGAAGGCCGTCATGTTCGCCTACGCGGGCAACGACGTAGATCAGGTGGTGCTGCCCCCGGAGATCGAGATTCTCCGGGAGGTCACGGGCGATCCGGAGTACAAGAATAAGACCCTGGCTCGGCGGCAGACGCTGTAAGTCAGGCAATAGGCAATAGGCATCAGGCAATAGGCAATAGGGGACGCGCACGTAGGGGCGGTCATTGGCCGCCCGCAAAACGCAGCGGCTTCCGTAGCGGCGCACACCGGTGCGCCACGTGAAGAGGGCAACAGGCAACAGGGGACGAGGGACGCGAAAGACGCATTCTTCGCCGTTCTCCTATTGCCTATTGCCTATTTAGCTATTGCCTATTTCGCTATTGCCTAAATCTCACTTCTTCCGGAAGGACTTGCAGTCGGTGCACTGGTCCTCGGTGGGGTTGTACTCGTGGGTGCCCACGGTGATGCGGTCCAGGGAGCAGTAGTTCTCCCCGCCGCAGTGGTTGACGCACTGCTGCACGGTGCAGGCAATACAGTGGTTGGCGTTGGCGCAGTTGTTCTTGCTCTGAGTCATGAGAAAAGCCTCCTTCATGAAATTGTTTTACGCAAAAAAGCACGCGGCGGTTTCATCCGTCGCGTGCTTATTGTGTCCCGTTTTCACCGGGTTTATACATTTACGAAGCGCAGTGTCCGGCATCCACGACAGCCCGAACGTATTGAAACGGGAGAACCCCGGGGCGTCGGGACGCCGCCCCCTACGGGCGGCGAAACGCGGACGGCAGAGTGCCGTCCCTACGTTTCCAAGGTTTTCAAATGGCAATTTGAAAACACCTTAATTCTCAATTCTGAATTCTCAGCTCTCCACCGTCTCCGGCTCCGAGGGCTGGGGCGCGAAGGAGGGAAGCTGTTCGGGGAGACGGAAGCGGCTGTAGGTGACGGTTTTGGTCTTGGGAACCACCAGCACCTGCCACAGGACGCCTCCCTGCTCCAGCTGGTAGCAGAGCACCTCCCGCTCCCGGGGATCCTGGGGCGGCCGGAAGGCGGAGACGCCCAGGGTCCGCAGTCGGGAGGATTCGCTGATGAAACCCTCCTGGTCGAAGGTACGAGTGACAGTCTCCGCCAGGACGCTGTCCTTCTCAAACCGGGCATAGTTCGTCAGCTCGCCGCCGGGGTTGATCGGATATAGGAGCTTTCCGTTCACCCGGAAATCCTGGGGATCGAACTCGTCCCGGCAGGCGGTCAGCGACGCGGTATAGGTACAGGGAATCTCCCCCACCGCCCGGGTCATGGTCAGGCTCGACACAAAAACCAGCAGGGCAAAGGCAGCCGCGGGAACCAGAAAATGGACGATCCGCTTTTCACAGTTGAGCAGCAGATAGGACGCGCTGATCCAGGCCATTGCCACAGTGAACAACGTCAGCCCCAGGAAAAAGAGATTTCCCATGTGGATCTGGTCCCGATCCGGATAGAGATGGGGCCAGTCCAGCAGCTGCTTTCCGTGGCGGATCAGCAGCACCGCGCCGGCAATAATCAGAACCAGGGCCGCCGCCCGTTTGATCCAGAGTTTCATGAATGCTTCTCCCTCCGGGAATCTGGAATGTTGATTGCTGGGACGGGCAGGGGCTTACTGGCCGATCTTCTTGGTCTCCAGCAGCTTCTGCTTGAGCTGGCCCTCGATCTTGCGGAGCTCGGCCTCGGCGTCGGCCCGCTTCTGGCGGCCCTCGGTCTGAATCTGCAGGACCTCATCCAGGGTGGAGATCAGCTGCTGGTTGGTGTGCTGGAGGGTCTCGATGTCCACGATGGCCCGCTCGGACTCCTTGGCCGTCTCGATGGTGGCCATCTTCAGCTTGTCGGCGTTCTTCTTCAGCAGTTCGTTTGTCATATCGGTCACCGCCTTCTGGGCCTCCAGGGCCTGCTGGCTGTGGGTCATGCCCAGAGCCAGCACCATCTGGCTCTTCCACAGGGGAATGGTGTTCACCAGAGAGGTCTGAATCTTTTCGGACATCAGGGTGTCGTTGTTCTGGAGCAGACGGATCTGAGGCCCCATCTGGATGGAGATCATCCGGGTCAGCTCCAGGTCGTGGAGCTTCTTCTCAAAGCGCAGGCACATGGCGTCGTAGTCGTTGGCCTTCTGGGCGTCCTCGGCCAGACCGGTCTGCTCGGCCTTCTTCCGCAGCTCGATCAGGGTGGTGGCCCGCTCCTGGGCCAGCTTCTCCTTACCGGCCAGGATGTACATGGTGAGCTGCTTGTAGTAGTCCAGATTCTTCTCGTACATCTGGTCCATGATCACCACGTCCTTCATCAGGGTCCGCTGGTGCTCCTCCAGCTCGTGGGAGATCTTGTTGACGTTGACCTCAGCCTTGCTGTACTTGGCCTTGAGGGTCTCGATGCCGGTGCCGGCCTTCTTGAACAGGCCCAGCAGGCCCTTCTTTTCCTCCTCGGCGTTGAAGCCCTTCAGCTCCACCACCAGGGAAGAGATCATGTCGCCCACCTCGCCCAGGTCCTTGGTGCGGACCGCGGCCAGAGCGGAGTCGGAGAAATCGGCCACGTTCTTCTGGGCCCCGGCGCCGTATTCCAGGGAGAGGTTGGGGTTGGTAATGTCGATCTTCTGAGCAAAGTCGTGGACAATCTTCTGCTCGGCCTCGGTGAGCATGGAATAGTCGGGACCGGCCTCGGGAATGGGGGGTTCGGGCTCCTTGGGGGTCAGCTCCAGGGTGGGCACGGGCTCAAAGGACGGAATTTCCGTCGTCTTTTCGGCCTCCATCACAGGGGCCGCGGTCTTTGCCTCTTCGGGCTCCAGCTTCAGTTCGGGAATGGGATCCATATTTGTTGCCTCCTTATAATGGTAAATGTGTACAATCCAACTATTGTATTGTATCGCAAAAGCCGTCATAAGTCAAGAATTGCGGCGTTGACTTCATGAGAAAAATTGGATATAATATTTTGAAAGAATTGCGAATTGCGCGCTGAGAATTGAGAATTGTCAATCCAAGCGGGACGGGAAACCCGTCCCCTACGGACTCCGAACCCTGAACCACGGCGGCCAGGGGTCTGGCCGCCCTACGGACTCTGAACCCTGAAATTCATTCTCTCCGGAGGTACAAATCCCATGACTCATCCCATCCGAACCTCTCCTTCCATCCTCTCCGCAGACTACGTGAACCTGGAGCGGGACATCCGCGCCCTGAGCCCCGCGGGGGCCGACTACGTCCATGTAGACGTGATGGACGGGCATTTTGTTCCCAACATCACCATCGGCATTCCGGTGACCGCCGCCATCAAGAAGGTCTCTCCCCTGCCCCTGGACGTGCATCTGATGATCTCCCGGCCCATTCGCTACGTGGAGGACTTCTGCAAGGCCGGGGCCGATATTCTGACCGTCCACGTGGAAGCGGACATTCCCGTCAACATCCGGGCCGCCTTGGAGAAGATTCGGGCCCTGGGCGTGAAGGCGGGCCTGTCCCTGAAGCCCGACACCCGGGCCGAGGCGCTGCTGCCCTATCTGGAGCTCTGCGACCTGATTCTGGTGATGACCGTGGAGCCCGGCTTCGGGGGCCAGAGCTTTATGACGGATATGATGCCCAAGCTCCGAACCATCCGGGGCTGGCTGGATGAAAAGAACCCCGGCTGCGAGATCGAGGTGGACGGGGGCGTCAACGAGACCACCGCCGTACTCTGCAAGGAGAACGGCGCAAACGTGTTGGTGGCGGGCAGCGCCTGGTTCAAGAGCAAGGACCCGGCGGCCTTCAACCGGGCGCTGAAGCGCTGCGATTGAAGGAAAAATGCAGAACGCAGAACGAAAAATGAGAAATACATCCGCACCCGCCCCTCATTCCGAGGGCGCGGCGGGCGGGTCCCCCGTCCCGGAATCCGCGTTCCCTTCCCGTCATTCTGAGCGCAGCGAAGAATCCGTACTCCCCCGTTGCAGCGGAAAAAAAGAGAACGGGTCCTTCGACTCCGCTGCGACGCAAAGCAAGTCCTTTAGGGCGCTCCGCGCAGGACGACAGTTGGGGGAGTCTGAACCCGTCGCCGCATCCCCCGTCTCCGATTGCCGGTTGCCCGGCGCCGATTGCCTGAACGTGCTCTACTGTGACCGGGATATTCTGGTCTGCGAAAAGCCGGTAAACTGCCTTTCGGAGCCCGGCCCGGGGGCCAATCTTCCCAACCTGGCGACCCAATGGCTGGCCGCCCGGGGCGAAGCGGGGACAGTCCGCACCGTTCACCGGCTGGACAAGGCCGTGGGCGGGCTCATGGTCCTGGCCCGGACCCAAAGGGCCGCTGCTTCCCTGATTGAACAAATCGCCGCCCGCACGGCGGAGAAGGAATACCTGGCGATTCTGCGGGGCGTGCCCGCCGAGGACGAGGCAACCTTGGAGGACCTGCTCTTCCACGACAGCCGAAGCAACAAGACCTTCGTGGTGAACCGGCCCCGGAAGGGGGTCCGGGACGCGAAGTTGTCCTACCGGGTCATCGGCAGAGCCGGAGACGATGCCCAGCCCCTGACGCTGGTGCGGGTAAAGCTCCACACCGGCCGTACCCACCAGATCCGTGCCCAGTTTTCCCACCGGGGTCTGCCCCTGCTGGGAGATATCCGCTACGGCAGCAAGGCCGCCCACGGCCCGGCCCTGTTTTCCTGTTTCCTGGCCTTTACGCACCCGACCACGGGCAAGCGTATGGAATTTGAATGGAAGCCCCAGGGAGAACCGTGGAACCGGTTCATTTGAGAATTGAGAGTTGAGAATTGACAATTTGTGGTGTTTTCAAATTACGATTTGAAAACATTGGAAAGCCGTTCGCCTGCGCCCGTAGGGACAAGCACTGCTTGTCCGCTTGCTCCCCGCCCGTAGCGGGCGGAGCCTATGACGCCCGTAGGGGACGCTCTTCCCCCGCAGGGGGGAGCGTCCCGGCCTTCGGCACGAAGGCGATTTGCCGTCAGGCAAATCAAAGCCTTCCCCTTGAGGGGAAGGTGGCAGCGCGCAGCGCTGACGGATGAGGTGGTGCTCCGATTATCACAACCGGCCTTGAACGATGCACCAAGTTATATCCCGGCACTTCGCCGAATCGCCCTGCCGGACGATTGTTCCCTGCGGGGTCCGGCAGCACCCCTCCACCGGCTTCGCCGGTCCCCCTCCCCTGCAAGCAGGGGAGGTTTGGCAGCCCCTACGGGCTCTGAGCGCCGAACCCTGAACCTATCGTTTCTCATCTTCACAGGAGGTTCCCACATGATTGACAACACCATCGCCGCGCTGGTGGAATACGCCCAGCAAAACGGACTGATCACCGAAGACGACCGGGTCTGGGCCGTCAACGCCCTGCTGGAACGGCTGAGGCTGGACAGCTTTGCGGCTCCCGAGGCCGCAGAAGTCCGGCCCGTCCACGAACTGCTGGACGAACTGACCGATTATGCCGTGTCCCGGGGACTCTGCGCGGACGACCCCACTGCCCGGGACCTCTATGACACCGGCCTTATGGGCTGCCTGACCCCCAGGCCCTCCCAGGTTCGGCCCCAATTCCGGGCCCTGCTGGCCGAAGACCCGAAAAAGGCCACCGATTGGTACTACGCCTTCAGCGGAGCCACCAACTACATTCGCTGGGACCGAATCCGCCGGAATATCGTCTGGAAATCTCCCACGGAATACGGGGAGCTGGACATCACCATCAACCTGAGCAAGCCGGAGAAGGCCACCACCACCGGCGCCGCCTTCCGGGCCGCCAGTCAGGCCGCCGCCTCCTACCCCAAGTGCATGCTCTGCGCGGAGAACGAGGGCTACGCCGGCCGGTACAACCACCCGGCCCGGCAGAACCACCGCCCCGTGCCCTTTGTGCTGGACGGGGAGGACTGGTTCCTCCAATACTCCCCCTACGTCTACTACAACGAACACTGCATCGCCTTTTCCGCCAGACACTACCCCATGGTGGTGGACGGTCACTCTCTCCGGCAGCTTTTGGACTTTGTGACGGTCTTCCCCCACTACTTCATGGGCTCCAACGCGGACCTGCCCATTGTGGGCGGCTCCATCTTCACCCACGCCCATTTCCAGGGGGGACGCTACGACTTCGCCATGGCGAAAGCCCCCATCGAAACGCCCCTCAGCTTCCGGGGCTTTGAGGAGCTGGAGACGGGCATCGTCAAATGGCCCATGAGCGTCATCCGCCTGCGGGGGGCCGACCGGAGCAGGCTCGCCGCTCTGGGGGAGAAGATTCTGGCCCTCTGGCGGGGCTACAGCGACGAATCTGCGTACATCTTTGCTGAAACCGAAGGCGTCCCCCACAACACCATCACCCCCATCGCCCGCCGCCGAGGCAGGGACTATGAGCTGGATCTGGTGCTGCGGAACAACCTCACCACCGAGGAGCTGCCCCTGGGGGTCTACCATCCCCACCCGGAGCTCCACCACATCAAGAAGGAGAACATCGGCCTGATTGAGGTCATGGGCCTGGCGGTCCTGCCCCCCCGACTGAAACGGGAGCTGGCCAGGGTGGCGGAGCTGCTGGTGTCCGGCGGCGACCTGCGCTCAGACGAACTCACTGAAAAGCACGCCGACTGGGCGGAGGAACTGAAAACCCGCCACAGCTTCACGGCGGAGAACGTGGAGCAAATTCTCCGGGACGAGGTGGGCGCGGTCTTCTCCCGGGTTCTGGAGCACGCCGGGGTCTATAAACGCGGCCCGGAAGGCACGGCGGCTTTCCTGCGCTTCGTGGAAGCGGTGAACAGGGCGTAAGACAGGTAAGAGGTAAGAAGTAAAGGGTGACTATGACACGCCCTTCTGTAGCGCCGGCAATCTGCCGGCCCGCACCGACTGAGAATTGACAATTGAGAATGAGAGTTGAGAATTGAGAATTTGGGGTGTTTTCAAATTGCCATTTGAAAACATCGGAAAAGCGGCCTCTCCCACGCCTGCGCCTGCCTGTAGGGGGCGGCGCCCACGACGCCCCGCCGGTTCCGGCCTCTGTAGTGGCTCACCGGTGTGCGCCGCTACCGAAACATGAACCTGTTATCGGTTTTGCAGACGGCAAATCCATTCCCGTTTTGCAGATGGCCATCTGCAAAACACCGACAATTCTCAATTCTCAACTCTCAATTCTCAATTCAAATCCCCCGTCCCCGATTGCCTATTGCCTGGTGCCGCTCTGAACTCTGAACCACGGCGGCCAGAGGTCTACCCATGAAGGGCACAGGTGGCCGCCCTACGGGCTCTGAACCCTGAATCTGCTATCGATCATGCAAACGCCAAATTCATTCCCATTTTGCAGATGGCAATCTGCAAAACACCGACAATTCTCAATTCTCAACTCTCAATTCTCAATTCCAACGGGACGGGCGACCCGTCCCCTACGGATTCTGAACTGCGCGCCATGCGCTCTATAAAACACTATGGGTAAATTTGAAAAGAAACGCACTGAAAAACTGAATAAGGCCGAGTCCAGGCCGGTATGGGAAGAGGACGGCTACAGCCTGGACGGCATGCGCCAGGTCCACGAGGGCCGGGCGGTCTATGCGGAAAACCCCGGCCCCGTCTATGAGAGCAGCTCCGTCCGGGACGGCCGGGCAGATGCCTGGCAGCAAGACCCCTACGCGCAGCAGGCCGATTCCTGGCAGCAGGATCCCTACGGTCAGCAGACTGACCCATGGCAGCAGGGCGGCTATTCCGAACCGGCTCCTCGATCCAGGCACGGGGACAGGCGCCGCTCCTCCGGGGATGAACAATGGTATTCCCCTCAGCAGCCCGCCTACGCCCAGCCGCCGGTGGAGGAAAAGCCTCCCCGGAAACGCAGGAAGAAGAAGCACCGCATTCTCCGGCTGATTCTCCACATTCCCATCACCCTCTTCGGCCTGGTGATCCTGGCAATTCTCCTGTCCATCCTCCTGGCGAAGATGCCCCAGACCGATCAGCCCATCGGCCCCCGGAAGGAGGGCTGCTGTACGATTCTCCTCTGCGGCACCGACCTGGACGGCCAGCGCACCGACACCATGGTCCTGCTCTACATGGACCGGGCCAACAAGACCACCCGACTGCTGAGCCTGCCCCGGGACACCATGGTGAACCGGGACAATCCTGTCCCCAAGCTCAACGGGGCCTACTGGGCCAACGGCGGCGACCGGGGCGACACGGAAAAGGGCATGGACGAGCTGCTGAACTACGTGAAGGACCTGGTGGGTTTCCGGCCGGACGGCTACGTGCTTCTGGATCTGAAATGCTTCTCGGATTTGGTGGACGCCATGGGCGGCGTCACCTTCGACGTACCTGTTGATATGTATTACAACGACCCCAGCCAGGGCCTGAAGATCGACCTGAAGGCGGGCCTGCAAAAGCTCACCGGTCCGGAGGCCATGGAGCTGGTCCGCTTCCGCAGCGGCTACGCCATGGCAGACCTGGATCGGATCAAGGTCCAGCGGGACTTCCTGAAATCCGCCATCAGCCAGTGGAAATCCGTTCTGCGGCTGCCCCGGGCCTCTTACGCAGTGATACTGCTGCTGAAAAACGCCGAAACAGACCTGAACTACCGGAACTTCTGCTGGGTGGCCATGACCCTGATCAAGGGCGGCGCTTCCAACTTTGACAGCGACACCCTGCCCGGCGAGGGCAAATGGGTAAACGGCGGGTCCTACTACGTGGAGGACCGACAAAAGGCCGCCAAGCTCATCAATGAGAAATACAACCCCTACGAGACGGTAATCAAGGCCGAAGACCTGCACCCCTACGGGAAGTAAGAAGGAAGAAGTAAAAATTTTGAATTGACAGTTGACAATTTCCAATGTTTCAAATTACCATTTGAAAACATTGGAAAAGCGGCCTCTCCCACGCCTGCGCTTGCCTGTAGGGGGCGGCGCCCACGACGCCCCGCCGGTTCCGGTCTCTGTAGTGGCGCACCGGTGTGCGCCGCTACAGAAACATGAACCTGTTATCGGTTTTGCAGACGGCAAATATTCTCCCGTTTTGCAGATGGAAATCTGCAAAACACCGATAATTCTCAATTCTCAACTCTCAATTCTCAATTCCGAAGGGCCCGTCCCCTACGGACTCTGAACCATCCCCTTCCCCCGTTCTTATTTCAAATCCATTCTCAAATGACTATTTGAGAATCCCACAATTTTTCATTCTTCATTTTTTGCAAACAGGAGACTCGCCATGTCCATTACAGTCAGTCTTTCCGCCGGCGCGCCTGCCGACGCCGCCGCCCGGCAGCCTCGGGAACGCCGCTGCTATGAATTTTTGGACCGGCTGGGCATACCCTACCGCCGGGCCGACCACGAAACCGCCGCCACCATGGAGCTGTGCCGGGAGATCGAAAAGACCCTGGGCTGCCCCATCTGCAAGAACCTGCTGCTGACCAACCGCCAGCAGACGGACTTCTATCTGCTGCTGATGGAGGGCGACAAGGTCTTCAAGACCAAGTTCCTCTCCAGGGCCCTGGGCTGCGCCCGGCTGAGCTTCGCCACCGACGAGCAGATGTTGGAACTGGTTGACATAACCCCAGGTTCCCTGTCGGTGCTGGGCCTGATGAACGACCCGGAAAAGCGGGTCCGTCTGGTGATCGACAAGCCGGTCCTGGAACAGCCGGAGATCGGCTTCCACCCCTGCCTGAATACGTCAACGCTGGCCGTCAGCATGGCCGACTTCCGGGAGAAGCTTCTCCCCGCCCTGGGACACGAGGCTACGGTGGTGGAGCTGCCGGAAGAGGAAATTGAGAATTGAGAATTGAGAGTTGAGAATTTGTGGTGTTTTCAAATTGCCATTTGAAAACATTGGAAAAGTGACCTCTCCCCGCCTGCGCCCGCCTGTAGCGCCGGTAAGCTGCCGGCCCGCACCGCTTGCGGTACAATTTGCCGAAGGCAAATCAATGCCTTCCCCTTGAGGGGAAGGTGGCCCGAAGGGCCGGATGAGGTGGTACCCCGATGATCACAACCGGCCTTGAACGATGCACCAAGTTATATACCGGCACTTCGCCGGATCGCCCTGCCGGACGATTGTTCCCTGCGGGGTCCGGCAGCACCCCTCCACCGGCTTCGCCGGTCCCCCTCCCCTGCGAGCAGGGGAGGTTTGGCAGCCCCTGCGAACTCTGTACCTTTCCCCGTGGCGCACCGGTGTGCGCCGCTGCCGAAACATGAACCTGTTATCGATTTTGCAGACGGCAAATATTCTCCCGTTTTGCAGATAGCAATCTGCAAAACACCCACAATTGTCAATTCTCAACTCTCAATTCTCAATTCCAACGGGACGGGAAACCCATCCCCTACGGGCTCTGATCCCTAATCCCTGAAAGGAGTCTCCGCTATGACCGTCGGCCGCTTTGCCCCCTCCCCATCCGGAAAAATGCACCTGGGAAACCTCTTTTCCTTCCTGCTGGCCTGGTGCGCTCTGCGGGCGGAGAAGGGGGAAATGGTGCTGCGGATGGAGGACCTGGACCCCCAGCGGACCGGGCCGGAATACGCCGCCCTGATTCGCCGGGACCTGCTGCGCTTCGGCCTTAACTGGGACCGGGAGGTTCCCGCGCAGAGCAGCCGGACGGCGGCCTACGACGAGGCCTTTGCCAAGCTGGAAGCCCTGGGCCTGATCTACCCCTGCTACTGCTCCCGCTCGGAGGTTCACGCGGCCTCCGCCCCCCACCTGGGGCAAAGCGAATTCGTCTACGCCGGAACCTGCCGAAATCTGAGCCCGGAACAGCGGGCGGCAAAAAATCGGCTTCCCGCCTGGCGGCTGCGGGTTCCCAATGAGAAATGGACCGTCCATGACGGCCTCCAGGGGGACTACACGGAGCTGCTCAGCCGGGACTGCGGGGATTTCGTCCTCCGCCGGGCCGACGGGGTTTACGCCTATCAGCTGGCCGTGACAGTAGACGACGCCGACAACGGCGTGACCCAGGTGGTCCGGGGCCGGGATCTGCTGGCCTCCACCCCCCGGCAGATGTACCTGTTCTCCCTGCTGGGGCGGCCCGCCCCGGAATATTATCACGTGCCCCTGCTGCTGGCCCCGGACGGCCGCCGCCTCAGCAAACGGGACGGAGACCTGGACCTGGACAGCCTGCTGGATCGATACAGCCCGGAGCAGATCATCGGAACCCTGGCCCACGCCGCGGGACTGATTGACCGAAAGGAAGCTGTTTCCGCGGCGGAATTGGCCGCCGTGTTCGATTGGAAAAAGGTCAAAAAAGAGGACATCTATTTGACGCTGTAGGGACAGGAACTGCTTGTTCACTTGCGCCCCGCCTGCCCCACGCCTGCGCCCGTTTGTAGCGCCGGCAATCTGCCGGCCGCACCGACTTGGGAATTGAGAATTGAGAGTTGAGAGTTGAGAATTTGCGGAGTTTTCAAATTGCCATTTGAAAACATTGGAAAAGTGACCTCTCCCCGTCTGCGCCCGCCTGTAGCGCCGGCAAGCTGCCGGCCCGCACCGCTTGCGGTGCAATTTGCCGTCAGGCAAATCCAAGCCGGGCATCGGCGTCGAATCCGGCCGGATCGCCCTGCAGGCGATCGTTCCCTTCGGAAACCGGCGGCACCCCTCCACCGGCCTTGAGGCCGGTCCCCCTCCCCTGCAAGCAGGGGAGGTTCTGGACGCCCCTGCGGACTCTGAACCATTAAAAATATTTTGCATTTTGCATTTTGCATTCTGCACTCTGCATTCTGCATTCAATAAGGAGAACACCACCATGGACAACATGAAACTTGCCAAGCTGCTTTTCCCGGACGTGAAACTGACCCCGGAGGATCTGGAACTCAAATACCCGCCTCGTGACCTGCCCGAAGGGGCCCGGGTGACCCGCTTCGCGCCCTCGCCTACCGGCTATCTCCACATCGGCGGCCTCTTCGGAGCTCTGACCGACGTGCTGGTGGCCAAGGCCTCCCAGGGCGTGTCCTATCTTCGCATTGAGGACACCGACAAAAAGCGTGAGATCGACGACGGCGTTTCCGCCATTATCAAGGGCTTTGACGCCTTCGGTGTGGAATTTGACGAGGGCGTCACCGGCTTCGGCACCGAGAAGGGCGACTACGGCCCCTACACCCAGAGTCAGCGGGTGGAGATCTACCATGCCGTCGCCAAGCGCATGGTGGAAAATGGCCTGGCCTATCCCTGCTTCTGCACCGCGGAGGAGCTCTCCGCCCTGCGGGAGCAGCAGGAGGCGGAGGGGGCCCTGATTCGCGGCTACTTCGGCAAGTACGCCAAGTGCCGGGAGCTTTCTCTGGAAGAGATCGAGGAAAATCTCGCCGCCGGGAAGCCCTGGGTGCTGCGCTTCCGCTCCCAGGGCAGCGAGGACAAGCGGATCACCTTCGAGGATTTGATTCGGGGCAAGATCGAAATGCCCGAGAATATCATCGACGAGGTGCTGCTGAAATCCGACGGCATTCCCACCTATCACTTTGCCCATGTCTGCGACGACCACTTTATGCGCACCACCCACGTGATCCGCGGCGAGGAATGGCTCTCCTCCGTGCCCAAGCACATCGCCATGTTCAAGGCCTGCGGCTACAAGGTGCCCAAGTACGTCCACACCGCCCAGGTGATGAAATTCGACGACGAGACCGGCGACAAGCGGAAGCTCTCCAAGCGGAAGGACCCGGAAGCCGCTGTCAGCTACTTCGTGGAAAAGGGCTTCCCCAGGGAGGCCGTGATCGAATACCTGCTGACCCTGCTGAACTCCAACTTTGAGGACTGGCGCAGGGCCAACCCCGAGGCGGACGCCATGGACTTCCCCTTCAACCTGAAGAAGATGGGAGCCTCCGGCTGCCTGTTTGACCTGCTGAAGCTCACCGACGTGAGCAAGAATATCATTTCCCGCATGAAGGCCGGCGACATCTACGCCCGGGTGGCAGAATGGACGAAAGACTACGCCCCGGACTTCCATAAGACTTTCACCGCCGATCCCGCCTTCTCCACTGCCATTCTGAACATCGACCGGGAGGTGCCCAAGCCCCGGAAGGACATCGCCAAGTGGGATGAGGTTGAAGATTATCTGGCCTACTTCTTCAACGAGCCCCAGGCAGACCCGGCCCTGCTGCCGGAACGGGTAAGCCCCGCCGACGCCAAGGCCATTGTGGCGGCCTATCTGCCGGTCTATGACCCAGCCGAGGACAAGGACGCCTGGTTTGCCCGGCTGAAGACCCTCTGCCCCGATCTGGGCTTCTGCCCCGAGGTCAAAGAATACAAGAAGAACCCGGAGGCCTTCAAGGGTCACGTGGGCGACGTGTCCTCCGTGGTGCGCCTGGCCGTCACCGGCCGGACCAACACGCCGGACCTGTGCACTATTATGCAGCTGCTTGGAAAAGAAAAAGTCTCCGCACGGCTGAACGCCTTCGCAGCGAAGCTGTAACCAGGCTATAACCTCCCCTGCTTGCAGGGGAGGGGGACCGGCCTCAAGGCCGGTGGAGGGGTACATACCGACAACAGACACTTTACAGGAGGACGTCCATGCCGCAAAAATCTGTTCAATGGGCCGTCATCGTCCGGAAAGGCCATACCGAGCGCCTAACCTTTACCCTGCTTCCAGTCTTCATAACGCTGTTTTTCGGGCTGATCGCGTGGGATATTTGGAATAAGGTCGAGGACCCGTCCTCCCTGCTCGCCCTGCCTGTTCTCGCGCTTGTATTTCTGCTCCCCGTCACATTTTATATGTGGCACTGGCGGGTCGTACTGGACAAGGACGGCCTGCATCGGCGGCGTCTATTCGTGTGGAAACACCACAGCTGGAGCGAGGTCACAAGGATCACAAAAAGCACGGACGGGAGAGGAAATGAGCAGCTGTGGGTTTATTTCACAGAGGATGAACCCTGGTATTTCTTCTCCCGCTATTACGGCTATTATCCTGCGAGGATGTTGATGCAAAAGCACAAGTCCATCGAGCTTCGGGATAAGAATTGAGCTGTTCGCAAATATGAACAGCGGAGAGAACGGATTGCCGCACCAGTGTGCGCACTGGCTCGCAATGACAAGACTGGAAGGCTTCTGCCTCAGGCGGGCGGCCAATGACCGCCCCTACGGGCTCTGAACCCACCCTGATCCTTGATCCTTGATCCCTGATCCCTTACAGCGGGCAGATTGCCCGCGCTACAGGCGCTGAACCCTGAACTCTGAACCAAATCATTCTGCACTCTGCACTCTTCGCTCCGCATTCCCTATCCCTCTCTCTATCCCTAAAGCTAATACTAACACTAACTCTATCCCTAACACTAACCCTAACCCTAACACTATCACTAATTCTATCTCTACATGCGGCCGGTGGGCAGGCTGTCCAGGATCGATTTTGTTTCCAGGCGGCGGCTGGCCTTGGACCGCGCCGCGTCCAGGTTCGGGCGGATCGCGGTGAGAAGCGCCTCGGACTTCGGAGAGATCGGCTCCGGCATCACGCCGTCGAGCGCATACTCGATAATTGCTTGCAGGGCCTCAAGCTGGCGGCTTTTCGGCAGCTTGAGCGCCGCCTCGTAATAGGAGCGGTAGAAGGTGAATTGACCGCGGGAAACGTCTGTGGGTTTCATATTAAAGTCTCCTTTCAGTATTCTTGCCGTTTGATATTTCCATTTCTTAGGATACTTCAATTATACCACAGAGTAATCATTTTGTCAAGATACAGCGTCTTGTTTTTTTGAATTTTTGAAAAAAAGAATGTCTTGCAGGATACAAATCCCCGACGCCCCATGGAAAGCAGTTGTCCACGTACAAGCGCAGCAGTCCGGTTTGCGTACGGCTTCGCCATCACAGCGTGTGAAGGAACGAAAGAAGCCGGAAAAACACCGTTGTTTTTCCTGGACAGCGGAAAATCGTCATGGGATGAAGTCAAGATTTCCACACGTTTTCAACATGATTTCCACATAGTTTTCAACACATCAAAGCAGAACCCGGGCAACACCCCTCCACCGGCCTTGATGCCGGTCCCCTCCCCTGCTTGCAGGGGAGATTGGGCCGCCCCTGCGGGCTCTGAACCATGAACCCTGAACCGTGGCGCACGCTGTGCGCCGCTACCGAAGCACGAACCTGTTATCGATCTTTCAGACGGCAAATTCATTCTCGTTTTGCAGATGGCACTCTGCAAAACACCGACAATTCTCAATTCTCAATTCTCAATTGTCAATTCAAATCCCCCCCGTCCCCTGCGACTCTAAACTCAAACAAGGGGTGCATCCCATGAAACTGATGATCCTGGACGGCAATTCCGTCATCAACCGGGCCTTTTACGGGGTACGGCTGCTCACCACCAAGAACGGCGAATACACCAACGCCATCTACGGCTTCCTGAACATTCTGGATCGGGTGCGGCAGCAGGAGAAGCCCGACGCCCTCTGCGTGGCCTTCGACCTCCACGGCCCCACCTTCCGCCACGAAAAATACGACCAATACAAGGCCACCCGCCACGGAATGCCCGAGGAGCTGGCCCTGCAGATGCCCGTGATGAAGGACGTGCTGGGAGCCATGAACATCCCCATCTACGCCTGTCAGGGCTGGGAAGCCGACGACGTGATCGGCACCGTGGCCAAGCGCTGCGCCGCCGGCAACTGGGACTGCGTGGTGGTCACCGGAGACCGGGACAGCCTGCAGCTGGTGGACGAGCACATCACCGTGAAGCT
Source organism: Oscillospiraceae bacterium (assembly GCA_016282135.1). Taxonomy (GTDB): domain Bacteria; phylum Bacillota; class Clostridia; order Oscillospirales; family Oscillospiraceae; genus JAFRPC01. The sequence goes on from JAEEKA010000096.1 coordinate 39,038, forward strand.
CCTCACCACCAAGGACGGCCAGACCGACTACACCCCAGAGCTGTTCCGGGCGGAGTACGGCTTTGACCCCATTCATTTGATCGACCTGAAGGCCCTCATGGGGGACAGCTCCGACAATATCCCCGGCGTGTCCGGGGTGGGGCCCAAGACCGCCACGGAGCTGCTGCTGAAATACGGAACCCTGGATGGGGTCTATGAAAACCTGAACCCCCAGAACATGAAGGGCAAGCTCCTTGAAAAGCTGGAAAACGGCAAGGACAGCGCCTACCTGAGCTACGACCTGGCCACCATCCGCCTCAACGCCCCGGTGGATTTCCAACCCGGGGACGCCCCGGTACGGGAGCCCGACCGGGCCGCCCTGTACGAGCTGTTCCTGCGGCTGGAATTCGTGAAGCTCATTGACAAATACAAACTGCGCGGCACGGCCGCCGCTCCCGCAGGGGCGCACGAGGCAGCGCCCCGGGACGCGGAGTCTCCTCAAGCCTTCCCCGCAAGGGGAAGGCTTGAGGAGAACGGGGCCGGGCGGCACCCCTCCACCGGCCTTGAGGCCGGTTCCCCTCCCCTGCAAGCAGGGGAGCTTCTGGACGCCCCTGCGGACGGGGGCGCCCCTGTCACTGTCTCCGTCCCGGAAAGCCGGGGGGAGTTTGACGCCCTGCTGGAAAGCTGGAAGCAGGCGGAGCTGGTGGCTCTGGCCGCCTCTGACGACCTGGAAACCCTCGCCCTGGACGACGGAGACACCCCCGCCCTGCTGCGGCGGAACAATCTGGGCCTGGCCTGGGATTTCGTTCTGCCCGCTCTCTTCTCCGGCCAGGTCAAGCTGGCGGTTCACGGGGCCAAGGAGCTGATCCGGGGCCTGCTGGACCGCTGCCTGCCCACGGCGGGGATCGTTTTCGACACCGAAGTGGCCGCCTATCTGCTGGACGCCGCCCGGGGCAAGTACGAGCTGCCCCGGCTGGCCATGGAATACTGCCATTTCACGATGCCAACTGCGGAAGAACTCATGGCGGCGGGTGCCGCAGAGTGCTCTGCCAAAGAGGCCGTGCTGCTCTCCCAGGCTGCCGCGATTTTGGCGCTGTATGCGCCCCTCACCGCCGGTCTGCGGGAACAGGGGCTGGAAAAGCTGTACTATGACATGGACCTGCCCCTCTGCGCCGTGCTGGCGAAGATGGAGGTGGAGGGCGTTCTGGTGGACGCGGAGGCTCTGCACGCCTTTGACGAAATGCTGAAAACCCGCATTCGGGCGGCCCAGGAGGAAATCTACCGCTACGCCGGCGGGGACTTCAACATCAACTCCCCCAAGCAGCTGGGTGAGGTACTCTTTGCGCGCCTGGGTCTGCCCGCCGGAAAGAAGACCAAAACCGGCTGGTCCACCAACGTGGAGGTGCTGGAAAAGCTCCGGGACAAGCATCCCATCATCGGCCGGATCATGGAATACCGGACCCTCACCAAGCTCCAGGCCACCTATGCCGAGGGCCTGTTGAAGGTCATCGGCCCCGACGGCCGGGTGCGCACCACCTTCCAGAACACCGTCACCGCCACGGGCCGCCTCTCCTCCACGGAGCCCAACCTGCAAAATATCCCCGTGCGGACGGACCTGGGGGCGGAGATCCGCAAGATGTTCGTCCCGGCCCAGGGCTGGGTTTTTGTGGACGCGGATTACAGCCAGATCGAGCTGCGTGTCCTGGCCCACATGGCGGACGACGCGGCCATGCAGGCCGCCTTCAACTCTGGGGAGGACATCCACCGGGTAACAGCCTCCCAGGTCTTCGGGGTGCCCTTTGACCAGGTCACTCCCCAGATGCGCCGCAGCGCCAAGGCAGTGAACTTCGGCATCGTCTACGGCATTTCCGACTTTTCCCTGGCGGAGGACGTTGGCGTCAGCCGGGCCCAGGCCAAAGACTATATTGAAAGCTATCTGAACAAGTACCACGGGGTCCGGGACTTTATGGATGCCGTGGTGGAGCAGGGTACGAAGCTGGGTTACGTCTCCACCCTCTACGGGCGGCGGCGGTATATTCCCGAGCTGAAGGACGGCAAGTTTATGGTCCGGGAGGCCGCCAAGCGGATGGCCATGAATTCCCCCATCCAGGGCACCGCCGCCGACATCATCAAGCTGGCCATGCTCCGGGTGGACAAGGCCCTGGAAGAAGCCGGGCTGGAAGCGCGGCTGGTGCTCCAGGTCCACGACGAGCTGATTGTGGAGTGCCCGGCGGCGGAGGCCGGGACGGTGGCCGCCCTGGTCACCAGGGAAATGGAGGGGGCCGCAAAGCTGGCCGTGCCCCTCACCGCCGAGGCCAAAACCGGGCGAAGCTGGTACGAGGCGAAGTAGGAATTGAGAATGGAGAAGTGAGAATGAAGAATTGCCTTATTCTTTCGCGTTTTGCAGATTGCAATCTGCAAAACACCGACAATTCTCAATTCTCAACCCTCAATTCTCAATTCCAAAACGGAGGTTGGTTCGTGTGATCGCACCCATGCAGATAATGCCCATGCAGCAACGGCATGTGGCTGAAATTGCCGCCCTGGAGGCGGCCGCCTTCTCCGCGCCCTGGGACGAGGCCTCCATCCGGGCCGAGCTGGACAATCCCCTGGCCCTCTGGCTGGCGGCGGAGGACGGGGCCGGAGCGGTCCTGGGCTACGTGGGCTCCCAGAGCTGCTTCGAGGACACAGACATCCTGAATGTGTGCGTGAGCCCCGCCGCCCGCCGCCGGGGCATTGCGGAGGCGCTGATGCTGGAATTGGAAGCGCGGCTGGCCCCCAGGGGCGTGGAGAAGATTACCCTGGAGGTCCGCTCCTCCAACGAGCCGGCCATCCGGCTCTATGAAAAGCTGGGCTATGCCCGGGTGGGCCTACGCAAGGGCTACTACGAAAAGCCCCGGGAAGACGCACTCATCCTGCAGAAAGAATTGACATTTGACAGTTGACAATTTGCGGTGTTTTCAAATTTCCATTTGAAAACATTGAAAAACTGTAGGCGGCAGCGCCTGTGCCTGCCTGTAGCGCCGGCAATCTGCCGGCCCGCACCGTTCGCGCCCGTCTGTAGCGCCGGCAATCTGCCGGCCCTGCATCGCCGTCACCCCTCGCTGGATCGCCCTGTCGGACGGTTGTTCCCTGTGGAAACCGGCAGCACCCCTCCACCTGCCTTGAGGCCGGTCCCCCTCCCCTGCAAGCAGGGGAGGTTCTGGACGCCCCTGCGGACTCTGAACCTGGAACCTGTTATCGATTTTGCAGACGGCAAATATATTCCCGTTTTGCAGATGTCAATCTGCAAAACACCGACAATTCTCAATTCTCAACTCTCAATTCCAACGGGACGGGGAACCCGTCCCTACGGACTCTGAACCCCGAACTCTGAACCGGCGGCCAGACCGCTACCCATGAAGGGCACAGCTGGCCGCCCTACGAAGGTGAAAACATGAACATTCTTGCAATCGAATCCTCCTGTGACGAAACCGCTGTGGCGGTGGTGCGGGACGGGCGGGTGGTCCTGTCCGACTGCATTTCCTCCCAGGTGGACATCCACAAGCTCTACGGCGGCGTGGTGCCGGAAATCGCCTCCCGGAAGCACATCGAGGCCATCTATCCCCTGGCGGATCAGGCTCTTGCTGTGGCCGGGATCAGCCGGGCGGACATCGACGCCGTGGCGGTGACCTACGCCCCGGGCCTCATCGGGGCCGTGCTGGTGGGGGTCAACTTCGCCAAGGCAGCGGCCTTCGCCCTGGGCAAGCCCCTGGTTCCCGTCCACCACATCCGGGGCCACATTGCCGCAAATTACCTGACTCATCCCGACCTGGAGCCCCCCTTCCTCTGTCTGGTGGTCTCCGGGGGCCACACCATGCTGGTGGACGTGACCGACTACACGAAAATGACCATTCTCGGCGGCACCCGGGACGACGCCGCGGGAGAATGCTTCGACAAGATTGCCCGGGTGCTGGGCATGCCCTACCCCGGGGGCGCGGCTCTGGACCGGATGAGCCAGACCGGAGACCCGGCCAAATATCCCCTGCCCCGGGCCAAGGTGGATGGGAACCCGCTGGACCTGAGCTTTTCCGGACTCAAAACCGCGGCCATCAACCTGATCCACAACACCCAGCAAAAGCTGGAAAGCGCGTGCGCTGGACGGGAGGCCACCTCATCCGGCCCTGCTGGCCACCTTCCTCTCCAGAGGAAGGCTGCGGCTTTGGAGGAGGTCATTGACCTGCCCTCCCTCTGCGCCGCGGTGTCCGAGGCGGTGAGCAGCGCCCTGGTGAGCCGGACGGAGCTGGCCCTGGAGCAGACCGGCCGGAAGACTCTGGCTGTGGCCGGGGGCGTGGCCGCCAACTCCCGGATCCGGACCCAGGTGTCGGAGCTGGCCCGGCGGCTGGGCGTCCGGCTCTGCCTGCCGGAGCTCCGCTACTGCGGGGACAACGCCGCCATGATCGGCGCCCAGGGCTACTACGAATTCCTGGCGGGGAACAGCGCCGACATGACGCTGAACGCCTACGCCACCAAGTCCCTGGTGGGGGAAAGCCTGTGAATTGAGAATTGAGAATTGAGCGTTTTCCGCAAAAAATCCGGGGGAAATACGGTTTTTTCCGTAATTCCCCCGGGTTTTTCGACGGGATTCGATGGATTATGTTAACGCAATATGTTATGTTACCCACGCGGTTCGGGAAATGCGTCGCAAACGAGAAGCAGCGGACGAGCAATGCTTGTCCCTACGGCGGCAACGGCGGACAACTCATCCTGCCGGATAAGGGCCGCCCCTACGGCTGCGGGGCTTGGCTGTGGTTTTTCATGTTTTCAAATGGCAATTTGAAAACACCACAAATTCTCACCTCTCAATTCTCACCTCTCAATTCTCTCAGCCTTACCACCACCGCCGTTCGGTCGTCGTCTGCGTCCGTCTGATCCTGGGCGATCAGGCAAGCGGCCAGATCCCGGACGCTGCCCTGGCTGAATTCTGTCAGTCGGCGGGCCGTCTCCTCTCCATAGGCCCCGTCGGTGACCAGCACCAGGGTCTCTCCTTCCCTCAGGGACAGCTCGTACTGTCCGGGCGCCCGGCTCACTGCCGTCAGCCCCGGCGGCGGCGCGGCTGTCCCGATTTCTTCTACCGTCCCCGCCCGCCACAGATAGCTGGGGGCCGCCCCCCATTTATACAGCGCGGCGGCGCCGCTGCGCAGGTCCAGCCGCAGCAGGTCCAGGGTGGCAAAGGCGGATTGCTTTTGCAGCACGTAGAAGCCGTTCAGCAGGCCAAGGGCCGCGTCCGGCTCCATCCCGGATTCCAGAAAGGCCGTCAGCAGCCGGGCCGCCCGGTCGCTCTCCACCCGGGCCTCCAGACCGGTGCCCATGCCGTCGCAGAGCAGGACGCAGTAGTTTCCCAGCCGGTCCCGGAAGGCGGAGCCCCGGTCCCCGGAGATCTGGCTCCCTGCCCGGCCGGCGCTGCCCACCGCCAGCTCCGGGGCATAGACCGGGGCCTGCTCCGGCAGAGGCCGGGTCAGGGCGCGCAGCAGCCGCTCCAGGGCCAGGTACTGCCCCGCCGCCACCCGGCGGCCCTCCTCCCGGCGATGCTCCTCCCGGCGGCGGGCCAGAAGCCCTTCCAGGGCCTGATTCACCGCGGTGAGGAAGCCCGCACTGTGGCAGCAGCGCTCGGTGAAGCGCTCGGGGAAGTCCTCCCGCTGGGCCTCGCCCCGGCCCAGGATGGCCTCCCCCGCGGCGCAGAGGTCCCGGTAGGTGTCCTCGGCGTTCTGCTCCCAGCAAAGCCCATGCCGCACGCAGCAGCGGCAGACCCGCTCCGCAGCCTCGTCATAGATCTCCGCCAGCCGGATGGGCTGGACGATGGGGTCCTCCCGGCTCAGGACCCCGTGCATGAGCTGCAGGGCAGCTTCGATCCGCTTTTGGGGCGTCAGCTCCGGAAGCCGGACGGGCCGGGTCTCCCGGTTTCTCCGCCGCTCCACGGACGAGCTCCGCTCCCAGGCTGCCGGAAGCAGGGCAGCGGCGGCTGTTCCCGCCGCCAGCTTCCACAGGGGCAGAAGTCCCAGGCCGGTGTCCAGAAGAAACAGTCCCCCCACCGCCGCGCAGAGCCCCGCGCTTAGGGCCGGACGGGACACAGGCGTCCCGCGAAAGAGGGCAGCCCCCACAAAGCAGCTCAGGCTCAGGGCCAGGGGCTCCATGGCAAGGGCCCAGCCCCAGAGCAGGGCGTAGCCGCCGCAGGCACCCAGCAGGGCGGCAGTGCCGAACAGCCAAAAGGACACCGACGTTCTCCGTTCCTCCCACGGGCTTTCTCCCACGCAGAGCGGAAGGCAAGCCGCCAGAGGCAGGGGGCCGCCGGACAAGCCCAGCCCGGAGAGCAGAAAAGCGGCTGCCAGATACAGCAGCCCCTCCCGGGCCAGACGCCCGGTTTTGGTTGACATAAGATTGGTTTTCCAAGCGGCGACCCGCCCCAGACCCGTCTGTTCCCGTTGTTTGATCCCGTTCATTCGCATCATCCCCGCACGTTGTGATTCCATCTTAACAGGGCGGCGGGGAAAAAGCTGTCGGAGAAGGTGCGGGGGAAAATAATTGTTGCAGGAGGAAAGCAGATTGGGTATAATTGAGAAAGGCACAATTGGCAAGATGCGGATTATTAGCATAGTGACCAGTCACCAGTCACCAGGGATTAAGAATCCGGGAGCAAGGTTCTATTGTTTGTCCCTACGGGCGCTGAACCCGAAACCGCAGCGGCCAGAGGTCTACCCATGAAGGGCACAGGTGGCCGCCCTACGGACGCTGAGCCCGAAACCTGTTATCGATTTTGCAGACAGCATTTTTATTCCCGTTTTGCAGATGTCAATCTGCAAAACACCGACAATTCTCAATTCTCAACTCTCAATTGTCAATTCAAAGCGCCCCGTCCCCTGTTGCCTATTGCCTATTGCCGGCAGATCGCCGGCGCTACATACTCGCAGGGAGGTCTTCCCCATGGATTTCAAGCTGCACGCGCCCTTCCGGCCCACCGGCGACCAGCCGGAGGCCATTGCCGCTCTGACCGAGGGGCTCAAAATGGGGCTGGACGAGCAGGTTTTGCTGGGCGTCACCGGCTCCGGCAAGACCTTCACCATGGCAAACGTGATTGCCAATCTGAACCGGCCCACTCTGGTTCTGGCCCACAACAAGACCCTGGCCGCCCAGCTCTGCTCCGAGTTCCGGGAGTTCTTCCCGGAAAACGCGGTGGAATACTTTATCTCTTACTACGACTACTACCAGCCCGAGGCTTACATCGCCCACACGGATACCTACATTGAGAAGGACTCCTCCATCAACGACGAGATCGAGCGGCTGCGGCACAGCGCCACCTCCTCCCTCTTTGAGCGGCGGGACGTGATTGTGGTGGCCTCCGTAAGCTGCATCTACGGACTGGGCGACCCCATCGACTACAAGAACATGGTGATCTCCCTGCGGACGGGGATGGAATACCCCCAGGAGGAGCTGATGAAGAAGCTCATCTCCATCCGCTACGAGCGCAACGACGTAGATTTCTCCCGAAACCATTTCCGGGTCCGGGGGGACACGGTGGAGATCTACCCCGCCTACTGGGCGGGCCGGGCCATTCGGGTGGAGTTCTTTGGGGACGAGGTGGACCGGATTTCGGAGATCAACGCCATAACCGGCATCCCGGAGCGGGTGGTCTCCCACGTGGCCATCTACCCCGCCTCCCACTACGTCACCACCAAGGAGAAGATGGATCGGGCTCTGGTGGCCATCCGGGAGGAAATGGAGGAGCGGGAGGCATATTTCAAGGAAAACGATCGGCTTTTGGAGGCCCAGCGGATCCGTCAGCGGACGGAATACGACATGGAAATGCTCCAGGAGATCGGCTTCTGCACCGGCATCGAGAACTATTCCCGGGTCATCTCGGGCCGGGCCCCCGGCACGCCGCCCATGACCCTCATGGACTATTTCCCCGAGGACTTCCTGCTCTTCGTGGACGAAAGCCACGTGACCCTGCCCCAGGTGCGGGCCATGTACAACGGCGACCGCTCCCGGAAAGAAAGCCTGGTGGAATACGGCTTCCGCCTGCCCTCCGCCTTCGACAACCGGCCCCTGACCTTCCCGGAGTTCCAGAGCAAGATCAACCAGGTGGTCTACGTCTCCGCCACCCCGGCCCCCTTTGAGACCGAGCGGGCGGGGCAGATCGTGGAGCAGGTAATCCGGCCCACGGGCCTGCTGGACCCCCAGGTGGAGGTTCGGCCCATCGAGGGCCAGGTGGACGACCTGATGGAGGAAATCGCCAAAGTTACGGCCCGCGAGGAGCGGGTGCTGGTTACGACGCTGACCAAGCGCATGGCCGAGGACCTGACCAGCTTCCTGCAAAAGAACGGCATCCGGGTCCGCTATATGCACTCGGACATCGGGGCCATGGAGCGAATGGAGATCATCCGGGACCTGCGGATGGCGAAGTTCGACGTGCTGGTGGGCATCAATCTCCTGCGGGAGGGCCTGGACCTGCCGGAGGTCAGCCTCGTTGCCATTCTGGACGCGGACAAGGAGGGCTTCCTCCGCTCCCCCACCAGCCTGATTCAGACCATCGGCCGGGCCGCCCGAAACGCCGACGGCCGGGTCATCATGTACGCCGACGGCGTCACCCCCGCCATGGACTACGCCATCCGGGAGACCAACCGCCGCCGGGGGATTCAGGACGCCTACAACCGGGCCAACGGCATCGTGCCCAAGACCATCCGCAAGGACGTGCGGGAGCTTATTGAGATCACCCGGCAGGATACCGACGCCCTGGGCAAGGGCGGGCTGAAGCTGACGAAGGAGGAGCGCGACCGCGAGATCGCCCGGCTGGAGAAGCAGATGCGCAAGGCCGCCCAGATGATGGAATTCGAATTCGCCGCCGTGCTGCGGGACCAGATCATACAATTACGCGGAGGGAAATAGGAGAAGCGCAAAAAAGTGAATAGGGAATAGTTATGGTATTTATCAATTCTGCGAATTGATAAATGAATTTAAACGTCGCGAAGCGACACCTCAACTCTTCACTCTTCCCTATTCACTATTCTTGATTTCCTCAGAAAGGGTCGTCATGGATCTGCGAACAACAATAAAATGCTACCGCCCGTACAACGAGGCCGAGGCCCGGGACCGGGAATTGATGCTCTATGCCCTGGACCACTTTTCCGACGTTCTTTCCCGGGAAAACCCGGTGTGCCATTTCACGGCCTCCAACTGGATCACCAACGCCGCCCGGGACAAAATTCTGATGGTCCACCACAATATATACCGGCACTGGGCCTGGACCGGGGGCCACGCGGACAGGGAGGCCGATCTGCGGGCCGTGGCCCTGCGGGAGGCCATGGAGGAGACCGGGCTGACAGCGCTTCGCCAACTGTATGACGGGATCTTTTCCATCCAGTGCCTCACCGTGGATCACCACGTCAAGCGGGGAGCCTATGTGGCCTCCCACCTGCACCTGGACTGCTGCTATCTCTGGCAGGCCGACGAGGCCGCCCCCCTGCGGGCCAGAGCCGGGGAAAACACCGGGGTCAAATGGGTGCCCATCGACGAGGTGCTGGAAACCGCCGACGAGCCGGTGATGGATATAGTGTACGGGAAGCTGAATGAAAAGCTGAAGGCGTTTTTGTGATAAGCACTTGCGCTTTGTCCATCATGATTCCCATTATGTATATGTACAGAAAAACGGCAGAGAAACTCTGCCGTTTTTCTGTTTCTTTGTTCCCCAGTGACCAGTCACTGGGGACTGGTGACTGGGGACTGATCACTGGTCACTGACGCCTGGTCACGAATCACTCCGCCAGCTCGTTGCCGGTGAAGTAGCGGTAGAGGTAGGTCACCACGTAGCCGCGGGTGCAGGGCGTCTTGGCTTGGAACTTGCCGTCCTCGCCCTTTTCCAGCCCCTTTTCATAGGCCCAGATAGCCCCCTCGTAGTACCAGTGCTTGGGCTTCACGTCGCTGTAGGGGTTGACGATGCTGATTTCCGGCTTGCCCATGGCGGCGTACAGGAACTGCAGAACCTCGCTGCGCATGCAGGTCCGCTGGGGGCTGAAATAATTGCCC
>JAEEKA010000097.1 GCA_016282135.1 Oscillospiraceae bacterium
ATGGCCATTTCCTTGGGCAGGCCGCACTGATAGAGCTTCAGCTCGGGGCCGACCACGATAACGGAACGGCCGGAGTAGTCCACGCGCTTGCCCAGCAGGTTCTGACGGAAGCGGCCCTGCTTGCCCTTGAGCATGTCGGACAGGGACTTCAGCGCCCGGTTGTTGGCGCCGGTGACGGCGCGGCCCCGGCGGCCGTTGTCAATCAGGGCGTCCACCGCCTCCTGGAGCATCCGCTTCTCGTTGCGCACGATGATGTCGGGGGCGTCCATGGAGACCAGCTTTTTCAGACGGTTGTTGCGGTTGATGACCCGGCGATACAGGTCGTTCAGGTCGGAGGTGGCGAAGCGGCCGCCGTCCAGTTGAACCATGGGCCGCAGCTCGGGGGGGATCACGGGCAGTACGTCCATGACCATCCAGGCGGGATCGTTGCCGGAGAGCCGGAAGGAGTCCACGACCTCCAGACGCTTGATGATGCGCAGCTTCTTCTGGCCGGAGGCATTCTTCAACTCAGCCCGAAGGCTCTCGGAGAGCTCCTCCAGGTCGATCTTCTTCAGCATGGCCTGGACGGCTTCCGCACCCATCCGGGCGTCAAAGTCGTCTTCATACTTCTCCCGCAGATCCCGGTACTCCTTCTCGGAGAGGATCTGGTTCTGGATCAGGGGGGCGTCGCCGGGGTCCACCACGATGTAGTTGGCAAAGTAGAGGACCTTTTCCAGGATACGGGGGCTGATGTCCAGCAACAGGCCCATCCGGGAGGGGATTCCCTTGAAGTACCAGATATGGGAGCAGGGAGCGGCCAGCTCGATGTGACCCATGCGTTCCCGGCGGACCTTGGCCTTGGTGACCTCAACGCCGCAGCGGTCGCAGATCTTGCCCTTGTAGCGGATCTTCTTATACTTGCCGCAGTGGCACTCCCAGTCCTTGGTGGGCCCGAAGATCTTTTCGCAGAACAGGCCCTCCCGTTCGGGCTTCAGGGTGCGGTAGTTGATGGTCTCCGGCTTGAGCACTTCGCCGTAGGACCATTCGCGGATCATTTCAGGGGAGGCAATACCGATCTTGATGGAATCAAAGGTTGCGTTAGGCATTGTGTTGTCCCTCCTTCCTTATTCGTAGTCGTCTTCGCCGTCCGCGGCGGCTTCCGCCTCCGCGACGACCTCCTGGAGGACGGTGGAGAAGGTATCTTCATCCTGTTCCTCGTCGTAGTTGTATCCGGATTCCAACACCTCGTCGGCGTCGGTGACAAATTCTTCCTCGTGGGCGTAGTCGTCGCCGCCCTCGGCGGTGTAGACCACATCATCCTCGTCCTCGTCCTTGAGCTCGATCTCGTCGCCCCGCTCGTCCAGAACCTTGATATCCAGACACAGGGACTGGAGCTCCTTGACCAGAACCTTGAAGGACTCGGGTACGCCCGGGGTGGGTACGTTGTGGCCCTTTACGATGGCCTCGTAGGTCTTCACACGGCCGGTGACGTCGTCGGACTTCACCGTCAGGATCTCCTGCAGGGTGTAGGCAGCGCCGTAGGCCTCCAGGGCCCAGACTTCCATTTCGCCGAAGCGCTGGCCGCCGAACTGGGCCTTGCCGCCCAGAGGCTGCTGGGTAACCAGAGAGTAGGGGCCGGTGGAACGGGCGTGAATCTTGTCGTCAACCAGGTGGTGGAGCTTGAGGAAGTAAACCCAGCCCACGGTAACCAGATTGTCGAATTGCTCGCCGGTACGGCCGTCGTAGAGGATGGACTTTCCGTCCTCCCGGAGCCCTGCCAGCTTCAGGGTGTCCCGGATGTCCTTCTCGTTGGCGCCGTCGAAGATGGGGGTGGAGACCTTCCAGCCCAGGGTCTTGGCGGCGTAGCCCAGGTGGACGTCCAGCACCTGACCGATGTTCATACGGGAGGGGACGCCCAGGGGGTTCAGCACGATGTCCAAGGGAGTGCCGTCGGGCAGGAAGGGCATATCCTCCTCGGGCAGGACCCGGGAAACGACGCCCTTGTTGCCGTGGCGGCCGGCCATCTTGTCGCCCACGGAGATCTTACGCTTCTGGGCGATGTAGACGCGAACCACCTTGTTGACGCCGGGGGCCATCTCGTCGCCGTTGGCACGGGTGAACTTCTTGACGTCCACAATGATGCCGCTCTCGCCGTGGGGAACCTTCAGGGAGGAGTCGCGGACCTCCCGGGCCTTCTCGCCGAAGATGGCCCGGAGCAGACGCTCCTCGGCGGTGAGCTCGGTCTCGCCCTTGGGGGTGACCTTGCCCACCAGGTAGTCGCCGGAGGTGACCTCAGCGCCCACGCGGATGACGCCCTCTTCGTCCAGATCCTTCAGGGTATCCTCGCCCACGTTGGGGATGTCCCGGGTGATTTCCTCGGGCCCCAGCTTGGTATCCCGGGCCTCGGTCTCGTACTCCTCAATGTGGATGGAGGTGAAGACGTCCTCCCGGACCAGACGCTCGTTCAGCAGAATGGCGTCCTCGTAGTTGTAGCCTTCCCAGGTCATGAAGCCGATGAGCACGTTCTTGCCCAGGGAGATTTCGCCCTGGGAGCAGGCGGGACCGTCGGCAATGACCTGGCCTTCTTCCACCCGTTCGCCCACGGAGACGATGGGCCGCTGGTTGACGCAGGTGCCCTGGTTGGAGCGGGCGAACTTGGTGAGCCTGTGGTCGATGACGGAGCCGTCGTCGTAGCGGACGGTGATCCAGTCGGCGGAGACCTTGGTGACCTCGCCGGCGCCCGCGGCCTTCACGCAGACCTCGGAGTCTACGGCGCACTTATGCTCCACGCCGGTGGCGACGATGGGCGCCTCGGTGACCATCAGCGGAACGGCCTGACGCTGCATGTTGGCGCCCATCAGGGCACGGTTGGCGTCGTCGTTCTGCAGGAAGGGGATGAAGGCGGTGGCCACGGAGACCATCATCTTCGGGGAGACGTC
>JAEEKA010000098.1 GCA_016282135.1 Oscillospiraceae bacterium
ATGCAGTACCGTCTGATCAAGAAATATCTGGAAGAGCTCACCGACGAACAGACCCTGGTGGTCATGTCCGGCCATCCCCTGGGCCTGTTCCACTCCCATAAGCTGGCCCCCCGCGTCATCATCTCCAACGGCCTGATGGTCGGCACGTTTGACGACCAGGAGAACTTCAACCGCGCCGCCGCGCTCGGCGTTGCTAACTACGGTCAGATGACCGCCGGCGGCTGGATGTACATCGGGCCGCAGGGCATCGTCCACGGCACGTTCAACACGCTGCTGAACGCCGGCCGTCTGAAGCTCGGCATCCCCAACGACAAGAACCTCGCCGGCAAGCTGTTCATCTCCGCCGGTCTTGGCGGCATGAGCGGCGCGCAGGGCAAGGCTGCCGAGATCGCCGGCGCCGCCTCCATCATCGCCGAGGTGGACGACTCCCGCATCGACACCCGCTATACCCAGGGCTGGGTCAGCCACCGCACCGACAGTTTGGAAGAGGCTGTTGCCATCGCCCGGGAGCATCAGCAGTCCGGCAAGGCGTGCGCCGTGGCCTATCACGGCAACATCGTGGACCTGCTGGAGTATCTGTACGACCACAACGTCCATGTGGATCTCATGAGCGACCAGACCTCCTGCCACGTGCCCTATGACGGCGGCTACTGTCCCCAGGGCCTGACCTTTGCCCAGCGCACCGAGATGCTGGACAAGGATCCCGAGACTTTCCGCAAGTTGGTGGACAAGACCCTGCAGCACCACTATGAGATGATCTGCAAGTTCCACGAGCGGGGCACCTATTTCTTCGACTACGGCAACAGCTTCCTGAAGGCCGTGTATGATACCGGTGTCAAGAGCATCTGCAAGAACGGTGAGAACGACCTGGACGGCTTCATCTTCCCCTCCTACGTGGAGGACATCCTGGGTCCGTGCCTGTTTGACTACGGCTATGGTCCCTTCCGCTGGTGCTGCCTGAGCCGGAATCCGGAGGACCTGGACAAGACCGACGCTGCCGCCGCCGAGTACATCCGCACCCACAACCGCCGCTATCAGGACCACGACAACTATGTCTGGGTCCGCGACGCCAAGGCCAACAAGCTGGTGGTTGGCACCCAGTGCCGCATCCTGTATCAGGACGCCATGGGCCGCATGAACATCGCCCTGAAGTTCAACGAGATGGTCCGCAACGGCGAGATCGGCCCCGTGATCCTGGGCCGTGACCACCACGACACCGGCGGCACCGACGCCCCCTTCCGGGAGACCTCCAACATCAAGGACGGCTCCAACATCATGGCCGAAATGGCCACCCAGTGCTACGCCGGCAACGCGGCTCGCGGCATGAGCTATATCGCCCTCCACAACGGCGGCGGTACCGGCATCGGCCGGGCAATCAACGGCGGCTTCGGCATGGTTCTGGACGGCTCTGAGCGGGTGGACACCATTCTTCGGATGTCCATGCCCTGGGACACCATGGTGGGCGTGGCCCGCCGTGCCTGGGCCCGGAACGAGAACGCCCTGACCACCGCCGCGGAATACAACGGCATGTACGCCGGGAAGGACCACATTACCCTGCCCTATCTGGCGGACGACGCGGTCATCAACGCGGCCATGGAGGTTCTGAAATGAGCTCCCTGCTGATTCACAATGTCGGCATGCTGGCAACCCCGGAGGGCACGGAAGCCAGACGGGGCGCGGATCAGGGCAAACTCCGGGTGCTGGAAAACGCCTGGATCTACACAGAAAACGGGGAGATCATTTCCTACGGCACCGGCACGCCCCCCATCACCATGGGGGAAAAGCTGGACGCCGGCGGGCGGCTGGTCACTCCCGGTCTGGTGGACGCCCACACCCATCTGATCTTCGGGGGCTGGCGGCAGAATGAGCTGGCCATGAAGATTCGGAACGTGCCCTATCTGGACATTCTGGCTGCGGGCGGCGGCATTCTCTCCACGGTGAAATCCACCCACGCCGCCACGGAGAAGGAGCTGTCTGCCAAGGCCTCCGCCGCCCTGGATGAAATGCTGCGCTTCGGCACCACCACCTGCGAGGCCAAGAGCGGCTACGGCCTGTGCTTGGACGAGGAGCTCAAGCAGCTCAGAGTCATCCAACAGCTGAACAGGGAGCATCCCATGGACCTGGCCGCCACCTTCATGGGCGCCCACGCCCTGCCCCCGGAATTCAAGGAAAACCGGGAGGGCTATTTGAAGTTGCTGTGCGAGGAAATGATTCCCGCCGCAGCAAAGCAAAAGCTGGCGCGCTTCTGCGACGTGTTCTGTGAAACCGGCGTCTTTACCGCGGAGGAATCCCGGCGGATTCTGGAATGCGGCAAGGAAAACGGCCTGATTCCCAAGATTCACGCCGACGAGATTGATCCCATCGGCGGCTCCCGGCTTGCCGGGGAAATCGGGGCCATCTCCGCCGAGCATTTGATTGTCTGCCCCGAGGACGGCATTGACAGCATGGCCCGTGGCGGCACCATCGCCTGCCTGCTCCCCGCCACCAGCTTCTATCTCAATTCCACCTACGCTCCCGCCCGGCGCATGATCGAAAAGGGCGTGCCCGTGGCCCTGGCCTCGGACTTCAATCCCGGCTCCTGCCCCTGTCTCAATTTGCAGCTGGTGATGAACATCGCCTGCCTGAAATACCGCCTGACCCCGGAAGAGGTTCTCACCGGCGTGACCTTGAATGCCGCCGCTGCCATCGCCATGGCAGACCAGGTGGGCTCCATCGACCGGGCCAAACAGGCGGACCTGGTGATCTGGGACGCCCCGGATCTCAACTATCTGTGTTATCGACTGGGCAGCAATCTGGCCCACACCGTCATCAAAAAAGGAGTTATCTGCCATGGCTAAGATTATTGAATGCATCCCCAATTTCAGCGTCAGCAAGGAAGTTGATCCTGTTGTTTTCCAGGGTCTGGTGGACGTGGCCAACTCTGTCCCCGGCTGCACCCTGCTGAACGTTCAAACCGACGGCAGCCACAACCGCTGCGTCTTCACTCTGGTGGGCTCTCCCGCCGGCATCGAGGAAGTGGCTTTCCAACTCACCAAGAAGGCCACCGAGACCATCGACATGACCAAGCATCAGGGCCAGCATCCCCGCATGGGCGCCACCGACGTGATTCCCTTCGTTCCCACCATGGACGTGACCCTGGAGGAGTGCATTGAGCTGTCCAAGCGGGTCGCCCAGCGGATCTGGGACGAGCTGCAGGTTCCCTCCTTCCTCTACGAGGATTCCGCCACCCGCCCCGAGCGCCGAAACCTGGCCAAGTGCCGGAAGGGTCAGTTTGAGGGCATGCCCGAGAAGCTGCTGGAGCCTGACTGGGCGCCCGACTACGGCGAGCGGAAGATTCACCCCACCGCCGGCATCACCGCCATCGGCGCGAGAATGCCTCTGATTGCTTTTAACGTCAATCTGGACACCGACAACCTGGAGATTGCCAAGGCCATAGCCAAGGCCATTCGCGGCTCCTCCGGCGGCTTCCAGTACTGCAAGGCCCTGGGCATTATGCTGGAGGATCGGAATATTGCTCAGGTCTCCATGAACATGGTGAACTATGAGGGCACTCCCCTGTTCTATGCCTACGAAATGATCCGGGCCCTGGCCGATCGCTACGGCGTTCGCATCATTGGCTCC
The DNA here is from genome assembly GCA_016282135.1 of Oscillospiraceae bacterium. GTDB lineage: Bacteria > Bacillota > Clostridia > Oscillospirales > Oscillospiraceae > JAFRPC01. Next base: position 3,622 of record JAEEKA010000098.1, read on the forward strand.
GAGCTGGTGGGCATCACCCCCGCCAAGGCGCTGATCGACTGCGCCGAGTACTACCTGAAGCTGGAGAACTTCAACTGCCGGGAGCAGGTCATGGAATACAGCCTGCTGGACATGTAATCAGGAGGACACTATGGAGCTTTCCGAACTGACTGTTCATTCCTTTGCGAATCTGCTGGGCTCTGACGCCCCCGCCCCTGGCGGAGGTTCCGCCGCGGCTCTGGCCGGTTCTTTGGGCGCCGCCCTCTCCGCCATGGTCAGCGCTCTGACCCTGGGCCGGAAAAAGTATGAAGAATATCAGGAGCTGGCCCAGGCCGGCTTCGACAAGGCCTCTGCTCTGAAGGAAGCCTTACTGGAGGCCATGGAGCGGGATACCGCTGTTTTCAACGACTTCTCGGCTGCCCTGGGCATGCCCAGGGCAACGCCGGAGGAAAAAGCCGCCCGTTCCGCTGCCATGCAGAAAGCGCTTGCCCTGTGCATCGAGTCTCCCCTGCACATGATGGAACTGTCCTTCGACGCCATGAAGCTGACCCAGGAGCTGCTCGGAAAGACAAATGCCAATGCCCTCAGCGATCTGGGCGTGGCCGCCCTGATGCTGGGCACTGCCGTTCAAGGGGCCTGGCTGAACGTACTGATCAACCTGGGCAGCCTCAAGGATGAGGCAGCCGCCGCTGCTTACCGCACCAAGGGCGAGGAGCTGCTCAACGACACGCTGAACCTCTCCCGGGACGTTTACGAAAAGGTCGTCCGGGCGCTGTAAAATCTTTGACGCAAAACGGGACTGTCTCTCTGCGAGACAGTCCCGTTTGAACTATTCAGTTTTTCCCTCCAGGTGGGCGTAATAGGCGTGAACCAGACTGCGGTAGCCCAGAGCTTTCAAGTCCTCATAGCGGACGTTAAAGCGAGCCTTGGTCCGCTTCCCGCTGATCAGGACGCGAAGGCAGTCCTGGGCGTAACAGTCAATCGCGTGCAGGGACTCCGTGGTGGTAATCACAGAGAAAAACCAACTGCTCCAGCTCAGCTCACTGCCGGTGGGCGTCTCCAGCAGCTTCCGGTTAAAGATACGGATAAAGGCGGAAGCCGCCTGCTGTCCCGTGTGACCGGTCCGGTCCCGCCAGCGTGACAGAGCCCGGGTTTTTCGGCGCATCTTGGCTTTCAGCTTATCCAGGGTTGCGGGAGCGATGTCGATCTCTCCGTTTTTGCAGCAGAAGCCAAGAAACGTCCATCCGGTTTCCGGGGTGTAAAAAGTCTCCTTCGCCGGATTCAGCAGCAGCCCGCGCGCGCCCAGGATACTCCTCAGTCGGGCCGAGTGGGCCTCTGTCTCTGCCTGGGTGGGAGCAAAGAGAATGATATCGTCGGAATAGCGGGCGTAGGGAATGCCCAGGCAAGAAAACTCCCGATCCAGGTTTTGAAGATAGAGGTTGGCATAGAAGGCGGACAGAGGCGTTCCCGCCATGATTCCCTTCTGCTCCCGAAGCTCCCTGCCGTTTTCCAGCACCCGGGGCTCCCGCAGCAGAGCAGACAGGAACGCATACAGCGCAGGATCCTCCGAGAGCGTCCGCTCCAGCTCCGGCAGAAAGCGGTCCACGTCGATGGAGTTAAAATAGTTGCTGATGTCGGCCTTATAGGCATACATGGTTCGCAGGCCCGGCACAGCAAGCAGGGACCGAATGGCATCCTTTGCGGTCCGGCCCGGGCGGAATGAGTAGAGGCCAGGGGAAAACAGACCGTCATAGCGGCGCAGCAGCAGCCAGGTCAGCAGCTTGAGCAGGGTGTTTTCCGGCTCCGGATAGATATAGACGATCCGTTTCTTCTCTGAATGGAGCTTAGAGATCACGGCCCGCCGGGGCAGCGGAAAGGTCTCTCCCCTGCTGACCGCCTCGCAAACGGACAGATAGTCCCGGCGGTCAATGTATTCCCGCAGCGCTTTGGTTTCATCCTTGGGCCGGACCAGGCCGATCTTATATTGATAAAAAGCTTCCCAGGTCTCGACCCGGGAAAGCTCGTCCAACAGCGACATAGACTACTCTCCAATCAATTCAAGCCAGTAGGGGCCGATGCCTGCATCGGCCCACTCTGTCGCCCGGAAACGAGGGCGGATGCGGGCGTCCGCCCCTACGATTCATGGGCCGGAAATCGTTACGAAAAAAAACAGAAAGAGAAGGCGTTAAAGCCCGGAAAATTCCGGGATGTACCAGACCGTACACAAGCCGGCTGCCTGCGAAGCCAAGGATGGCTCGTGCCGGGTCCGCCGCAGGCGCAGAGCGTTCTCTTTCTGTTTTTCACTTGTTTGGGGCGGGCCGGTATGCCCGCAGAGCTGTTCAGCAGCCCAGCGCTTTGCGAATGCGGTCCGTCACATAGGAACGGGTGTTCCACCAGCCGTCTACGTCGTAGTAAAACCGCAGATAGGGGATTCCCTGCTTCTGGCAGTCCCGGCGGACCTTGTAAACCTCATTGGACCTGGAAAGGAGCTCCACCACCAGAAGCGGGCCCGCTCCCTGGGTGAAGGTATAGGCGTGTACGCCGCAGGCAAGGGGGTTCTCCTGCCGGTTCACGTGATAATCGGAAAACTCATGGCGGAAGATGTCCTCGAAATACTCCCGGAAATTCCCGGAATAGTTATACTGGTTGGGCTCATTGGGCATGCGCTCTCCCCAGGAAACCCCGGAAGGACCTTCATATACCGGTTCAGGTTGACGATTCTGGGCGGGTGCGGACCAGGTGTTCTGTGCGGAGGCAGGCTCAGGCCGAGCAGGCTTGTCAGGCTGCGCGTCCTTCCCTTGGATCAGATCGACAACGTCGGAGAGCGTGGGCTTCTTGCCGCCCAGCAGCTTGGAAAGCAGACTCATAAAGCGTTCCTCCTTCTCGGATTGTACATTACGGCATTATATTTGATTTCTTGGTTCATTATACAAATATTGAAGCGGAATGTCAATACCGCGGCTCAGCAAAGAATAACAGGATGTTTCTTTTTTTGCTTTTTTCTATAGCATTCCACGAAAAAATATGCTATAATCCACGATGAGGTAGAATAAATACAGGAAGGGCTTGGGAATATGGACATCTTTAACGTTATCTCTCTGCTGGGCGGCCTTGCCATGTTCCTCTATGGCATGCGCCTGATGGGAGACTCCCTGAAGGAAAACTCCTCCGGTACCTTGAAGGTCGTCATGAGTCGGGTTACCGACAATGCTGTGAAGGCCTTCCTGCTGGGCGTGTTGGTAACCGCCCTGATCCAGTCCTCCACCGCCACCATTGTCATCACCGCCGGTCTGGTCAGCGCCGGAATTTTGACGATTCATCAGTCCCTCGGCATCATCATCGGCGCAAACCTGGGCACTACGATCACCGGCCAGATCATCCGCCTGCTGGATATTGACGCCTCCGGTCCCTCCCTTTTGCGTTTCCTCCAGCCCTCCACTCTGGCACCCATCGCGCTGATTATCGGCATCGTGCTGATTATGGGGAGCTTCTTCAAGAACGCCAGGTCCGTAGGCAATATCGCCATTGGTTTCGGCATTCTGTTCTCCGGCCTGCTGAACATGTCCGGTGCGGTCAACACCCTGGTCCAATCCGGCTCCGCCGAAAAGCTGTTTTCCAGCCTGGGAGACAGCCCCTTCTTAGGCTATCTGGCCGGTGCTGGCGTGGCCTTCGTCCTGCAAAGCTCCTCCGCCACCATCGGTATTCTGCAGGCCTTCTCCGCCACGGGGATGTTCGCCTTCCGGTCTGTCTACGCCATTATCGTGGGCGTTTATCTGGGCGACTGCGTCACAACCGCAATTGTATGCTCCATCGGCGCAAAGCCGGACGCCCGACGGGTCGGCATTGTGAATATCCTCTATAATCTGGGGAAGTCTGTGCTGGTTTTGGCGGGCGTCTCCATTGTTCACAGCCTTGGTCTGCTGGACAGCTTGTGGGACAAAACCGCCAACTCCGGCGTCATCGCCAATGTCAACACCGTTTTTAATCTGCTCTCCGCGGCGGCGCTGCTGCCCCTGGTACGGGTCTTTGAGAAGCTCAGCTTTAAAATTGTCAAAAATCCGGTTCCGACCACAGATCAGCCCGAGCAGGAAAGCCGCTTCAAGTCCGCAGTGGACGCACTGAACCCGGTCTTCTTCGACACGCCCGCTCTGGCCTTCCAAAGCTGCTATAACCTGCTTTTAACTGTCTTTGCCGCGGCCCGGACCAACATTGAGCGTTCCTTCAACCTGCTGGTAAGGTACGACGAGGCCGTCCACAAGGAGCTTCTGGCCGACGAGGATGAAATCGACCGGATGACCGACAATGTGAGCAACTACCTGGTCCGCTTTCTGCCCCACCTGCAAAATGAATACCACGTTTCCATTATGGACCAGTATTTCAAAGTCACCTCGGAATTTGAACGTCTGGGCGACCATGCCGTAAACATCGCCGAACACGCGGCCACCCTGCATCGAAACAACACCACGCTGTCCGCCGTGGCCCTGTCGGAGCTGGCCGTGCTGGAAAGCGCGGTGGGGCACGTGCTGGATGAATCGGAACTGACCTTCCGCCGACGGGACGTGATTGCGGCCCGCCAGATCGAACCTCTGGTTCAGGTGATGAAGGATCTGATCGCTGTGCTGAAGCGAAATCACCTGAAGCGCATGGGCACCGGTGAATGCAGCATCTTCTCCAACTCCACCTACACAGATCTGCTCATAGAGTTCCAGCGGATCGGCGACGTTTGCTCCAACGTGGGAATCGCCACCATCGTCCGGGTCCACCCGGAGCTGGCCGACCACGAGCACGTCTACTTCGACCGACTCCACGAGGGCGGCGACAAGGTATTCGACGCCGCCTACCAGCGCACCCGCCAGCGTTACTTCTCCCTCCTGCCGGGCGCTTCCGTCTCACCGGAATTATAATACTATTCTCAGATAAAACCATTCAGTCTCTTTGCGGTCAGCTTTGTGCCATACTTCGTTGTCGTCCTTGCCGGGCGTCAAGCCCGCCTGCGTCCTCCGCCTCATCTGACGCAAATCTGCCTTGCAAATCTTTTTGAAGCGTTTTATCAGCGAATAGTATAAAAACGTGAACACAAGGACCACCGGCCTGCTGGAATGGCAGGCCGGTGGTCCTTGCTGTTACGGTAAAGCTTCGGAAAACAGCCGCATCAATAAATCGTAACGGCGGTACCGGGGGTTACTGTCTGGAGGATTCTGACCATGCTCTCCTCCGAAACGGCCACGCAGCCGCCGGTAGGGTAATCCGGCTCCTTCCAGCAGTGGAGAAAGATCGCGTTTCCGGCGTAGGGGGCCCCCGCTGCATTGTAGCCCAGGTCCAGCAGATAGGCATAGCGGATGGGATAGTCGATCAGATGCTCATCCTCGGAATAATCCCAATCCGGATGCTCGCTCTTGTAGAGCAGGGTGTTGTAGTTTAAGCCGTTGGAACCGGTGGCGCACCAGTACATATCGTCTGTGATCTGCATAAAGGGCAGCTTGGATCCGGGATCCGCCTTGATGCCGTAGGCCCCGCCGACGGTCCAGGTCCCCAAGGGCGTTTTGACGTCTCCCTCAGATTGCTTGCCCGGGCCGTTTTTCCCCACCAAAGCCTCGCAGATAAACACCTCCGCGTACTTGCCGTCCCGGGCCTGGTAGACTGTCAGTACGGCGTGATAATCCCCGTCCACGGCGGTCTTAATCCCGATGCGGTATTCGCCGTCCCGCTGTGTGGAAATAGGCTGCCCGAACAAGGTTTGCTCCACCTGGTCCTGAGAGATGATATTCTTATATCGCTTATAGCCGCTTCGAAGCTTTGCGTTCTCCATGGCAAAGTACGCAGCAGTCCCCGCGGCCAGCACCACCAGCACCGCCAGAACAATACAGAGGCTTTTCCATCGTTTTTCGCTCATAACAGTTCCCCTTTCTTCGGCTCTCGCCGTCCTGCCGCCTTGATCCAGGCGAGTCAGTAAGGCACTTTATAATAGAGAATGGTCAAAACGGTATAAAACACAACCAGTCCGAGCAGAATCAGAATCTGCTTTACACGGTGCTGGGTCAGCAGACCCACGAACTCCCGAACGGCGGCATTGGGCCAGAAGTACCACTTGGATTTGCAGCCCATGCCAAGGGCCCGGAACTTTACCCGGCGAGCTTTGAGGCCGGAGCGGAAGACGTGGTAGTTGGTGGTTGAGAACGCAATTCGCGCTTCCGGATACTCCAGCGAGGGCCAATAGCCTTCGGGGGCCTCTTCCACCCCGCTGGAAAGGACCCGGTCGAGAATCAGCCTCTTGGAAAAGGCCATGTTTTCCGACGTATCGGTGGATTTGTCCTCCAAAATCATCCGCTCTGCCGGGATCCCCTGGCTCGCCAAATATCGGCGCATGCACTCTGCCTCGGAAACGCATTCATCCGCCCCCTGGCCGCCGGAGAGAATAAAGGTCGGTGCTTTCCCGGTTTCCGCCTCCTGAGCCCGGGCAAAGCGCAGCGCCCGGTCCAGTCTGCCCCGGAGCAGAGGCGTTGGCGTTCCGTCCTTCCGGATGGCGCAGCCCAGGACAACGATATAATCCTGATCCATTTTCGGCTCATACCGGGCCGCCAGCACATCCGCCGCAATCACGCCGAGGATCATGCACTCAAAATAGAGGTAGATTGCCGCAAGAAAGTTGGTAAAAAGGTCATGCACCATAACCTGGTCCTCAGAGCCGGACACAGCGAAATCCAGCGCGTAAATCAAAACAGCGCCCCCCAGCAGCAGAAAGGCCAGAACTACCCCCAGCAGATTTACCGGACGGAAGCCCTCGTGCCGGATCAGGCTGAAATTGGAGACAATCAGCCCCAAGGAGAAGGCAAGAAGAAACGGCAGCGTTAAAAGCATATAGCTTTTTGCCGAGTTCAAAAGCTCTCCCAGCAGATTTGGGAGAATCATCTCCTGGGGAATGCCCTGAAGCTGGAAAAACAACCGGGCATTCATCACCGCCAGCGACAGGGAGAACAGGGCGAAGCCGACGTAAAGGATGGTGTTGTAAGAGTAGAGATTATACCGGATTTGCAGCAAAAAGGCCCGGATCAGCAAGACGCAAACCCCGCAGAAATATCCAGCTTTCAGCATGCAGCTGAACCGCGCCGGCCGCCGGCCGCCCAAGACAAACAGCACCGCCAGAAGAGCCAGGAATGCCGTGGTCAGAATGGCGACGCAGTACAGCTTTGGCTTTTTGGAAATCGTGTCCAGCTTCCAGTCTATCATGCCCAGGGCTCCTAAATAATCAGACTCAGGTTGTTCAAGCCAAGCGAATTGACGTAATTTGCTTCCTTCACCATGCCCATAACCATGCGCAGACCAATGTGAGCCGTGGGGTCGTCAGACTGGTGCAGCTCCAGATACTTTGTAGGGTCAAAGCCGATACAGTTATCCCGGATTCGAATGACCCGGACATCGTCGTCCAAAACCACGCGAACATCCACGTTATGTTCCTGGGTATCCTTTGTGAAACCGTGTTCAATAATATTGACAGTCATTTCCTCCACACTGAGGCCGATCAGCATGGCAGTTCTGCGGTCAATCTCCCGTTCTTGGCAGAATGCGCAGAGTCGGGCCGAAACCTCCGCTGCCTCCGAAACCGTCTGCACAGAGCACTCAAAGCAGCAATCCGCTGCAGCGCCAAAGCTCGCATCCAGCATGCTGTAGGCATCGGCGGAAAGGGAGAAGCCTCCGTGATGCCGCCAAACCAGGGCGGAGAAAGCAATCAGCGTCGCTGTCTCGCCGCAGACAAAGCCCAGCCACACGCCGTTCACACCCAGGAATCGGCTGAGCAAAAAGGCAAAAGCGCCCGGGAAAATGAAGTTTTGCAGCACGGAAATTAACTCCGTCAGACGCAGGCGGTTGACGCCCTGGTAGTAGTTTTTATAGGTGGAGTTCAGGGATGAAGGAAGAATGGACAGCACAAACAGACGCAGTCCAAAGACCGCAATGGATTTTGCGTCCACATTTTCTCCCAGGAACAGCGTAATCAGGGGAACAGCCGCCAGCAAGCCCACCGCGGTCACTGCCACGTCCAAAACAATGGCGCTGCGGGTCATCACCCGCACCAGCTCCCGAATCGAGGTTTTATCCCGGTCCGCATAGAAAATGGCTGCCAGCATCATTGCCACCGCGCCGGTACCGGAGCCGAAGCAATAGCAAATATTGCCCACAGTGGAGATAACCGAATAGGCGGCTACGGCCATCGTGCCCTCCACCTCCAGAAGCAGACGGTTCAGCAGGAAGACCAGGAGCACCATGCTGATCTGATTGACCACCGTGGGCACGCCGTAGGCAGCCAGTTCCCGGCAGGTTTTGGCCCGAAACAGGCTGCGCTTAAAACGGAACATGCAGTCCTTACGCAGGAAAACGCCGATGCCCACGCCGAAAGCAATGTAATAGCTCAGGGAAGAAGCCAGGCCCATGCCAAGGGTGCTGCCCTCAAAAACGAACACATTGAGCAGGTCGAAGGCAATGTCCGAAACTGTCATGGCAATAACCGCCGCCACAAGCCGGGACCGGCTGCCCAAAAGCTGCATATAGGGCACCATAATCTGCGCGCAGAGGAAGGCGGGAGCACCGATGATAAAGCCGGTGATATAGTCCCGGGTCAGGTCGTAGACCGGATTATCCGGGCCGGGCTTCCCCGCGCCAAGCATGGTGGTCAGCGGCCCCAAAAAAGCGAACACCACAACCAGGCCGATGGCGGATATTCCGGCTGCCAGCATCACAGAGACCGTATAGGCGGCATCAGTTGCCTCCCGGTCGCCCGCACCGACGGTTTTTCCGCACATAACCTGGACGCCTGAGGAAATCAGGCTGCCAAAGGCCGCGAATACCAGCAGCAGCGGACTGGCCAACCCGTAGGCGCTCATCGCCTCGACGCCCAGGAACCGACCGATCATAATGCTGTCAATCAGCATACAGATCGTCACGGTCATAGAGGAAACAATTTGGGTAACCAACATTTGCCGGAACAATTTTTTTATCATTTTTTGTGTACTCCCCTGTTCTGTTGGATCATCCAATCCGCGTCTTGAGGATGCGCTTTCGACTGGAGCGAATCGCTCGCTGCGGACACACCAGCACGCAGAGATGGCAACCCACGCATTTCTTTCCGTTCAGCATGGGCTTACGCTGATCATTCAGGCTGATAGCCTGGTGGCCGCCGTCAGCACAGGAGACAACGCAGCGGCCGCAGCCGATGCACCGCTCCCGCAGGAAGTGCGGGAAGATGACTGTGTCCCGCTCCAAAACATCTGTGGTATCGCTGACGGTTTCCAGGGCAAGACCTACGGCCTCCTTCACACTCCGAAAGCCCTTTTCTGCAAGATAGAAGTTCAGACCGGCTTTCAGATCGTCGATGATCCGATAGCCGTACTGCATAACGGCCGTGGTCACCTGAATGCTGCCTGCACCAAGCAGGATAAAATCCAGCGCGTCGGACCAGTTTTCCACGCCGCCCATGCCGCTCAGATGCATCCCAGCCAGGGACGGCACCTGGCCCAGCTCCGCCAGGAAGCGCAGCGCAATGGGCTTGACCGCGTTTCCGCTGTAACCGCCCACAGCAGACATGCCGTGTACCGCGGGAGCGGAGACATAAGTATGGGGATTGACGCCCGTGATGCTCTTGATGGTGTTGATAGCGGCGATTCCGTCCGCGCCGCCGCGCCTTGCGGCCTCTCCCGCCGGAAGCATGGAGGCCACGTTGGGCGTAAGCTTCGCCAGGATCGGAAGCTTTGTCCCCCGCCGTGCCGCGGCGGTAAACCGTTCCACAAGCTCCGGCACCTGGCCGATGTCAGAGCCCAGGCCTCCGTCCGCCATATTGGGGCAGGAGAAATTCAGTTCAATCGCATCTGCGCCGTTCTGCTCGCACTCCCGGGCCAGACCCTCCCATTCTTCGTCATTCTGGCCCATAATGGAAGCCAGGATGAACTTCATGGGATAGTTCTGCTTCAGACGGCGGAAGATTTCCATATTCTCCGCGACGCTGTGATCGGAAAGCTGTTCAATATTTTTGAAGCCGATGATTGCCCCGTTATCGCCGGTAATTGCCGAAAAACGCGGGGAAGCCTCGTGAATGTCAAAGGAGCAAATTGTCTTGAAGCAGGCGCCTGCCCAGCCCGCCTCAAAGGCCCTGGCGCACATATCGTAAGTGCTTGCCACCACGGAGGAAGAAAGCAGGAAAGGATTCTCCAGCGGCACACCGCAGAGCTCCGTACGAAGCAGTTTTTCGTCTCCAGGCAGAGAGATTTCCAGCTCCGGCAAAACCTCCTCCCGAAGGCGATTCAGAAGAGCCCGGATGGGAACCTCATGGGGACGGACACAGGCCGCTTCACAGGGAGCAGAACAGTCCCCACAGCAATCGACCGCGGAAAGCCTGGCCGCAGCAGACTTTTCATTGTCAAACCATATACTCCGAAGCAGCCGCGCCGGGTCCAGGGATGGACAGGCGGCAGAGCAGGGCGCATTATGACAGAGGGCGCAGCGAAGCATATCCGCCCGCGTAATCTTCGTTTCAAACATGTTTCTACCTCCCGCTTGTATCATAGATCCGTCCGGATATATCCTTCAGAAAACGGTGAAGGCCCTCGGGCCAGAGAATCGATGCGTCCAGGCCGGTATCGCCAAGAATCACTGTCTTGTTATTTCCGTGGTAGTCGCTTCCAGCCGTAACATAAAGGCCGTATTTGGCCGCCAGGTCCAGAACCTCCTGCCGATAAGCGCCCGCAAACCCGGAATAAAAGCCCTCCAGCCCCTGCAAGCCGTAATCCATCAGCTTGCGGACCCGCCGGTCCAGCGCCTCCCCGAGAATCAACTCGTCCCCGCTGCCGAAACAGGGATGTGCCAGCACCGGAACGCCGCCGCTGCACAGGATGCAGGAAACGGCCTCCTCGGGACGGATGCATTCCGCGTGGAGCTGCTGCTGATCAATGTAGTTCTTGATTGCCTCTTCCTTGGTCCGGGCATAGCCATAGCGGACCATCAGATTCCCGATGTGGGGCTTGCCGGGATTGTCCAGAGCCAACAACTTCTGTTGCTCTTCTACCGGAAAGGCAAAGCCGAAGCGGGTCTCCAGAAAGTCCAGCCGCGACAGCAGCTTTTTCATCCGCAGGGCATGTCCCGTTTCCACCGCGGTACGGATTGGGCCTGCGCCGGGATCATAGCCATAGCCCAGGATGTGGTACTTTCCTTCCTCGTCCCGGCAGTTAAATTCAACGCCGGTCAAGAAAGCCGGATCTCCCGCAGACAGCAGGTCGCAAATCCCCGCGCAGCCCTTTACCGCATCGTGATCCGTCACAGAAAACAGCTCCAGCCCAAGCTTTCGAACGAGGGTAAGGAGACCCCCCGGTGTGTCAGTTCCGTCGGAGACAGTCGAATGCATGTGAAGATCGAATCGTTCTGGCAGCTTCATCTCAGCCCCCCTCTCCCGGTTGTGGAGAAAGCAGAGCCGGCAGGTGGCCGGCGCTGCTTGTTCCTTCGCGTTTACAGGTTTTTTTTCAGGGTCAGAATATTCTGACCCTCACGGTATTCATAGGCCACATCGTCCATGATCTGTTTGGTCAGGAAAATGCCCAGACCGCCCACACCCCGTTCTTCCACAGAGAGCGTCACGTCCGGGTCCTCCTTAGCCAGGGGATCATAGGGAACCCCGTGATCCACAAAGGTGATCGTCACGCTGACCGGCTCGTTGGAGACCTCTACCCGAACCGTCGCTTTGCCGCTTTGCGGCTGATAGGCATAATTGGCGATATTGCTGAAAATTTCCTCCACAGCAAGCTGAATCTGCATCCGCGCCTTGGGCTTGCAGGCAGTCGAATCGAGACGTTCCTCCAGGAAGGACCGCACTTCATCCAGCTTACTCAGCTCCGCCTGGATCTCCAACTCATTTCTGTCAAACAGAAGGGTTTCAGTCCGGTTCAGGAGCTCCAAGAGTTCTGCCTTCCAGTGCTCATATTCCGCCAGTCCGGCCTCAGTCTCCACCGCCCCGCGGCGGATGGATCGGCGCATCAGGCGGGCATAGCCGAGAATGCGGGCCTTATCCTCCACCTCTTTGATCTTTGTGGGGCAGCTTGTGCCCAGGTAGGCAGAAAGTGATTTGTGCCAGAACTTTTGGCCGGTTTCCCAGTCATAGCCCTGGAAACGCAGGATCGCCTCATGGTCGCACTCATAGAAACCCACGAAGGAATTATAAATGGAACCCAGCTCAAAAATTGGATTACCCACTGCAAGGGTGTCCATATCGATCAACAGGACCTCGTCGTTCTGCAATTCCAGGTTCTTGGTGTGATAATCGCCGTGGATCATGTGATTGTCATGGGGAACCGCCTCAATCAGGGAAAGAAGCTTCTTCCCAGCCGCCTCCGGCAAATGCTCCTGCAGGAATTTCGCCCAGGATAGCGCAGTTTTCTTCATATCCGGGAGCTTCCCTTCCGGCACCACCGTGCTGTGGATCAGCCGAAGCATCTTCACATACTCCTCCACGCACCAGTCCAGCTTGTCCGACTCCCGGGCAAGTATTTTGGAGAAGGATCTGGCGTTGAGCAGTTCAAAAACAGAACCGTAGCTGTTGCCAACCTTCACCACGTCATAAGAAATGGCGGTGGGGATGCCGAGAATCAGCGCCAGCTTGGCAACCTCCCGCTCGTGTCGAATATCTTCCAGTGCCTCGGGATTGTTGTAGACCTTTACAACATTGTCCTTGTCAATTCGGTAAATCGTACCGTTGGCGCCCCGGCCAATCTCTTCGCAGCCCTCGATGGACACCACACGATAGGCCTTCTCTACCGACATCATATCAGTGAAGCCCGTCATATCCAGTATCTCATAGACATCGGAGCTGACATTGACAATCCGAAGCGTAGGAACGTCTTTGCGAATACGCAGAATCACCCGCAGACCGGCGCTGGAAATATACGCAAGATCCTGCGCGTCCAGCACCACCTCCCTTTGGCCTGCAACCTGTGGAAGCAGCTCCTGCTCCACCTTGGCCGCGTTGGTTGAATCAATCCGTCCATGTAACTGCACCGTCATGGTTCACGCTTCCTTTCCGTAATATTCCAGGCAGAGCATGGTCAAATCATCAAACTGCTCCGCATCCATCACAAACGAATCTGCTGCATGCAGGAAATTATATAATTATGCTTTGAATCGGCATCCGGCTGTTGGTTCAAGGCAGCCACTGTCCGCTCCATACCAAAAAACTGCTTATTCGCGTCTGTCGCCTCCGGCACGCCGTCGGTGTACGGAAACAGCTTCGAGCCGGGTTCCAAAAATAGCTCATACGCACGGTACTTGACTCCGGGCAGCCCGCCGATGACCACGCCGTGCCTATCCTTGAGCAGCGCAAAGCCCCTCCCCGGCTTTTTACCACCGGGTATTCATTCTCCGCTGTCAGCTTACCGGTGAAAGTCTCCAGGATGCCCACCCAGACGGTCACAAACATGCATCCATTCCACAGCGGAAATCGTGAATGTCACAGTGTGATCTTTTCAACTCTCTGATTGATGCGCAGAATCAATCATGGTTCGTTCGGATTTTCCTTCCGACACTCAAGCTGGTTTTGCGGCAATCACACGCTCATACAATGGTCAGAATATCGGAAAAACCGGTAACCTCGAAGATTTCCATAATCGTCTCCGCGACATTTTTGATCCGCATGGAGCCCTGCTTGTTCATGACCTTCTGGGCGGCCAGCAGGACTCGCAATCCGGCGGAAGAAATATACTCCAGCCCTGCAAAGTCCAGCGTCAGATCCGTCAGTTCTGGCATTGTTTCCTTCAAAGACTGTTCCAGCTCCGGCGCGGTAACGGTATCCAGACGGCCCACCAGCGAGAAAACAGCGCTTTTGTTCTCAACGAGTTTTTGAATGTTCAACATTTTTCTGTTCTCCTTTATGTGTTTTGAAAGTGCCTGTATTTTTATTGTATCGCACTTTCGAAGGCAAAGTCAAGGGATGACGTCGTTTCTCCATCCAATTGTCATTTTTGGGGGTCCTCTTCATTTTCATCACTTTGTAATATTATACGCGAATTGTCGGATAATTGCAAGAGGCTGCAGCAGAATTTTGAATCTTTTCTGTAACACATCCCGCCGCTGTTTTCAACTGTCTGTTCAAGAAAGGCCGACTCGGTTTTGAACTTGCTTTCTGATGCTGATTTTGGTATAATCCATCATAGACAAAGGAGGGATCAGGATGGATTACAAGGCAAGTGTGACGATGGACGCTTCCGGATTTGTGCTGTTGGCAGATTTCATCCCGCACATTGTGCAGGAAATCCGGTATTACTCCACCTTCAACTTTATCGGAGAACGAGTAGACGGCTACGAAGAACCCTGTGCCCTGCTGACAAAAGAAGCGGCACGGGCACTGCGGACCGTCAGCAATGAAATGATTGTCAAGGGATATCGGCTCAAGGTGTTTGACGCCTACCGTCCCGCCTGCGCGGTGCGTCAGTTCGTGCTCTGGGGCATAGAGGACCAGGACATCCGCATGAAACCCTGGTTTTATCCGGCACTGGAGAAAACCGCGCTATTCGCCGAAGGCTATATTGCAAGCCGCTCCGGCCACAGCCGGGGCAGCACGGTGGATCTCACCCTTCTGGATATGAAGACCGGCAAGGAGTTGGATATGGGCAGTCCCTTCGACCTGTTCAGCGAGGTTTCCCACCCGGACTATCGCGGCGTTACAGAGGAGCAGTATGAGAATCGCATGCTGCTTCGGAACTGTATGATCCGAAACGGTTTCATACCCATTGACTGCGAGTGGTGGCACTTCACCCTGAAAGACGAACCATATCCGGAGACGTATTTCGAATTTCCGGTCTCGTCGGCATATCTGCGGCGATAGGAAGCGCAATGAAAAAGAAGGCGTGACCCAAAGGACGCACCTTCTTTTTCTGAGAATAAGTGGGATACTCCAGGGCTGCGCCACTCCGTGACACTTCGGATTTGCCCGGCTGCACCGGGCCGCCGCGCTGCGGCGCTTTTCTTCGCAAAAGAAATCCTTGTGTTCGAACGGCAGTCCTCCCCCAAACCTGTCTCCACCAACAAAAAGGACACCCTTTCGGATGTCCTTTTTGTTGGTGGAGATAAGCGGGATCGAACCGCTGACCTCTTGAATGCCATTCAAGCGCTCTCCCAGCTGAGCTATACCCCCATCTGATCTGGAAAACAGGCGTTCCCCTCACAGCAAAGGTATTATAGCACAGGTGTTTCAAAAATGCAAGTATTATTTTTGAAAATCGGAAAGTTTTTTCGGCAGGCAGAGATGAAAGACGAATTCTTCGCTTCGCCGCGAAGCAAGTCCTTTCGGATGCTCAGAATGACAGAAGCGGGATTCCTTTATTCCTCCAGCAGGCAGACCGCGTGGCAGGAGATGCCCTCGCCCCGGCCGGTAAAGCCGAGGTGTTCTTCCGTGGTGGCCTTGATATTGACTCTGGAAAGATCAACCCCCAGGGTCGCGGCCAGATTTTGCTCCATGGCGGCAATATGGGAAGCCAGCTTTGGCGCCTGGGCAATAACCGTCACGTCAAGATTGCCCACTCGGAAGCCCTTGGACGATAGCAACTCCCGGACATGGGCCAAAAGCTTCTGACTGTCGATTCCCTTGTATGCGGGATCAGAATCCGGGAAGTGGCGGCCGATGTCCCCCAGCCCGGCAGCGCCCAGCAGCGCGTCCATCACCGCGTGAGTCAGGACGTCGGCGTCCGAGTGGCCCTCCAGCCCAAGGGGATAGTCCAGCTTCACGCCTCCAAGGATCAGCGCCCTGTCCGGAACCAGCCGGTGCACATCATAGCCGTGGCCGATTCTCATTTCTGGGTCCTCCCCTTCAGAATCGCCTCCGCCAGAATCAGATCCGTGGGCGTCGTAATCTTAATGTTTTCGTCGCTGCCGGGCGTGATTACCACGTTGATGCCGAACTTTTCCGCAGCGGAACAGTCGTCAGTCAGCTCCTTCTTGGCTGCAATCGCCTGATCCAGAGCGGCCCGGTAGAGATCCAGGGCAAAAACCTGGGGCGTTTGAACCGCATAAAGAGCACTGCGGTCCGGGGTGGACTCCACCACGCCCCCGTGAACCACCTTGATGGTGTCCTTGACCGGAACGGCGGGCGCGGCGGCGTTGAACTTAGCGGCCTTGCGAACCGCGTCATGGATCACGGTTCCGGTAACCAGGGGACGGGCGCCGTCATGGATGGCCACAAAGCCGCACTGGGATGAAACCTGATCCAGTCCGGCCCGGACAGAGGCTGCCCGGGTGTCGCCGCCCTTGCAGATCTTGGTGACCTTGCTGAGCTTTTTCTCCACGCAGAGCTGACTCAGGCTCTCCTGCAGGTCCTCCCGGGTAACCAGAATGATCTCCTGAATGTCGTCACTCTGCTGGAAGGCACGAAGGGTATGCAGAATCAGCGGCTCGCCGTCCAGGTCCGCCATGATCTTGTCGGTTCCCTGCATCCGGGCAGAGCTGCCCGCAGCCACGATGACCGCGGCGCACTTCGCGCCGCGGGAAGAAATCTTACGCAGTACCTTGGAAACGCCCATGGTGATTCCTCCTTATAATTCCATAACTGTCCTCTTGAATTCTTTGCCGCGAACCATAAAGTTTTTGAATTTATCAAAGGCGGGACCGGCGGGAGAAAGGATCACTACGTCGCCGGGCGCTGCTCTGCGGGAGGCAAGTCGGATGGCCTCGTAGAAATCTTCTTCATGCAGGATCTCCGGCCTGCCGGGGACGTAGTTCGGAGCAGCCAGGACGGCGGCTTCGATTTTTGGGGCCGTGGCACCGGTGAGTACCAGTAGCTTAACGTGCTCCACAATCTCCGGGCCCAGGGGCTCGAAGGGGACGTGCTTGTCATAGCCTCCGGCAATCAGAATCAGCTTTTGCTTGAAGCTCCGCAGGCCCGCGATGGTGCGGGTGGGAGAAGATGCAATGGAGTCGTTGTAGTAGCGGACTCCGTCTTTCTCCCGCACCAGCTCGATCCGATGCTCCACCCCGCCGAAGCTCCGGGCCACGGCCCGGATGTTTTCGGTGCTGACCCGGTCCCCCACGGCCAGAATCGCGGCCATGTAGTTCTCTACGTTGTGGATGCCGGGCAGGAGAATGTCGGATTGATCCAATACTTTTTCCGTGGTCTCCTCTTTCCGCCAGATCACGCCGTCCCGGAGGAAGACGCCCCGCTCCGGCTCTGTCAGCCGGGAAAACTCCTCCACCTGTCCCCTGGCCTTGGGCGCAAAGGAATGGGTGATTGCGTTATCCCGGTTCAGAATCAGCACATCGTCCGGCCCCTGGTGCAGATACAGATTCTCCTTGGCCTGCACATACTCCTCCATATCCCGGTGAATATCCAGGTGGTTGGGAGAAAGATTGGTGATTACCGCGGTATGCGGGCTGTAGGGAAAGTACATCAGCTGGAAGGAGGACAGCTCCAGCACCACCTGATCCGTGGGCTCCATCTCGTCTGCCTTGTCCAGCAGAGGGGTCCCGATGTTGCCCCCAAGCCAGACCCGATATCCCTGCTTCTTCAGCAGTTCAGAAATCAGGGTGGAAGTCGTCGTCTTGCCGTCGGAGCCGGTAACTGCAATGATTTGAGCCGGACAGACAGCAAAGAAGGCTTCCATCTCGGAGGTGATTTTTGCGCCGGACTCCCGAAGCGCCTTGATCTGCGGCGTATCCGGGTGCAGACCCGGGGTACGAAACACCACGTCGCCGGAAACGCCGTCCAGATAACCCTCTCCCAGGTGCAGCCTTGCACCCTGTGCTTCCAGTTCCAAAACCTCTTGATCCAGCTTCTCCCGGGGTGTTTTATCGCAGCAGGTCACATCAATTCCGTAGCGAAGCAACAAGCGCACCAAGGGCCGGTTGCTGACGCCAACGCCCAAAACAAGTACGCGTTTTCCCTTCAGCTTTTCAAAATACGAATCCAGTCTTGTCATTTTTCCACCGCCAAAACTTTTATCGAAGACAGCCGGCAGCTTGTCGGCGAAGCGCTCGATTTTTTTGCTTATTTGTTTGTTTCCCCGATCCCGCCCTCATCCGAAAACCAGCGTTGATGGTAGTAACAGTACACATGAACGGTACGCGTGTAACGGTGCGGGACCTGCACGGTAAGGCATACGCCATTGATACGCGCCCGACGTATCGCGTCTGAGGTGCGGGCCGTTCTCGCCCACGGGAGATCCCGCTCGCCTTTTCGGATTACCTTCGCTTCGGGACGGCTGCCGCCATCCCGGTATTCACGCTTCAATCAGCTCTGTGGTCCAGTTGAGCGCCTGAATTTGCTCGTCCAACTCCCGAAGCTCTCTGGAAAGCGCGTCAACCTGCCTCTGCTGGTCGGCAACCTTTACCGTGGAGAGAATTTTGATCTCCTTCTGAGAGTAGCGGTCCACCTTGGCACTGGCGGCTTCCAGGAAAGAACGCAGGATATTCAGACGCTTGGAAAGGCAATCCCTGCGAGCCAAGAGCTCCGTCATGGTCTTTCCTTCAAAGCGAGTAAGACTGTTGGTCAAATTGATCCGGGAAATCAGCCATTCCAGACACTCCAATCTGGCATCCAGTTCCTCCAGCAAAGCAGCAGGGGCCTCGGCAGGCTCGTCGCCCTCCTGAACCTTGGCGTTCTGGATAAGCCGGGATTGCAGTTCAGACAGACGGCGTTGGATATCGGCGCGCTGGGAAAGCGCAGTTGCAAGCTTCATGTTTCATTCCTCCGTTCTCTTTTTGCCCTTCTGATCGACCGATAAAATGCGGACGCAAGGGCGCGTCCCTACTTCGGTTTACACAGTTGATAAAAGGCTACCGCAGAGGCGGCTGCCACGTTGAGAGAGTCCACTCCGTGAGACATGGGAATCTTTACAGTATAGTCGCAGGTCGCGATGGTCTCCCCTGCCAGGCCGTCGCCTTCGGTGCCAAGGAGTACCGCCAGTTTTTCTTCCGCATTCAAAGCGGGATCGTCGATGGAGACGGTATCATCCCGCAGGGCAAGGGCTGCGGTTTGGAATCCCAGCCGTCGGAGGAGGGCCATGCCGTCCTCCGGCCAGGTGCCCGTCAGGTAGGTCCACGGGATTTGGAATACTGTCCCCATGCTGACCCGGACGCAGCGACGATAGAGGGCGTCGGTACAGGCAGGCGTCAAAAGCAGAGCGTCCATGTTCAGGGCGGCGGCGGAACGAAAGATGGCCCCCAGATTGGTGGGGTTCATCACGTTCTCCATCACTGCCACCCGACGGGCATTGCGTAGAATCGCCTCCGGGTCCGGCAGTTTGGGCCGACGCATGGCGCACAGAACGCCCCGGGTCAGAGGGAAGCCCGTCAACTCCGTCAGCACCGGCAGAGGGGCAGTGTAGACGGGCAAGTCTCCGCAGCGGTCAATAATGGATTTGGCCTGCCCCTCGATATGCTTGCGTTCCAGCAGCAGGGACACGGGCACGCAGCCCGCGTCCAGAGCCCGATGGATAACGTTGGGACTCTCGGCTATAAAGAGCGCGTTTTCCGGATCTGCCCGGTTAACCAACTGGTTTTCCGTCAAGCGGGCATACACGTCCAGCTCCGGCGCCATAAAATCCGTTATTTCAATAATGTTCGGCATACTTACGGCGCCTCCGCTAACGTCCCGGTGGGTTCTGAAGTCTGTTCCGTCTCCGTGGTATCCACCGATTCTGAAAAATCCACAGGTTCGGAACTGGCCTCCGGCTCATAAGGCGTCTGAGGTTCAATCGGATCCGGTTCATTGACTTCGGGATACCGCTCCCGGTCCCAGGAATAGCCGGCCATCGCTTCAGACGGGAGTAAAGCAGGCGGCTTTTTCTCCAACGCGGCGGAATGCAGATCGAAACTGAGCCATTTTCCGTCGGACATAATCCGATTCCAGTACCAGGTCTCCCCGCCTCGTTTTCCGATCACAATTTCACACTGCGCGCCAAGGCGGTTGCACAAAAACGCTGTGATAGAGGCCACAACTCGACTGTTTCCGGATTTTTGGTATGCCATAGAATAGACGGAAGCATTGGGATTATAACTGTAGACGGCGGGCGTCAGGCTTTCATAGATCGTATTTACAATCTCCTTGGCGCTCTGTTTCCGGTTCAGTTGATTAGAAATCAGATTCAGAAATGAATCGACGTCATCCCTATGTTGAAGCATCGTCTCCCGGTCGGTATTGTGGATAAAATGAAACTCCAAAATTCTGACACTGCCCCGATCTGGTGGATAAACGGAAACTGACACCCCCGGCGCATCCACGATCTGATCCGGGTGCTCAAGGATAAACGCCTCCAGCAGTGCGTCGAGATCGGTATCCTGATAGCCGCTGACCTGAACGGTGTAGGTGCTGACATGCTCAAGCAGAGCTTCCTTGATTTCTGTCATAGCAGGCTCCGGAAAGCGGAGTGTGGGAATCGCCTGGACCTCCTGAGGCGCAAGGCGAAGTTTCAGGCTGACATTGACCGTATTGCCGTATTCTGTCTCGGAAAGACTCCATTCCAAGCTGTCCATGGCATAGGTATACTTGGGAGAGTCACCAAGCAAGTCAGTGTACATTGTCTTCATATCCCGCTCTATGTCGCCCACATAGTCCACCAGAAGGAATTCGCCGGTCTCTTGTCCGGAGAGTACCAGGTTCTTGATTGCCTCTCTGATATCCGATCCGCGGGAAACGGCAGTAAGCTCTTCCGTTGGCTTGTAGACAGAAGAACCCGTGTCTGTCGTATCTGTCTCCCGGTAGGCAAAGGGGGCGTCATGCTCGTTGACATACAAGTATTCGTTTGGAAATATGCCCTGACATCCAGCCAGCAGCAGGACAAGCAGCAGCATCAGAAGAATCTTCTTCAACGCGTAGCCCCCCTTTCTTCCATTATACACGATCTGCCGCGCGAAAGGAATCCTTACAGCAGGGATACAGTCTGGTTTCCGATATCCTCATCCTTCAAAAGTGCGCCGACGGCGGGAATGCTCTTGGTACGATAGCGACTCTCATTCACGATTCCGGCATCGGAAAGCAGGACCGCCCGGTGGAGCAGGGCCTTCTTTTTCAGCGTCAGAACCGCCACGCCCTGGGTATCCCGGCTGGTTTTGGGCGCCAGTTGGGCGGTGGAGAAGATCAGCGCTCTGCCCTCGGTGGAATAGAGCGCAATCTGGGCATCCTCTTTCAGCAGGAACGCAGCCTTCAGCGGACTCTTATCGGAATAAGCGCCGGTGAGCTTCTTACGGTTGGACTTGGTTGCATAAGCAGCCAGATCAACCTTTGCAGCCTTGCCGTTCTCATAGACAAAGAGCATAAAGCCTTGGTAATCGCCTGGGAAGTAGACGCCGGCAACCGTTTCGCCCTCGTCCATGCCCAGCTTCTGGGGCAGATAGTCTCCCAGAACAGAGGCCTTGCTATCCGGGAAGACATCCAGCTTCGTCTTATAGACCTGGCAGCGATCACTGAAAACCAGAAGTTCTGCAGCACTGGTCGTCTCTCGGGAGAAGACCAGCGCGTCACCCTCCTTGAACTTCTGCTCGCCCGACATACGAAGAGACTGGGGTGTTATTTTTTTCAGATAACCGTGGGCGGAGACAAACACAGTCACCGGGTATTCCGGCTCCGCCTCGGCGGACTCATCGAGCTCGATCTCATGGTCGTAAACCAGACCGGTGCGGCGCTCCGCGCCGTACTTCTTGCTGACCTCATCCAGCTCTTTGACAATTATGGATTTGACCCGGGCGTCGGATTTCAGTATCTTTTCCAGATCCTCGATGGTCTTTTCCAGTTCCTCGGTCTCGGCGGTCTTTTTGAGAATGTATTCCTTGTTGATGTTGCGCAGCTTAATCTCCGCAACAAAATTGGCCTGAATCTCGTCGATGCCGAAGCCGATCATCAGATTGGGGATGACCTCGGCGTCGGACTCCGTGCCGCGGATGATGGCGATCGCTTTGTCAATGTCCAGCAGGATTTTTGCCAGACCTTTCAGCAGATGAAGCCGCTCCCGCTTGCGTTGGAGCTGGAAGTAGGTCCTGCGGCGGATACCCTCGCTGCGCCAGGCCACCCACTCTTCCAAAATCTCCCGAACCCCCAGAACCCGGGGCATGCCGGCAATGAGAATATTGAAATTGCAGGCAAAGCTATCCTGGAGCGTTGTCATGCGGAACAGCTTCTGCATGAGCTTCTCGGGCTCAACACTCCGTTTCAGATCGATGGTGAGCTTGAGACCGTTCAGATCGGTCTCATCGCGCATATCATTGATCTCCTTTACCTTGCCGGTGTTGATGAGCTCGGAGACCTTCTCCATGATGGCTTCCAGAGAGGTCGTATATGGGATCTCCAATACCTCAATCATATTCCCCTCTTTGACGTAACGCCAGCGGGCGCGGACCTTAATTGAACCCCGACCCGTCTCATAAATGCCGCTCATCTCGTCAGGATCGTAGAGAATCTCACCGCCGGTAGGAAAATCCGGGGCCGGGAGGGTTTCCAGCAGATCGCATTTGGGATCCCGGATAAAGGCCTTGGTTGTCTCGCAGACCTCCCGCAGGTTGAAACCGCAGATATTGCTGGCCATACCTGCGGCAATACCGGTATTGTTGGAGACCAGGACATTGGGGAAGGTAGTAGGCAGAAGCGCAGGCTCCTGCATGGTTCCGTCATAGTTATCCACCATATCCACGGTGTCGAAGTCAATGTCTCGGAAGAGCTCGGCGGCGATAGGTTCCAGCTTGGCTTCCGTGTAACGGGATGCCGCGTAGGCCATATCCCTGGAGTAGACTTTGCCGAAGTTGCCCTTGGAATCCACAAAGGGGTGGAGCAGGGCGCCGTTGCCCCGGCTCAGGCGAACCATGGTCTCATAGATAGCCTGGTCTCCGTGGGGGTTGAGGCGCATGGTGGCGCCCACGATGTTGGCGGACTTGGTGCGTCCGCCGGAAAGCAGCCCCATCTTGTACATGGTATAGAGCAGCTTCCGGTGGGACGGCTTGAAGCCGTCGATCTCCGGAATTGCCCGGGAGACAATGATCGACATGGCATAGGGCATGAAATTCATTTCAAGGGTATCGCAGATCCCCTGCTCCGACAGCACGCCCTCCAGGCCCTGCACATTGGGGTCGATTTTATGTTTTACGATTTCGTCGGTTTTTTTCTTAGCCATATTCTATCCTCATGGGGCGTCGAAGGCGCCGCCCTCTACAATTTCCGTTCTCGGTTTCGGCGGCCGCTCAATGAGCGCCACTACGGCGCGTTACGAAATATCCGCAAGATCCAGGTACTTGTAGCCGTTGTCGGAGATGTAGTCCTTCCGGGCTTGGAGGTTGTCGCCCAAAAGCATGTCGAAGTATTCGGCGGTGCGCTCGGCGTCCTCTGGCATGACCTTGATCAGACGGCGGGTCTCGGGGTTCATCGTGGTCATCCACATCATCAGAGGCTCGTTTTCACCCAGTCCCTTGGATCGCTGGATGGTGAGCTTCTTCCCCTCCAGCTTTTTCAGAATCTCAGCCTTCTCCTGCTCGTTATAGGCGAACCAGGTCTTCTCCTTGCAGCCGATCTCAAAGAGGGGGGATTCGGCAATATAGACGTAGCCCTCCCGGATCAGGGTTGGCACCAGACGGTAGAACATTGTGAGGATCAGGGTGCGGATGTGGTAGCCGTCTTCATCTGCGTCGGTGCAAATAACGATCTTGTTCCAGCGCAGGTTGTTCAGATCAAAGGCCGTCAGATCCTTGACCTTTTTCTCCTTGACCTCCACGCCGCAGCCGATAACCCGAAGCAGGTCCGTGATGATCTCGCTCTTGAAGATGCGGGAGTAATCTGCCTTCAGGCAGTTCAGGATCTTGCCTCGGACGGGCATGATGCCCTGAAATTCCGCGTCCCGGCCCAGCTTGACAGAGCCCAAGGCGGAATCGCCCTCCACAATGTAGAGCTCCCGTACGTTGGGGTCTTTCGAGCGGCAGTCCACAAACTTCTGAACACGGTTCGTGATGTTTACAGATCCGCTGAGCTTGCCCTTCATGGCGGTGCGGGCGTGCTCGGCAGACTCGCGGCTGCGCTTGTTGATCAGCACCTGGGCCGCGATCATCTCCGCCTCCTGCTTGTTTTCGATGAAGTAGACCTGAAGGCGGGCGCGGAAAAACTCCACCATGGCGTCTTGAATAAACTTGTTGGTGATGGCCTTCTTGGTCTGGTTCTCGTAGGAGGTTTTGGTAGAGAAGCAGTTGGTCACCAGGATCAGACAGTCGTAGACGTCCTGCCAGGTAATGCGGCTCTCGTTTTTGTTGTATTTGTTCTGCTGTTTGAGATAGGCGTCGATGGCGTAGACAAAAGCGTTTCTGGCCGCCTTCTCCGGGGCCCCGCCGTATTCCAGCCAGGAGGAATTGTGGTAGTACTCGATGTGGCCGCCCTGCTTGGAGAAGCAGAGAGCCGCTGTGATTCTTACCTTGTAGTCCTCCATATCGGCCCGGTCCCGGCCCACCCGCTCGGCCTCCCAGAACTGGGGCATGGTGATAGCGTCCCGCTTTTCGGTCTCGCAGATCTCGCCCACGTAGTCCACGATGCCGTTCTCGTAGCGGTATTCCTCGGTTTCAAAGTCCTTGCCAACCTGGTTCCGGAATCGGAAAGTGACACCCGCGTTCACCACGGCCTGCCGCTTGAGCATATCCCGGTAGTATTCCACGGGAACGTCAATGTCGGTGAAGACCTCCAGGTCCGGCTTCCAGCGGAAGAGGGAACCTGTCTTCTTCCGGGTGGTGGGCTCCTTCTGCATCTGGCCAACAATCCTGCCTTTTTCAAAGTGCAGGCAGTACTTGAAGCCGTCCCGATGGATCACGGCGTCGAAGTATTCGGAGGCATACTGGGTAGCGCAGGTACCCAGGCCGTTGAGTCCCAGGCTGTACTCATAGTTGCCGGCGTCGTTGTTTTTATACTTGCCGCCGGCGTACATCTCGCAGAAAACCAGCTCCCAGTTGTAGCGGCCAACCTTTTCGTTCCAATCCACCGGACAGCCCCGGCCGAAGTCCTCCACCTCCACGGAACGATCCGCGTAGCGGGTGACGATGATCAGGTCGCCGTGCTTCTCCCGGGCTTCGTCAATGGAGTTGGAGACGATTTCAAAAATGGCATGCTCGCAGCCGTCCAGCCCATCGGAGCCGAAGATGACCGCAGGGCGCTTTCGGACCCGGTCCTCTCCTTCCAGGACTTCAATGCTGGTATTGCCGTATTCTGGTTTATTCTTACTCATAGATTCCTCACAATATTTCGTGATAATGCTGGGCACATTAACCCACTATATTGTGGTTATTATAGCTGAAAAACCAAGGCTTGTCAAGGATTACCGGCAGCTCTGTGACCTGTCGGACAGTAAAATCTGCCCCGCTTACCTGTCCGTACCCGTAAGAAGCGTGGATAAAGGGAATCCCTGCCTGCCGGGCCGCCCGCTGATCTCCCTCTGTGTCCCCCACATAGACCGCCTGTTCGATGCCGTTGCGCTCCATAACCAGGCGAATATTCTCGCCCTTGGACAGGCCTGTACGGGCAGCGTTCTCATAGTCGTCGAAGAACTGTCCTGTATGATTGCCGGAGAAGAACGACTCAATATAGCCCAGGCCGCAGTTGCTCACCACCGCGAGGAAGTAATCCTTTCTCAAAGCTTCCAGAACCGTCTCCAAACCCGGGTAGAGTCTTCCGCCGGTTTTGGCCAGCGGGATGCACTCCGCATCGCAGCAGCCCTCGATCACGCCCTCCCGCCAGGCGGGCTCCGCGTCGGGGAAAAGCATGGCGGCAATTTCCGTCAGGGTTTTGCCGCAGCAGGCTCTGCAGTCGTCCGGCGTCATGCGCAGCGAAAGCCCCCGGCTCTCCAAATACACGTTCCAGGCCGGGGCGATGGTCTCCGCCGCGTCCCAAAGCGTGCCGTCCAAATCGAAGATTATAGCATTCTTTTTCATATTATCCATTTTATCCATTGAAATTCCTCGTTTTCTGTTGTACAATATGACTCGAAGAGAATTAGAAGGGAGCGTCTTGCTTTGAAAAATATTCTTGTCATCGGCACCGGCGGCACCATTGCCTCCGAGATGGCCTCAGACGGCCTGACCCCGGAGCTCACCGCCAATCAACTTTTGCAGTACGTGCCCCAGGTGGAATCCTTCTGCCGTCCCGTCTGCAAGCAGATTTTCAGCATCGACAGCACCAACATGGCCCCTGCCCGGTGGCTGCAGATTGCCGCCTGCATTCGGGAGCACTATGATGAGTATGACGGCTTCGTCATTACCCACGGCACCGACACCATGGCCTACACGGCAGCAGCGCTCTCTTATCTGATTCAGCGGAGCCCCAAGCCCATCATCCTCACCGGCGCACAGAAGCCCATCGGCTCTGACAACACCGACTCCAAAATCAACCTGGAGGACGCTTTTCGCTGCGCCTGCTCTCCCCTGCGGGGTGTGATGGTAGTTTTTAACGGAAAGGTGATTCTGGGCACCCGGGCCAGGAAAACCCATTCCAAGAGCTTCCGGGCCTTCTCCTCCATCAACTATCCGGAGCTGGCCTACATTCAGGACGGCCACGTGCTGACCTTTATCCAGCCGGAATGCCAGGATCGGCCCGTATTTTTCGACAAGCTGGGAGAGAAGGTCGCCCTGCTGAAAATGATTCCCGGCACCGACAGCGCCCTGCTGAAATGGCTGCTGGACCGAAACGACGCATTGATTATCGAGAGCTTCGGTGTGGGCGGAATGCCCTCCTACAAGGGCTCGGAGTTCTACGACATCATGGCTGAGGCCATCAACCGCGGCAAAACCATCGTCATGACCACCCAGGTGGAAAACGAGGGCAGCAACCTCTCCATCTACAGCGTGGGCAACCGGCTCAAGACAGAGCTGGGCGTGCTGGAGGCCTACGACATGACCACGGAGGCCGTAGTAGCCAAGCTCATGTGGATCCTGGGCAGAACCAAGGATCCCAAGCAGATTCGCTGCCTGTTCTATTCTCCCGTGGCAGACGATCTGCTCTATCCGGTGTCGGATTACTAACCAATAATGGCACAAAGGGGCCGGTGAAACCACCGGCCCTTTTCTCATTGTTCTTTTTGAGGCCGGAAGACAAAATACCGCTGGCCGATATAGTTGATGACGCAGTAGACAAAAGTACATCCCAGCATAACCAGGTCGTGGCGGAAAACCTGGGGTTTTTTTCCCTCCCAAGCAATGCCCTGGATCCAATCGGCGATCCCAATAAAGAAGGGCAGGGTGATCAGGTGCTCAAACACTTTGAAGAGCAGGACCTTCGCCAGAAGATAGCTCAATCCAACGGAGACAAAGAACAGCACCGGCCACCACTTGGAGATTTTCAAACCCCGGAAGGTCACGTAGCGGTTGAGCAGGAAGGAAACCACGGTCTGCATGGCAAACTCGATATAGAGGCTGTGGTCTGTGGACACGTTCAGATCGTGGTGGATCCACAGCATGATGGCATTGCAAATTCCGTAGTTCAGAAATCCCAGCGCCACATAAATCCAAAAGGTCTTGTCCAGGAGCTTACGAATCTTCTTCACGATCCACCTCCGGCGCGTACATCAGGTTCATGTCCACGATCACGTCGATCCCATCCACATGACCCTGACCGGTAAACTGCCAATAATCCGTCTGATACCCGAAGCTCTGATTGTCTTTATATTCCGCGATCCAGAAGGAATAGTCCGTCAGATGCTCCAGGTGCATAATAGAATAGCCGTACTGCTGATTGAAATAGACGCCGGCCTCATAGCCGCCCTCTGTAATGGCTTTGCAGAAAGCCAGGGCCCAGCTCCCTACCTCAGAAGTCGCCTTTCCGCCCGTGCGTCCTTGTGAGACCTCCTCCCAGTCAAAGAAAACCGGAAGCTCCAGCGGAACCCCATCCAGCAGCTTCAGCACATAGGCCGCCTCTTCCTTTGCCTCCGCTTCTGAGGTAGCTTGGGAGTAAAAATAGACGCCTACAGGCAAGCCGGCATTCCGGGCTCCCACATAGTTGGCGGCAAACTGGCTGTCCTGCTTCAGCGCCCCGGCGGAATTGCCCCGGTAACCAATCCGCAGAATGGCAAAGCCAACGCCGTCCTCCCGGGCCCGCTCCCAATCGATGGTACCCTGGTGTGCGGAAACGTCTACGCCCAGAATCGCGCCGGGATAGGTCGGGCGGCCCTTTTCGTCCAGGGTAAAGTCCTCCGCCGCCCGTTGATTGCGGGCCGCCGTCGGGCCCTGTGTCTCCTCTGCATCGGGGGTGGAACAGGCTGTCAGGGCAAACAAAACGATCAACACAGCTGCAAAGCTCCGAAGCTTCAAACTCATCAAATTGCTCCTTTGTTTCACAATAATCCAACGTATTATAGCATACTCTCCGGAAAAAGCCAACCAAAATTTTAAAAAACCGTTGTGTTTTCGATTGCGTTGTTGTAAAATGGTCCTGTTCCAAACCGAATTCACAACCCGGAGGCAGCCCTATGTCCAACGCAAACTACAATCTGGAAGAGCAGCTCCGCCAGGACAGGAAGCTGGACAACGCCCGTCGACGGAAGCGCAGACTTCGTCGGTTCTTCCCCCTGCTGCTGTTGCTTCTGCTGCTTTTTGCAGCCGTGCTTTTCCTCTTCCTTTCCGGCAATCACGCCCCTTCGCAGGAGACAATCACCACCGAGGCTCCGGTTCTCGGCAGCTCTGTGGCAACGCTGAGCTTTGTGGGAGATATCAGCCTGGACGAGGCCATTATGGAGAACTTCCGGGCAGGTGCCGGGTACGATTTTACGCCGTTGTTCCAGCGGATTGTTCCCCGTCTGGCCATGGCAGATCTGACGCTGGGCAATTTGGAGGGCAATGTCATCGGTACCTATGAGGCAGCCGATCACTGCTATCCCCCCGCCCTGCTTCAAGCCCTTTACGCTGCCGGGTTCGACATTCTCCAAACATCCAACTCCTACACCATCCAAAACGGCATCACGGGGCTGACCGCAACAAAGCAGGCTATCCAGGCTGCGGGCATGGACGCTCTGGGCACCTGGATCTCCCAGGAGGATCGCAGTGAAAATGGCGTCTTGATCCGGGAAGTCAACGGAATCCGCATCGCCTTCCTCAGCTTCACAAAAGGCATGAACAATCTGCGGCTTCCGACCGGTTCAGAATACTGTGTCAATCTGCTTTACTCGGACTACGACACGAACTATTCCAAAATTGCCAGCTCTGCCATCGCCGAAGTGGTAGAGGAAGCCCGGATGCAGCGGCCCGACGTGATCATTGCCATGGTACACTGGGGCAGCGAATACGACAAGCAGGTGGCGGATTCCCAGGAGGAGATTGCTGAGCTGCTCTTTGACAACGGAGTCAACCTGATTATCGGCTCTCATTCCCACTATGTCGGCCCCATGGAACTGAAGGATAAGAAAATTTCCTCCTACGGAGGAAATCTGGTTGCCTACAGCTTGGGAGATTTTGTATCAGTCTCGGACTCATCCTCGGCCCGGAACGGCTGCGTCCTCTCGGTTACCATTCAAAAGGACGGGGACGACATCCGGATTACGGATCTCACCTATGTTCCCACCTATTCCGCCGCTCCGTCGGAATCTCTGGAGATTTCAACCTATGAGGTCCTGGACACGCTGAACGCCATCAGCTTCTACAAGCAAGGCTACTATGACCGGGTCTCCGACAAGCTCTATGAGCAGCTGGTATCCGCCCTGGATAAGATGAAAGAGCAGACCGGCATGCCGGACAACATCGCAGAAAAATGATACCTGCGGTCGAAGTCATGGCCGCCCCCACAATACAGTAAAAGCGGCTCCCGCAGGAGCCGCTTTTCTTATGTTTGTCATTCTGCGGAGATCAGGTAGTAGTAGACCGGCTGGCCGCCGTTAATCAGGCTGATCTCTGCGTCAGGGCAGGACTTCTCAAAGATTTTCAGCGCCTTTTCCGCCGTCTTCTCGTCGATGTCCGCGCCGTAGAAGATGGTAATGATTTCCTTGCCTTCGCTGGCGATCTTTTCCGCCAGGCCCTTGAGCAGGCTGTTCACATCCCGGCTGGTGCCGAAGAGCGCGGAGCCGTAAAGCGCCAGGTAGTCGCCCTCATGGATGGCGTAGCCGTCAAAATCAGAGTTGCGGGCGGCATAGGTGACCTGCATGGTGGAGACGTTGTGTCTGGCCTCCCGCATGGTCATCAGGTTATCCTCCACAGAGGCGTCGGGGTCAAAGGCCAGCATGGCGCTGATGCCCTGGGGAATCGTCCGGGACCGAACCACAACCACCTTTTTCTCGGTCAGAGGCTGGGCCTGCTCCGCGGCCAGGATGATGTTCTTGTTGTTGGGGAAAACGAAAACCGTCTCAGCCGGGGTGCGGTTGATGGCCTGGGCTATATCCTGGGTGGAGGGGTTCATGGTCTGGCCGCCCTTGATCACCTGATCCGCGCCCAGATCCTTGAAAACAGAGGTCAGACCTTCTCCGGCACAGACGGCCACCATGCCGTACTGCTTCTCAGGCTTTGCCACCTGGTTGTTCTTCTCCGCCTCAGAGAGGACCTTTTCGGTGTGCTGCAGACGCATGTTCTCAATCTTTACCGTCACCAGTCCACCGTAGGTCAGCGCCTTTTCGATGACCTCGCCGGGATGGTTCGTATGTACGTGAACCTTGATGATCTCGTCGTCATCCACCAAAACCAGGGAATCGCCCATGGTATCCAGCCAGGCGCGCAGCTCCTCGGGGTCGTTGTCGCTGTCCCTGGAGACAATGAACTCCGTGCAGTAGCCAAAGGTGATGTCCTCGGTGTCAAAGTCGGAAAAATTGGCCTGATCCTTTGTTTCACTCTGCTGGCCGTCCTCGGGGGCGACGATATCCTCACCCCGCAGAGAGGAGAGCATAGCGTTCAGAATGGTGATCCAGCCAACGCCGCCGGCGTCCACCACACCCGCCTTCTTCAGAACAGGATTCTGGTTGACCGTGTCTTCCAGGGCGATCTTGCCCTGGTCGATAGCAGCCTCGATGGCAAACTCCACATAATCGTGCTCCCGGACCGCCTCCTGGGCTCCGGCAGCAGCCAGACGGGCTACTGTCAGAATGGTGCCCTCGGCGGGCTTCATAACCGCCTTATAGGCGTTCTCCACGCCGGTCTGCATGGACATGGCGAAGCGCTCACCGGTGGCTTCTTCCACGCCCTTCAGTTCCTTGGCAATGCCCCGGAAGAGCAGGGAAAGGATGACGCCGGAGTTGCCCCGGGCCCCCCGCAGGAGGGCGGAGGCAGTAATGTCCGCCGCCTGGGTCAGGGTGGGATCCTCGGCGCGCTTCAGATCCGCCACGGCATTGTTGAGGGTCATGCTCATGTTGGTGCCGGTGTCGCCGTCGGGAACGGGGAAGACATTCAGCTCATTGATGTGCTGCTTGTTGATCTCGATGGCTGCTGCGGCGCTGATTACCATCCGCCGAAACGCAGCTCCGTCTATTGTCTGTCTCAACTGTTTTTCCCTCCGTTACGCGCCGACGATCATGGAGTCGATATAGACGTTCACCGTCCGCACCTTTGTCTCGGTGGTCTTTTCCACAATATAGCTGACCTCGGAGACGATGGAATTGGCTACGGCAGGAAGATTGACCCCGTGGTCCACAATGATATGCAGATCAATGGAAATCGTGTTGTCCGGGTTGAAATTGACCAGGACGCCCTTGCCCATGGCCTCCTTGCGGAGCAGGTGGACCAATCCGTCCGTCATGGAGCGGACTGCCATTCCCTTGACGCCGAAGCAGTTGGAGGCGGCGATACCCGCGATGTTGGTAAATACCGCGCTGCTGACGCAGATGCCGCCCTTCTCGGTTTGCAGTTCGATCATAGAAAAACCTCCAGTCGGTGGTTAGTATATTCGCCAATGGTCAGACTATTGTAACCTATTTTCGCCCAATATACAAGCATTATTTTTCCAGCTTGCGCAGACGGGCTTCGCTGTCCAACAACTGAGCCAGGAGTTTCCTGCTTTGCTCCAGCTTTTCCCGCTGGGCCTGAATGACGTTGGCAGGGGCCCGGGAGACAAATTTCTCGTTGGAAAGCTGGGCCTCGGCCCGGGCAATCTCCTTCTCGGCGTTCTCCCGCTCCTTGGCAATGCGGGCCAATTCCTTCTCAATGTCCACCAGCTGGGCCAGGGGCAGATACAGCTTGGCATCCGGGGTGACACACTGGGCCATATCCTCATGTCCATCCGGCTCCTCTGCGGAGACGAAAACCCGATCGGCATAGGCCAGGCGGGTGATGAAGGGGGCGCCCTCGGTAAAGACCTCCCGCTTGTCGGTCACCACATACAGATCCGCCTTCTTGGAGGGCGGCACGTTCATCTCAGCCCGGCGATTGCGGACGGTACGGATGGCAGTCATGACGGATTCCATGTGCTGCTCCTCGGTGGGGTAATCCAGGCTCTCATCCCAACGGGGCCAGTCGGCCACAATCAGGGCCTCTCCCTCGTGGGGAATGGCCTGCCAGATTTCCTCCGTCACAAAGGGCATGAAGGGATGAACCAGACGCAGAATCTGATCCAGCACGTAGAGCAGGACCTGCTGGGCCGTCTGCTTGGCTTCCGCGTCCTCGCCGTAAAGGCGGGCCTTGGTGAGCTCAATATACCAGTCGCAGTAATCATCCCAGATGAAGTCGTAGATCTTCTGGACGGCCACGCCCAGCTCGAACTTCTCCATGTTCTCGGTGGCCTCCCGGACGGTCCGGTTCAGTTTGGAGAGGATCCAGCGGTCGGAGATTTCCAGCTTCTCCCGCTCCGGCAGGCGGTTCTCGTCAAGCTCAAGGTTCATCATCACGTAGCGACTGGCGTTCCAGAGCTTGTTGACAAAGTTCCGCATGGCCTCGCAGTGCTCCACATAGAAACGCATATCGTTGCCGGGGCTGTTGCCGGTGATCATGTTCATCCGCAGGGCGTCGGAACCGTAGCGGTCGATCATCTCCAGCGGATCGATACCGTTGCCCAGGGACTTGGACATCTTGCGGCCCTTATCGTCCCGGACCAGGCCGTGGATCAAGACGGTGTGGAAGGGCGGCATTTTGGTGTGCTCGCAGGCGGAGAAAATCATGCGGGCCACCCAGAAGAAGATAATATCGTAGCCGGTGACCAGCACGTCTGTGGGATAGAAGTAATCCAGATCCTCAGTCTTCTCCGGCCAGCCCAAAATCTCAAAGGGCCAGAGGGCGGAGGAGAACCAGGTGTCCAGCACGTCGGGGTCCCGCTCGATATTCTTGCTGCCGCAGTTCTCGCAGCAGCTCGCGTCCTGGCGGCTGACGGTCATATGACCGCAATCGGCGCAGTACCAGGCAGGAATCTGATGACCCCACCAGAGCTGGCGGGAAATGCACCAATCCCGGACGTTCTCCATCCAGTTGGTGTAAGTCTTGGTAAAGCGCTCGGGGACGAACTTGGTCTCCCCTTCCCGCACCACCCGCAGGGCTTCCTTGGCCAGGGGCTGCATCTTGACGAACCACTGGGCGGAAATGATGGGCTCCACGTCGTTGTGGCAGCGGTAGCAGGTGCCCACGTTGTGGGAATAGGGCTCGGTCTTTTCCAGCAGGCCCAGAGCCTCCAGATCCGCCACCACAGCCTTCCGGGCCTCGTAGCGGTCCATGCCGCAGTAGCGGCCGCCGTTTTCATTGATTTTGCCGTCGTCTGCGATGACCTTGATGGATTCCAGGTTATGCCGCAGGCCAACCTCAAAGTCGTTGGGGTCGTGGGCCGGGGTCATCTTCACGCAGCCGGTGCCGAAGTCCATCTCCACGTAGTCGTCGGCCACAATGGGGATCTCCCGATTCATCAGCGGCAGGATGCAGGTCTTCCCCACCAGATGGGCATAGCGCTCGTCGTTGGGGTTCACAGCCACGCCGGTATCGCCCATCATGGTCTCGGGGCGGGTGGTGGCCACCACCAGGTAGCCGCTGCCGTCGGTCAGCGGATAGCGCATGTGCCAAAGGTTGCCGGGCTTGTCCACGTATTCCACCTCGGCGTCGGACAGGGCGGTGACGCAGTGAGGACACCAGTTGATAATCCGGCTGCCCTTATAGATCAGACCCTTTTCGTAAAGGCTGACAAAGACCTCGCGGACCGCCTTGGAGCAGCCCTCGTCCATGGTGAAGCGGGCCCGATCCCAGTCGCAGGAGGCGCCAAGCTTTTTCTGCTGCTCCACGATCCGGTTTCCGTATTTGTGCTTCCAGTCCCAGACCTTCTCCAGAAACTTCTCCCGGCCCAGGTCGTAGCGGCTCAGGCCCTCCTTGCGGAGCTCCTCCTCCACCTTGATCTGGGTGGCGATGCCCGCGTGATCCACGCCGGGGACCCAAAGGGCGGCATAGCCCTGCATCCGCTTGAAGCGAATCAGGATGTCCTGCAAAGCCGCGTCCATGGCGTGGCCCATGTGGAGCTGGCCGGTGACGTTGGGAGGCGGCATAACGATAGTGAAGGGCTTCTTATCCGGGTCGCGCCTGGTCTTGAAGAAGCCGTTGTCCTGCCAGAATTGGTAGATTTTGTCCTCGACCTGTTTGGGATCGTAGGTCTTGGGGAGTTCGCGTGGCATAGTTCATTCCTCCTTTGATTTGGTAAGCGGGCGGCCAATGACCGCCCCTACAGGCGGACGGCAGAGTGCCGTCCCTACACGCAGAATGCGAAAAGCCGCCCGGAGCATAAGCTCAGGGCGGCATAAAATACCGTGGTACCACCTGAATTCCCGGCGAGCCGGGCACTCTTGCCTCTGTAACGGGAGGACCCGTCCCGGCTTGATGATTTCAGCCGGGCCGCTCCGAAGCGACCTTCCGTTTCCGCCGTCAGGGCTTGCACCAACCGCCCTGTCTCTGCAATCGGCTGAGAAACGTACTCCTCTTCCTCACTGCGTGTTATTCAGCATTTTAGCGGAAAAGCAGGCGTTTGTCAAGAGGTCTCTTTCCTTTTTCATCTCATTTCAGAAAAATTACCGATATTTGTCTTGCCAAACAATGGTTTTTCCACTATAATGTTCCAACAAAGCCGAATGAACGCAGCTGCTGCCTTCTCAGGGAGCTTGTTGTTCCTGCTGCAGCGGAAACGGAGGGTCGATTTATGCCAAGCCATCACAGCGGAAGCTCGCATTCCAGCTCTTCCCATTCCTCTCATTCTTCGCATTCCTCACACATTTCCCATCACTCTTCTTCCAGTCATTCCAGCTTCTCCCGGAGCTATTCAAGCTCCTCAGGTTCCTTCTGGGGCTCTTCCAGGAGCACTTCCAGCGGCCCCTCCCGCCACAGCGGAACCAGCCGGAGCTATGCTTCCGGCTATCGCTCCCGCTATGTCCGTGACGGCTCTCTGGGCTCCATTATCCACCGGGACAGAACCAACCAGCCCAGAGGGTATGTCGCGGTGCAGCACAACGGCGCAACCCCTGTCAAGCACTACTGCGTCCACCACAACTACCTTTATTATCCCTTTGACTGGACTGACGCGGAGACCGGAAATGCATACAAAAAGGGCTACTACGACGAAGACGGTCAGTACTATCAGCACGTGGCTTTCCGGGAGGACGGGAAATACAAGGACGTCCTCTGCCAGTGTGAATACTGCGACACCACCACGAAGATGGACTGGTCTGAAGGCGGTCCGCTGATCTGCCCCCAGTGCGGCGGTACCATGAAGCTCCTCTCCACTCTGGATGAATACACCAGAGACCCGAACTACGAGACCGTCCTCCAGTCGGAGATCTATGAATCCCCGGACTCTTACAGCTCAGACCGGGCGCCTTCGAAGCTGGTCAAAATCATTCCAATTATTATACTCGCGCTGTTTTACCTATGGAGCGAAGGGGTTTTCGACATCAGTTCCAGAAGCTCTGGTGAGCCGGAAATCGGTTACCGCAGGGAGGACGGCATGGTCTATTATGGCAACGGAGCCGGGGCGAAAAGCGGCAGTTGGAACGAGCTCTTCGCAACGGAAGCGGAACATTTGCAGCCCGATAACAGAGACGATACAGGTGAAAACCTGACTCTCTACAACCCGGACCTCTTCGGCTATGAGATTTATCTGAGCGAAATCGCTCCCGGCGCCTATCGGATTTCGGACCGGGATACCTGCACCCGCACCCTGGTTTGGGATGAAGCGGAGGAGAGCTACTTCGATCAGGACACTGAGCTTTGGGCATGGTATAACACCGACGTTGCGCCAAGTCTCTGGCAGTATTGGTACGAGCCAATTTCCGAAAACTACGGAGACTGCGGCTGGATGGAATATGAGGACGGCGTTTGGTACATTGAGGACAATCCCGGAAACTGGATACCGGTTCCCGCTCGATACGATACCAGCCCATTATGGCACATAGAAAACCAATGACAAAGAAACACCCTCTGCGGAAATGCTTTCAAGGCAATTCCGCAGAGGGTCCTTTTCTACACCTTCAGCACATAGAAGACTACCGCGAGCACAATCAGGCCTAAGCCGATCAGCTTCAGGATGGTCTTGCCGATCTTGAGGCCCACGATAATCAGAATTACCGCAACCACAGAAGTGGGAAGAGCCGCGGTGTAGGTTTTAACCAAATCTACGATAGAGTCGAAAAATGATTTCATTGTGACTTCCTTCAAAATTCGTGTTGCTTAATATCCCAGGAAGAAGGTCCCGGTGGCTATGGCAGAGAGGGCAATGCCCACATAGACCATTTTCTTGCTTCCGTTTCGGTTGCCCCAGGCCCAGACAATCATGGAAACCAGGGCCAACGCTATGGTCACAGGATGGTTTTCCATCGGACCGCCTCCTTACCGCTTCGCTTCCGCCCAGAGCCAGGCTTCCCGGTCCCGGACGGTTTCGATCAATTCCCGCACAAGCTGGGGCAGGACCGCCAGCCCGGCGGCGTCCAGATCCCGTTCGCCGTCCAGCAGGCGGACCCGAACCTTGCCCTCCGGCAGGAAGCAGAAGCCGTAATTGGCGGAATCGGCAAAGGCTTCCGCTGTTTGGAAGAGGGTCAGCTTGTCCTTGCAGGGCTGGGAGGCATAGGGACAGAAGGCGGTACAGTTGCCGCACTCATTGCACAAGGCGTCCAAGTGCAGGATCTGGACGGAGCCCTCCAGCAGGGTAACGGACACGTTGGCCCGGTTGGGGCAGACGTCCACGCAGTTCTCGCAGACGGTATTGCAGTGCAGGCAGCGACTGGCCTCCTGTTCCGCTTCCCCGGCGGCAGCCAGGATGCCCTTCCGGGCAGCGGCTTCTTCCCGGGTAACTCGGGAGGCGGCGGGCAGTTCAAAGGAGTGTTTTTCCCCGAGAACCGCCTCCGCAAAGCGGGCCGCGTCGGCAATTCCTTCCACTACGGTGGCTGGGCCGCGGAGAGCGTCGCCGCCTGCGTAGATGTTTCCTGCGTTGGTGCGGAAGGCGGGACGACCCTTGCCGTCCAGTTCCACCCCGGCAGCCTCGAAGACGGTAGGATCGATCTGCTCGCCCACAGCGGAGATCACCAAGTCGCAGGGAAGCTCTGCGTATTCACCGGTGGAGACCGGGCTCCGGCGGCCGGAGGCGTCCGGCTCGCCCAGCTTCATCTTCTCATAGACCAGTCTGCCCTTCTCCTGCTTCACCGGGGCGGCTAGCTCCAGGAAGCAAACGCCGTCGGCAAGGGCAAGCTCCAGTTCCTGGGGATCGGCGGGCATATAGCGCTTGGTGCGGCGGTAGACCAGGGTGACAGACTTTGCCCCGCTGCGAATTGCCAGGCGGGCAGCGTCCATGGCGGTATTGCCGCCGCCGATCACGGCCACATTGCCCAGAGGCGCAGTATCCGTCCCGGACTTCCGGGCCTTCATCCAGGAAATGACGGGCCGCACGTTTCCGGGAAGCTCCAGACGCCCGGGCTTCCAGGCGCCCACAGCGTAGAAGACGTGGGTGTAGCCCCGGGCCTTGAGCTCCGCCGCGGAAGGCGCCTCGGTGTTCGTTTTGATCTCCGCGCCATAGGCGGCAATCAAGGCAGCGTCCTTATCAATGGTTTCATCGGAAATACGGAACTCGGGAATCACCTGCCGGACGATGCCGCCCAGCCTGGCTTCCCGCTCAAAGACGGTGCAGGCCACGCCGGCCCGGCTCAGGAAGTATGCCGCGGCCATACCCGTGGGACCGCCGCCGACGATGGCCACCCGCTTGCCGGGAACAGCCGCGGGCTTCCGGATGGATCGCATCAGGGCGTCATAGCCCTTTTCCGCGGCCAACAGCTTCACCGCCCGAATATGGACGGGGTCATCATAGAACGTGCGGGAGCATTTGCTCATGCACCGGTGAGCGCAGATGGTTCCTGTGATAAAGGGCAGCGGGTTCTTCTCCACGATCAGCCGCAGGGCCTCTTCATAGCGCCCCTTGTCGCAGAGCTCCAGGTATTCCGGAATGTCCTGATGGATTGGACAGCCGCCCTGGCAGGAAGCCTCAAAGCAGTTGAACCAGGGCACCGGCTCCTCCGATTTCCGGCTGGGCAGCGGCTTGACAGGCTTGACGTGGCGGGGGTCCGTATGGCAGGCCTCGCTCAGGGCGGCGATCGCCGCCGAATCGGTACCGGAGAAGGGGCGGAAGGGCAGCGCCTTCACCTTTTCGCAGAGCTGGGCCAGACGGTTGTAGCCGCCGGGCTTCAAAATCGTGGTAGCCACGGTGATGGGCCAGATTCCGGCGGAGAAAATCTTGTCGCAGTTGAAGTAATCCGCGCCGCCGGCGAAGGAAATCCGCATACTGCCGCCGAACTGCCGGGAGATCCGGCTGCACATTTCGATGGTCAGCGGGAAAAGGGCCCGGCCGGACATGTACATCTCATCGTTGGGCAGCTCCCCCCGGGTGGTATCCACCGGGAATGTATTGGAGAGCTTGAGGCCGAATTCCAGGCCCTTCTCCCCTGCCAGCGCCCGAAGCCGCTCAAACATGGGAACGGCGTCCGCCCACTGAAGGTCCTCGTTGAAGTGGTGCTCATCAAAGACCACGTAGTCGTAGCCCATCCTGTCCAGGGTGTCCCGGGCGGTACGGTAGCCCAGGATGGTGGGGTTGCACTTGACAAAGGTATGCAGCTGCTTTTCCGAAATCAAGTAGGTCGCAATCCGCTCGATTTCATCCGGCGGGCAGCCGTGGAGAGTGGAAAGCGTGACAGATCGGGAAACCCGAGGGCTGATGGTGTCGATGTAGGTCTCATGGCCGGGAAGCAGTTCCTTCAAAACCCGTTTGCATTCGGCAAACTGGGCTGTGGCGGAAGCGTCCTTCATGGCCTCGATGTAGCCGTCCACCTTGGGTCCCTTGATTCCCTCCAGGTCGTAGCCCACGGACATATTGAAGACAAAGCCGTTGGGGTCCCCCAGGCCCAGCAGTCCGGAGAGAACCTTCAGGGCGCACCAGGCCTTGATGTATTCATCCCGGGCCTGCTCCACGGTGAGCTCCGTGGACCACTCCTGATTATAGCCCTCATCGTCCGCGAGAATACAGGGACGGGGCACGCAGCGAGCCAGGTCCTCTCCGTCCATCTTCTGAACGGTTTTCACCTCGAAGAAACGGGCGCCTGCCACATAGGACGCGATGATATTCTGGGCCAGCTGGGAGTTGGGTCCGGCAGCGGGGCCGAAGGGGGTCTCGATGGTCTCCCCGAAAATGGGCAGGGTTTTGGCAGGGTCCGCCTTGTAGTAGCTGCGGACGCCGAAAACGGTTCCCTTCTGCCGGTACTCGGACAAAAGCCAATACATTAACCGATCAAAGGGGATCGGATACATTTTTTCAGACATAGCAATCTCTCCTGTTTTGGTTGTTGGAATACGGCGGAACACGGAAGGCCCGGTTCCGCGGATCAGGCCTCGCCCTCCGCGTTGTAGGCGCAGTGGTTCAGGTCACCCCAAAGTTTTTTCGCCGCCTCCAGAATGTGGGCGTTCTCGGCCTCCTCGTCGATTCCCACCAGCTCGCCGTCCCGCATCAGAATCCTGCCGGCGGCAATGGTGGTCCGGCACTGACGGCCCGTCATGCCAAAGAGGATGTGGCCGTCGATGTTGGCGTCGGAAAAGGGGGTGAAGGGCTTGTAGTCCATGACGATAACGTCGGCGGCGGCGCCGGGCTTCAGAACACCGAGCAGGTCCGGGAAATATTTCGCCCCGATTTTCGCGTTGTTTTTGAACAGCATATCCGTAACCTCGCACCAACCCACGTTGGGCAGGCAGGCGTTCTGCTTTTGGGCAATCAGGGCCACCTTGATGGACTCGATCATATCGTTGGTATAGGCGTCGGTGCCCAGGCCCAGAAGAATGCCGTTCTTGTAAAGCTGAAGCACCGGGCAGGTGCCCACGGCGTTGCCCATGTTGGATTCCGGGTTGTTGACCACCATGGTCCCGGTGTTCTTGATCAGCTCAATCTCCGCGGAATTCACGTGGATGCAGTGGCCCAGAATGGTCTTGGGCCCCAGAATGCCGTGGTCGTGGAGCCGCTGGACGGGACGGCGGCCATAATTTTGCAGGCTGTCGTAGACGTCGTTCATGCCCTCAGAGACGTGAATATGATAGCCGGTTCTGCCGTTGTTCGCTTCCACCATCCGGTCAAAGGTCTTGTCCGAAATGGTGAACAGCGCATGGCCGCCGAACATGGCCGCCAGCATGGGGTCCTTTTCCCGCTCGCACTCCGAAATGAAATCGGCATTCTCCCGCACCGCCCGGAGGGCTTTTTCCTCCCCTTCCCGGTCGGAAACCTCATAGCAGAGGCAGGCACGGATTCCGAACTTTTTGGCGGAGCCCGCGATGGTGTGCAGGCTGCCGGGAATTTCGCCGAAGGAGGCGTGATGATCAAAGATGGTGGTGACGCCCTGCTTGATGCAGTCGATCATCAAGGCGTCGGCGGAGGCTCTCGTGCCCTCCAGCGTCAGCTTTCGGTCAATGGCCCACCACTGGCCATCCAGGACCTCATAGAAATTTGTGGCGTTATAGCCCTTGATGGAAAGGCCCCGGGCCAGCGCGGAATAGATGTGGGTGTGGGCGTTGATAAACGCGGGCATGATCACGCCGCCCCGGGCGTCGATAAACTCCGCATCGGGATACTTGGCCCGAAGCTCCCCGGTAGTCCCCCGATCCAGAATGGTCCTACCCTCAATCGCGACGCCGCCGTCTTTGATATAACCCAGGGCAGGATCCCGGGTGATCAGTCTGCCATTGGCAAGGATATACACAGTGCTCTCCCCTTTCTTCATCTAAAAAAGTATATCAGTAAGATTATACAAAAAAATCGCAGACTTTTCCATGTTCAAAACCTCCAAAAATCGATAACGATTTTTGGAGGTTTTGTTAGGTTCTGCTTTTATTTCATTTTCACAGGGGCTTATCCCTCACCGCGCCACTGGTTCAGGGTGTGGCGGAACAGGAACATCGCCGCCATGGCCCGGGTACAGGATGCCGTGGGGCTGAAGTTCGTGGCCGAAGTACCGGCAGTGATCCCCCCATCCACCGCCCAGTGAACCGCCTTGGTATACCAGGCGTTGGCAGGCACGTCCACAAAGGGAAGCTCCGTGCTCTCCGGCTCCGGCGAGCCGCAGTCACGCCAAAGCAGGGTCACAACCTGCGCGCGGGTACAGGGGATGCCCGGGCCGAACTCCGTGTCAGACACGCCGCTGGTGACGCCGGCCTCCAGCGCCCAGATCACGGCCTTCCGATACCATGCCTTGGCAGGCACGTCCTCAAAGGCACATTCATTGCTCTCCGGCTCCGGGGAGCCGTTCAGCCGCCAGAGGAAGGTGATAAACTCCGCTCTGGAAAGGGTCCGGTTCGGGGTGAAGGTGTCCTCGGAGGTGCCAGCGGTGATTCCCATGCTCACGGCAAAGAGCACGGCCTCCCGATACCAGGCGTTCTCCGGCACATCCGCAAAGGGGTTATCCGCCCAGCCAAAGCCCCAGAAGTCGGCGCTGTAGAATTCCCTCGGTCTTCCATCCTCCGTTTGATTCAAAAGGATTTCATAGGAGCTTCCCCGGGGGAAGTCGATCCGCAGGGCTTCGCCGTGCTCTCCGGCCCCGTCCACCTCGATCAGGGAAACAATGCCTTCTCTGGCCCAGCTCAGCTCCAGACGCTCCTGCTCTGCCGGGACCCGGACCTTCACATAGTCATGCTCTGCGGCATGCCAGATATGGACGTCCTCGTCAGGGATCTCAGCGGGCAGCTGCACCGGAACCCGTCCGCCCAGCATCAGCTCCACCATAACGGGCTTGTTCACAGTAGTATCAAAATTCCAGAACGCCTCATCTTCATGGCTCCAGAAGATGTGAATGATGACCGGCTGATCGTTAACGGGTGTAAAGGACAGCACGTCGTCTTCGAAAGTGACGAAATCCGATACTGCCTGACCGTCCACCACCACAGGGCCCTCAAACCATTCCCCAAGAGCGCCCTCCAGGGGGAATTCCATGTAAATGCTGGGACTGTAGCCCTCCCATTCCGGCAGATCCCACATGGTGGGGCGGTCTGCAAAATAGGAAACACTGTGCGCGGGATCCAGACGGAGATAGACTGTGCCGAAGCTCAGGCTGCCCTCCCCGTCATCCATGGCAAAGGACGGGCTTTCATTGTCGTAGTTCACATAGTAGCGTTCCAGATCGTAGTCAGTGCTGTTCTCCACCGGAGGCGGCGCCTCATTCAGGCCAAAGTAGACATTGCCCTCGGAGCCCCGCCAGTTGATCCAAAGCTGGCAGCGGCTGTCCTCAAAGAAGTCGAACTCCACTTCATACCAGGTTACGGGGACTTCCCTGTCATCCATCATTTCGGTCTGATCCAGCGCCAGCGTAAAGCTGTGGGGCTGGGTCTGATCCACCTGCTGGTGCTCCCACCACTCGCCGTCTGTGGAGCGGACGCAGTAGCGGACCTCCCGCACGCCGTATTCCTCTGCCCAGGTAAAGGTGACGTCCTTGGTGTCCAGCGGAAGTCGAATTCGAGCCTTGCCGCCGTCCTCATGGACCATGAAATTCCCCTCTTCCACTCCGTCGGGAACCGGAATCTCCCCCCGGTTCCACCAACGGTATTCCACGATCACCGGGTACTCGTCGGTGCCCTGGAAGCCGTCGAAGTCCGCGTCGGCCTGGGTCCAGTAGACATGGAGGATCAAATCGCTGCTGGAATTGGGCTGGAGCGTGAGAATCCCGTCCTCGTAGGTAACGCCCTGGGCCGCGCCGTTCTCCGTGACCTCTCCGTTCCAGAAGATGGGCCCCATGCACCAGCTGCTCGCCGCGTAGACACCTACGATTCGCTTCTCCTCCTGCACGGGAGAATCCACGAATTGGATGGGATGGTTTTCCCCGTTGTCAAAGGCTTCAAAGTCCAGGACCTTGCTGCCGTCAAAGAGCAGATGAATGGGCTGGAACTGGCCGTCCGGCTTGAAGCAGAAGCTGTTTTCAAAGCCGAATCCAAGATAGTGCGCCGGGTCGGCCACGGGAATATCATCTCCCAGCGCCCAGAAGATACTGCCCTTACCCTGATCGTAGAAGGCGACGCCTCTGGCCTCTCCGCCGCCCTCAAATTCAAACTGGATGCTGTACCAGTCTCTCGGGTCGCCGTTGTCCCAGGTCTGGTTGAGCAGGAGGGTGTAGCTGTTGCCCTCGGGATGAATGCCGTTCAGCCAATCGCCGTTCTCTCCCAGACCCTCCACGTTGATCTGCCGAAGCTCGTCGCTCTCGCCCCAGGTGAAAGTCACGCTCTCGGTCTCGAAGGGAACGCGAATTCTGGCCCGGTTCTCCTGAACAATGCGGTTTTCCTCGGCAATGTCCTCCGGCAAACTGACAGTACCGTCGCCCCA
Source organism: Oscillospiraceae bacterium (assembly GCA_016282135.1). GTDB lineage: Bacteria > Bacillota > Clostridia > Oscillospirales > Oscillospiraceae > JAFRPC01. Next base: position 47,306 of record JAEEKA010000098.1, read on the forward strand.
CCAATCGAGCTGCACCACCACGGGAGCTTCTTCGGTGCCGTGGAAGGAATCAAAGATCATGTCCTCCTCGGTCCACCAGATATTGATCTCAAAATCGCTGTTGTTGGCGGGCGTAAAGCTCAGGATCTGCTCCGCGAAGACGAAGCCCTTTTCCGTGCCCAGATCCGTGAGGCTGCCGTCCAGTAGGACATAGCCCTCCCAGCCGTTGGTGCGCACCCCTGCGTTGAGGCTGCGCCCGGAAACCTCGTCAGCATCCCGGAAGCGAATTTCTCCCTGCTGATCCCAGGCTTCCCAGTCCAGGGCGTGGGCCTCATCCAACAGCAGGTGAACCGTCTGAGGCTGGTCCTCCAAGAGGAAGCAAAGCTCCCCTTCTTCGCCCCGGAACATGTAATCTTCCGGGCTGTATTCCGGCAGTTCGTCCTCAAGCGCCCGGAACACGGAGCCTCTGTTCTCGTCGTATTCAACCCGCAGCCTGCCATCGCGGCCCATGCTGTCTTCTTCGAATTCAAACTGGATGTTGTACCAGTCTCTCGGGTCGCCGTTGTCCCAGGTTTGATCGAGCTGGAGGGTATAGCTGTTCCCCTCGGGCTGGATTCCGTTCAGCCAATCGCCGTTCTCTCCCAGGCCCTCCACGTTGATCTGCCGCAGTTCGCTGCTTTCGTCCCAGGCAAAAGTCAGATTCTGCATGTCAGCGGGAAGTCGGACCCGCATCCGTCCCTCCCGGATCATTGCGTCTTCTTCGGGGATTTGGTCCACCAGGGTCACAGCGCCGCCGCCCCACCAACTGGCCTCCACCAGAATCGGCTTTTCCTCGGTGCGGTCAAAGCAAGAGAAATCATAGTCGTCCCGAGTCCAGAAGACTTCAAAGTCCACGCCGAAGCCGGAGGGAGGCGTGAAGCTCAGTACGTTGTCCGCAAAGCTGACACCTTCCGTCGGCTCCCCGGAATCCACCAACAGATCCTCGTGCCAGCCGTCGATGCTGTTATAGCGGGCCACCACAAAAATGGTTTTGTTGTCGCCCTGCCAGGGCTCCGCAAATTTTACCTCCGGCTCCTCCTGATTCCAGGCATCCCAGTCGATGCCCTTGCTCGTGTCAATCAGCAGCCGGATGGTCTCCGGCCCGTTCTCGCCCCGGAAGCTGATATTGTCGGGCCAGTTTTCCCGGCCTTCGCCCTGGCGGGGCAGGAAGTCGGCCGCCGTGTCGGTGGGAACGCCGTCTCCCACAGTCTGGAAGACCAGGCCGCCGCCCATGTCGTAGTTGGCACCGAAGAGATAGTTCCAGTCTCTGTCAAAATCAAAGTTCAGGCAGTAACAGCTCATGTCCGGAATATCCAGGTACAGAGTAAAGCTGTTTTCGGCAACGTCGAAGAGGTCTCCCCACTGACCGTCATGCAGAACGTTGTCTCCCCAAAAATGCCGCAGGAAGCCGTCCCAAGTCAGGGTGAGACTCTGAGCGTCGTCAGGCAGGATGACCTTGCGTCGGCTGCGCTCCGGCTGGATGAGATCCCGGATTACGCTGGCCTCCTCTGCCAGGGCGGGCGGTTCGCCGCCATTCCAGTAGTAATCCAGCATGACTTCGCCCTCCGCCGGGCCGAAACACATGTAATCGTAATCGGAGTCGGTCCAGAAGACGTCCACATCAACGGAGCCTCTGGCGTCCGCGGGCTTGAAGCTGAGGATATTATCTTCAAAGGTATAGCCCTCTTGTGCCGCGGCGCCCCTGTCCACAACCAGCTCGTCGTACCAGCCATTCTCAATTTCGTAACGCACGCGGACATAGAGATTTCGATCCGCGGCCTCTTCGGGGTCCATAAACACCAGCTCCTGGTCGTTCTCCCAGCGTCCCCGGTCCACCGCCCTGGTAGGGTCGACCCAGATGTGAATCTGCGTGGTGCTGTTCACGGAAACCGGCTCGCCGTCGAACCAGAAATCGTCCACGGTTTCTGTGGGGGTGTAGTTTCCCTTGGCCCAGAACACACAGCCAAAGTTGGTATCGTAATGAATCCAAAACTCATTCGTTCCCGCCGCCCATGCGATGGGTACCGCCGGAAGCAGGGAGACCAGCATACAGAGCGTCAATCCCAGCGCCATCAGCTTGCGTTTCATAATTATTTACCTCCTTACTTATTTGCATTTTTGCACTTTTCTTTTATATTGTATCAGATTTCTGCCGGAAAGTACAGCCTTTATTGTGAAGATTTGGATAAATATCGATATTTTTCTCTTTTTATCAGTTTTTTTCTTTTTGTACGGAATCTGCTTGCGAAATACGAGAGAATATAGTATAATTAATTGCAAGTTCGGATAAGGAGGGATACTATGCCGAGATTTTGTTCCAACTGCGGAAATCCGCTTCCCGACATCGGTAAATTCTGCCCCAAATGCGGCCAGCCCATCGCCGACGATCCCGTTCTCCAGCCCGAGGCGCCGTCGGGACAGCCGGAGCAATTTCAAAACCAATACTCCTATCAGTTTAATCCTCCCCAGCCCCAGAATCAGAACTGGCAGCAGCCCCAGAGTCAGCACTGGGAGCAAGCTCAAGGTCAAAATTGGCAGCCTTCGGCGGCTGTGAGTCAGCCTGCGGAGACGAAGAAAAAAAGCAAAGCCGGTCTGATTATCGGCCTGATTGCCCTGCTGCTGGCGGCGCTGGCCGCCGTGGCCTGCTTTGTATGGCCCGGCTTCCTCAAAAAGGACGACAGCGCTCCTTCAGAAACGCTTTCCAGCTCCACCGCGCCGGTTACAGAGCCTACACCCACCGCGTCAAAGGAAACGGCCGCTCTTACCACCGCTCCCACCACGGAGCCGCAGCCGACCGTGCCTGCCACAACGGAAGCGCCAACCGCGGAACCCACCACGACGGAGCCCCCGGTCACCGAGCCGGTCAATCCCTTCCTGGATGTGATCGAGGACGATCCCTGTTATGAGGAATACCTCTGGGCGCATGCACATGGAGTCGTTGAGGGTGAACTGCTGGAGGGGGATAGAATTCTAACCAGAGCTGAGACCCTATCGATGCTTTGGAACGCCTTTGACCGACCGGCCGCGGCGCAAAATGATATGCCCTTTGGGGACGTGTACGCTTCTGCCGACTATTATTCCGCCGTTCTCTGGGCTGTCCACGCCCATCTGGTATCCGTACCCGAGGATGGAGCCTTCAAGCCTAACGACGAGATGACCCGGGACCAGGCCGCCACGATTCTCTGCAGCGCCGTGGGCGGCGACGGGACCGGCAAGCCCAAGGCCTATTTGGACGTGGGCTCCAAAAAATACTACTACAACGCCGTCAACTGGGGCTGCGCCGCCGGCGTTCTGGAGCGGTACTATGATTTCAGCTTCCGCCCCTCTGATCCCCTGCTGCGGGCAGATTTTGCCTGCTGGCTTGCCCGGGCAATGGAGCCGGAGCTGGCACTGGATCCCGCTATCCCGGAGGGCGATGATTTCGATTATTACGGCGTTGAGGTCAACCTGCATCCCCACGGTGTGGCATACTTCAATGCCCAGACCAAGGAGGACCAATCCATAACCAAGAAGTTAAAGGTCACATCGGAATCCTATGAGAGCTTCCAGCAGGCGGACGGCTTCGAGGCGAAGAGCGGTTACGAATGGAAAAAGGGCGTTTTTCTGATTGATTTCGGCGAAGCCGATGCCAACTCCTATTCCTACCATCTCCGCGCTACTGTCTGCGACTCCTATTACGCGGATCTGTTCGAAGCCAACCGGTCCTACAATGAAGATGATTCTGAGTACTCGTGGGTCATCTTCAACGGTGAGCCTTGGAAAATCTACGTTTCTCACTTAGAAACTGAACGGATTGAGGGCGCCCTCTTCCGCGTCAGTTACGTGGTCCAGGTTCCTGTGGGCTACGACGGTTTGGTCGTCCGCATCAGCGACGCAGAAAACGGCTCCACTAACTATTACGAGAGCTTCGACCCCGCGAACTTCGTCATCTTCCGGTTCGAATGATCGGTTTCACAATCGGTTCGGGGCTGTCCCCTGGACAGTCCCGAACTTTTTCCTGCGCAAAACTTCAATTTTGGAGAAAAGCGAATGGTTTTCAGTTCTCTGGTGTTTCTCACCGTCTTTTTGCCTGCCACCATCCTGCTGTACTATGCGATTCCATCAATCTGGTGGAAAAACTGCCTGCTGGTAGTGTGCAGCCTCATTTTCTACGCATGGGGTGAACCGAAATACGTTTTTTTGATGTTTGCCTCCATCGTAGTCAACTACAGCTTCGGTCTGCTGATCCACCGCAGCCGCCGGATCGGCCTGCGTAAGGGGCTTCTGACGCTGGCTGTTCTGTTCAACCTGGGACTGCTGCTGTACTTCAAATACTTCGGATTTCTGGGAAAGATTCTGACCCTGATCCTTGCCCGGGAAGTCACCCTGCGGGAGGTGGCTCTGCCCATCGGCATTTCCTTTTTCACCTTTCAGGGCCTGTCCTATGTGATTGACGTCTTCCGGGAAAAGCCGGAAAGCCCCGAAACCTGGGTCGTCCAGCAGAACTTTATCGATCTGGCGCTCTATATTTCCATGTTCCCCCAGTTGATTGCCGGCCCCATTGTGCGGTATCACGACATTCAGCCCTATCTCCGGGGTCGGAAACACAGCGCGTCTCAGTTCGCCCGGGGTGTAGAGCTTTTCATTTGGGGCCTGTCCAAAAAGGTGCTGATCGCAAATCTGCTGGGGCAGACGGTGGATTTGATTCTGATTGAAAATGTGGACATGATTGACGCCCCTATCGCATGGCTTGGCGCGATCTGCTACAGCCTTCAGCTCTTTTTTGACTTCGCCGGCTACTCCCAGATGGCAATTGGCCTGGGAAAAATGTTCGGCTTTGAGTTCCAGGAGAACTTCAATTATCCCTATATCTCCACCAGCATCACCGAATTTTGGCGGCGTTGGCACATTTCCCTGTCCCAATGGTTCCGGGACTATCTCTACATCCCATTGGGCGGCAGCCGGAAGGGTAATGTTTATGTAAACCTGTCCATTGTATTTCTCGCCACCGGCCTTTGGCACGGCGCTGCCTTCGGCTTCCTGGTATGGGGCCTTTGGCACGGCTTCTTCATTTTGGCGGAGCGTTTCTTCAAACGGCATCCTCTGAAAAAGCTGCGGATGCCTCATGCTGTCGGGTGGCTTTACACCATGCTGGTGGCGGTGCTGGGTTGGTGTCTGTTCCGCATTGTGAGTCTGCGGGACAGTCTCCACTTCTTCTCCGTTCTCTTTGGGCTCTCGAAGCCGGGCTTTGTCCGCTTCAACCTTGCCTGGTATCTGGATCTTCGCACGCTAACCGTGCTGATAATCGGAATACTCCTCTGCGTACCCTGGAAGGCGTTGCTCAGCCGGAAGCTTCCCCGGCTGTCCGCCGCAGCGGAGGGAACAGCCGCCCTCATCGGCAGGCGGATTCTTGCCATTGGATTGCTGGCGCTCTGCTTCCTCTTTATCTCCAACAGCACCTACAACCCCTTCATCTACTTCCGATTCTGAAAAGGGGGCGCATCATGAAAAAGCGATTGGATTTCTTCTTCTGTCTCCTCTTTGTGGTCCTGCTGGCCCTTCCCTTCGCGCTTTCTAATTTCAAGAAGAATCAGGTCTCCGAGCTGGACAACACCTACCTGCCGGAGATTGACTGGTCGGAGCAGGTCACCGCCCGGGAGCGGATCGGCCAGTTGGAAAACTACCTGAACATGCGCATCGGCCTGCGGAGCCTGGCCCTGGACGGCTATGTGCGGCTCAACGACAGTCTCTTCGGCCTGATGGACCACCCCACCTACATGTACGGCAAGGAGGGGCATGTCTTCTATAAGACTGCCAACTACCTGCTGGACTATCAGCACCTGAACCTGGATCAGCCCTGGGCGGAGCATTTTACCGGCTGGATGCAAAGCTTCAGCGATATGGCGCATGCCCAAGGCGCAGAGTTCTATTATCTGCTGATTCCCGACAAGAAAACCGTGTATTCGGAATATTTTCCCAGCGGCTTCAACGTCCTGGGCGAGCTTTCCCGCACCGATCAGATTCTGGCGGAACTGAGAAAGACCGACGTAAACTGGTTCTACTGTCTGGACCTGCTGCTGGAGGAAAAAAAGACGATACCCGTGGCCAACGTCAAATATGACGCCGGCCACTGGAACGAAAACGGCGCCTTTGCGGTACTGCGGGCCCAGATCGACCGAATGCGGGAGCGCTTTCCCGAGATACCGCCGCTTATGCAGGAGGAATTTGACATCGACACCGAACACATGGACTCCCTGCAGACCTCACACTTCCCCATCGACGAAGACGTGCCCCGCTATACCCGGAGGGAGACCACCGCGAAAGAAGACAGCGCCTGGCTGAAGAAGCATCTTACCGCCTCAGAGCGGGAAAACTACTGTACCCACTACGTGGATCCCGAACACCCGGAGCTGCCGACGCTGCTGGTGATTCACGACAGCTATCTGATGCACGAGGAGAAATTTTTCCTGGGCCATTTCAGCGAGGTCACCTTCCTGCACCGCTACAACCTTACCGGCCCGCACGTCTTTGCCCGGTATCTGGAGACCATCCAGCCGGACATCGTGCTCTATGAAAACCCGGAACGCAGCTTTGAAATTCGATTTGATCCGAATCAATAGGTACTTCCGGTGGTATTAATCTTCCCGATTACAAAAACGAGCAACCCCATGCCGGTGTGTACATCGACATGGGGTTGCTCGCGAAATCATACCGTTCTCCAAAGAAACGTTTAAACGGTTTTCTGGAATTATGGTATCAGATCGCAAACCGTGCGGAATAGTCTTCAAAGGCCGTCTGGAAATCCTGGGAGGGGCCGTCCTTCATCCGGTTCTGGGAAGCGTGGGTGTCAAAGCTGTCTCCCGCCAGCTCCAGCATGGCAAGGGCGACATTGGAGCAGTGGTCGCCTACCCGCTCCATTCCGGTAAGCAGGTCGTTGAACACGAAGCCCTGCTGAATGGTACAGTGCCCCTGCTGCAGGCGCTCCACGTGATGGCTCTTGGCCTCGTCGCAGAGCTGATCGATTACCTCCTCCAGGGGCTCCACACGCACGGCAAGGGTAAGGTCATTCTCAATGAACGCCTCAACCGTCAGCCGCATGATCTCCCGGATCGCGGCGCTGATGGTGGCCAGTTCCCGGGTGGCATCCACGGAGAAGTCCATTTTCTTTTCGTGGATCTCTGCCGCGCTCTCCGCGATATTCCGGGCGTGATCCGAAATCCGCTCGAAATCCGTAATGGTGTGCAGATACTTGGAAACGTCCTCATTCTGCTGACGGGTCAGCTCACGTCCGGTCAGCTTCACCAAATAGCTGCCCAGGGCGTCCTCATAGCGGTCACAGTCGTTCTCCATGCGCTTGACCGCCTCAAAGCCCTCCTTGCTGTAATTTGCAGTCAGGCCCAGCGCGGAGGAAATGGCCTCCCTGGCCCGCTCCGCCATGTCGTTGATGGTCAGTCTGCTCTGCTCCACAGCCAGGGAGGGATGCGCCAGAAAACGCTCCTCCAGCCGCATGGCGGGGTCCTCGTCGTCGGTCTTTTTCTCCCGCACCAGCAAGCACACCAGCGCCTCCAGCGCATCAGTGAAGGGCAGCAACAGGAGAACCATCACAAAACGCAGCACGGAATTGACCATGGCAAGAGAGAACGGATTCATGACGGTCTGCAGGAAGTCAAAGCGCAAAATGGCGTCAGCCAGATAGAACAGAGAAGCGCAGACCAGAACGCCGATGGTGGAGGCAACCAGATAGACGAAAGCGGTCCGTTTGCCGTCGGTATTCGCGCCCAGCGCGGAAAGCAGCACCGGGAAGGACGCGCCGATGGCAATGCCCATGAGCAGAGGGAGGGCGGCGTTAAAGCTCATGGCCCCAGTAAAGGAAAGGGCCTGGACGATACCGACCGCCGCTGAAGCCGATTGCAGGATCGCCGTAAAGGCTGTACCCACCAGGATGCCCAGAAGCGGATTCGACATGGAAGATAGAATGTTGGTGAACCAGGGCTGCTTTCCCAGGCCGGAGACCGCGCCGCTCATGGCGCTCATGCCGAACATCAGCACTGCAAAACCCATCAGAATATCGCCGATGTGGTGCTTGGTCTGATTTTTGGAAAACACCCGCAGAAATACGCCCGCGATGGCCACGATACCGGTCAGCGTGGCCGTGGAAAGAAGCTGCCGCCAGCCGCCGCTGCCCTCCAGATAACTCAGGCTGATGACCCAGCCGGTGACGGAGGTACCCAAGATCGCGCCTAAAATGACGCCGATGGCCTGACGCCGCTTCATCATGTTGGCGTTGACAAAGCCCACCACCATCACCGAAGTGGCGCAGGAGGACTGGATTACGGCCGTGACGCCGGTACCCAGCAGCACACCCCGCAGGGTGGTGCTGGACAGGCGGTAGAGTACCAGCTCCAGCCGGTTGCCGGCCACCCGCTTGAGCCCGTCGCCCATCAGGGTCATGCCGAATAAAAACAGCGCAATTCCGCTGCACAGGGAAATAATTTCAGATATTTCCATATCCTTCACCTCTTTCTCGATTCAGCATACAATGACAAGGTTAAATCTGCGGCCAGGAAAACGTTAAATCTATGTAAAATTCTGAAATTATTTCTGGCTTTTCGGGGAAAATGGTGCTACAATGGCCGCAGAATGAGGCTGCGGAGGCAGATCGGGGTGATTCAATGCTCTATATTCTGGAGGACGACGACAGCATTCGGAAGCTGGTGGTCTATGCCCTGGAGAGTCAGGGCTATAAGGCGGCAGGCTTCGGCGTCCCATCCGAGTTCTGGGAGGCAATGAAGCGAAAGATGCCGGACTTGGTTCTGCTGGATATTATGCTGCCCCAGGAGGACGGACTTTCGATCCTTTCAAAGCTGCGGAAAAACGAACATACCGCCAGTTTGCCCGTGATCATGCTCACCGCGAAAAACACGGAATACGACAGGGCCTACGGTCTCGACCTGGGCGCGGACGACTACATCTCCAAGCCCTTCGGCATGATGGAGCTGGCCGCCCGGGTCCGGGCTGTCCTGCGCAGAGCCGAAAAGGGTGCCCAGGAGCCGGAATTCCGGGCAGGCTGCCTCCAAATGCTCCCGGCCCGTCATGAGGTCCTGGTGAACGAAGCACCCGTGCAGCTGACCTATAAGGAGTTTGAACTTCTGCGTCTGCTGCTGGAAGCCCGTGGCAGAGTGCTGACCCGGGAGATTCTGATGGATCGTGTCTGGGATATGACGGCAGAACGGGAAAACAGAACGCTTGACGTTCATATCCGCACCCTTCGGGCAAAGCTCGGCGCCGCCGGGCCTCTGGTGGAAACCGTCCGGGGTGTGGGGTATCGGTTACGCGAGGATACGCTATGACAAAAAAGATCTTTTCCTATTGCTTTCTGGTGGGCGCCTTGGCGCTGCTGCTCTGCGCCGGGGTGTTCTTTGGGCTCCAGTACCGGCAGAATCTGGACGTGGCCTATGCCGCGCTCCGGCAGGAGGCTCGGTATGCTGCCCACGGTATCAGTCAAAACGGCGCTTCGTTTCTGGAAGGCCTGGAGACAGAAAAGCGCATTACCTGGATGGACAGCGACGGAACCGTACTGTACGATTCCCTAATCACAGAGCTGCCCAATCAAAAGGAGCTGGCCGAGATTCAGGCAGCGATTCAAGACGGCGAAGGACAGTCGATCCGTAAATCCGCCAGCGAGGGTGTGACCAATCTCTACTATGCGCTGCAAACTGAAAACGGGGACATTGTACGCCTGTCCATGCCCAGCAGCGCGGTGCAGGCCGCACTGGAAACCCTCAGCCCGGTGCTGTGGGTCTTTGTACTGGTGCTGACCCTGGCGGGGCTTCTTTCCTCCCGGGCAGCGAAGCAGATCGTCCAGCCCATCAACGAGTTGAATCTGGACCACCCGGAGCAAAGCCGGGTCTATTCCGAGCTCTCCCCTCTGGTCACCCGGCTGCAGGAGCTGCGGCTGACCAACGACGAGCAGATGGAGGCTCTGCACCAGCGGCAAAAGGAGTTCAATACCCTGACCGACAGCATGAGCGAGGGCTTCCTGATGCTGGACAAGAGCGGCAAGGTCCACAGCGCCAACGCCTGCGCCCGGCAGTTGTATCCCGAATTAGCGGGCGAGGAGCCGGAGCTCACCGACCCCCAGGCGAAGGCAGCCGCGGAGGCGGCGATGGGAGGCAACCACCGGGAATCGGAGCTGCAAAAAAACGGCAGAAGCTGGCAGCTGATCGCCAGCCCGATCCGCTCCCGAGGTGTGATCGTGGGCGCAGTACTGCTTTGGATGGACGTAACCGAGCGGACTCAGCGGGAACGGCTGCGGCAGGAGTTTTCCGCCAACGTCTCTCACGAGCTGAAGACGCCTCTGACCTCCATTTCCGGCTTTGCGGAGCTGATGGCCCAGGGCAGTGTTCCTCCTGACAAAGTGCGGGAGTTCTCCGCCGACATCCACCGGGAGGCCCAGCGGCTGATTGCCCTGATTGAAGACATCCTGAAGCTCTCCAAGCTGGACGAAAACGCCAGCCTCCCGGAGAAGGAGCCGGTAGACCTGTACGCCCTCTCCCGGGACGTGCTGGACAGTCTCACCGCGGTGGCAGCCAAGCAGGACGTTCACCTGTCTCTGGCGGGCGAGAGCGGAGAGATCAGCGGCGTCTGGCAGCTGCTGCATGAAATGGTCTACAATCTCTGCGACAACGCCATCAAATACAACCGTCCCGGCGGCAGCGTCACAGTCACCGTGAAGCAGCTGCCGGCCTCCGTGCGGCTCTCCGTGGCGGACACCGGCATCGGCATACCGGCAGCGGACCAGGGACGCGTGTTTGAACGCTTCTATCGGGTAGATAAAAGCCACTCCAAGCGCATCGGCGGCACCGGCCTTGGCCTGTCCATCGTCAAGCACGGGGCCATGCTCCACAACGCCGCTGTTTCCCTGCACAGCATTCCCGATCAAGGAACCACCATCACCCTGGAGTTTCCCCTGACAACGCCGTAGCGATGCGAGAAAAAAACGGAGGCAAAGCCTTGAAAGATATTCTTACCGCGCCCTTCATGACAGAACTGGTGCGCACCATGACCAACATGTACGCTCACGGCTGGGACGAGCGAAACGGTGGAAATGTGTCCGTCCTCCTGGAGGAGGCAGCGCTGAGTCCGTACCTGAATCCGCAGGCCGTAATTCGTACCCTTCCCACGGGCTTTGAGGCTCCGGAACTGGACGGGCGGTATTTCCTGGTCACCGGCACGGGCAAATATTTCAAGAACGTCCAATACGATCCCGCAAAGGATCTGGGCATTGTGCGTCTGGCAAAAGGCGGCGCGCAGGCGGAGCTCCTCTGGGGCTTCTCCGACGGCGGCCGGTTTACGTCCGAATTCCCGGCCCACATGATGAGCCACGTTTCCCGTTTGCGGGTTGATCCTCTGAACAAGGTCATCCTGCACTGCCACCCCGCGAATCTGCTGGCCATGACCTTTGTGCATGCGCTGGACGAAAAAGCCTTTACCCGCAGTCTCTGGCAGATGTGCAGCGAGTGCGTCATCGTATTCCCGGAGGGCGTCAACGTCCTGCCCTGGATGCTCTGCGGCACCAACGAAATCGGCGAAGCCACCGCAAAGAAAATGGAGACTGCCCGGCTGGTGGTCTGGGCCCAGCACGGCATCTACGGCGCCGGAAAGGATCTGGACGAGACCTTCGGTCTCATTGAGACCGCGGAAAAAGCCGCGGAAATCTACATGAAGATCGCCCATCTCCCCCGCCTCAACACCATTTCCGACGAGGGTTTGACCCGACTGGCGGAGCACTATGGCGTCAAGGTCAGGGACGGATATTTGAATCTGTGAAAAACAGCAGGAAACGGAGGATGCCACCGATATGAATCAGGAATTGATCCGGAAAACAGAAGCGTTTCTGAAACAGAAGCTGGACAGCGGCGCATATCTGTACGCCAATCCGGCAGACAAGGCCTACCGTCTGGAGCACTCCTATCGAGTGGCAAACATCGGCAGGCAAATCGCCCGGCGGGAGGGCTTTGATGAGACCGAGATGGTGATTGCCTGTCTGCTCCACGATATATCCTACTGCGAGGAGTTCGGAGAAAACGGCTGGCAGGAGCACGGCAGAAGAGCCGCCCAAATCGCCCGCCCCTTCCTGCGGGAGTTGGGGCTGCCGGAGGCGCGAATTGCGGACATTTGCTTCGGCATCGCCATTCATGTAGACGATCAGGCAGATTTTCCCGGAGAGCGGACGCCTTTCGCTCTTTCCGTGGGCGACGCGGACAACATAGACCGCTTTGACGTCCTCCGGATCCATGAGGCCCTTTGCCGCGATGGCTTCCTGTCCATGTCCCTGGAGGAAAAGTTGGCCCTGGCCCAGAAGCGCTTCGCACGTCTCGGCGAACTCCGGGACATGGAAATGGGCACCGGAACCGCCATGGAAATCTGGCGGGAGCGGGTAGACTACAGCAGAAGCTTCTACGAGAAGCTGATCGGCCAGTTCCGGAACAGCAGCAGCATTCTTTGAAGAAATAAGGCATAGACACGGAAAAGCAGGTGTATCGGAAAACCGGCACACCTGCTTTTCCTTTATTCAAATCACCTGATGAACCACAATGGAACGATCCACCCTGGAGGCAAAGCGCTTGAAATCCTTCGGGCAGCCTGCCACAGATCCATAGTGAATGGGGATTACCACCCTGGGCCGGATCAGATTTGCCAGGTCCGCTGCCTCCGCAGGATCCATGGTATACTTTCCGCCGATGGGCAACATGGCAATATCGCAGCGAACTGCCATCGATTCCTCGGTGGCATCGGTATCTCCCGCAATATAGACCCGAAGGCCCTCCACAGTCAGCACGTATCCGACCCATCCGTTCGCCCGTGGATGGAAGGGCTTGGCGGGATTGTAGGCCGGAACCGTCTCAAATTCTATTCCTTCCACCAATCCCCTGGCAGAGGGCGAGAGCATCACGACCCGGTGGCCTGCCGTGGTCTGGGCGGCTTCCGACGCCATACTTTCCGGGAGAACAAAGACGGTATCCGCCTTGCGCAGCTTTTCCACGTCCTCGGGAGAAAAGTGATCAAAATGGGAATGTGTGAAGAAAATAACGTCCGCGTCCAGGGGCGCTTCGGTCAGCATAAAGGGGTCAACGTACAGCACCTTTCCCCCGGTTTCAATTCTCACACTACTATGCGCATTCACTGTAATCTGATTCAAAAATTCAATTTCTCTATTCATGACCATTCTCTTCCTTCCAATCGTTCACCAGACGCTTCCGGTTCGTGTCAACATAAATATATAAATTATTATATATTTTTTCCGCAAAAAAGGCAATAGGACAAACATATTTAATTTGAACAATTCACGAAATAAAACCAAACAGTTTTTTGACATATCTCACACATTTTTTGAAATCAAAGCCTTTTACAAAGCAGTTAAGAAAAAAATTTGTACGTTTCTTTCTTTTGCTGACTGTTTCTCCACAACATCTTGACCAATTCTTTATACATTCTTCAAATCTATTCATAAATTCTTCATACAAATTTATGCTGTAAAAAAATACTGTATAAAATTCAAAAATAAGTGGATAAATGCTGGACATTTTTTGTGCTTGGTGCTATGATGACTTCGCTGACGCACGAACGTGCGGGGGCAAAATTTATGAAAGAGGAGATCTACCAAATGAGACAAACCGGCAAAAAACTTCTGGCACTCTGTTTGACCGCGCTTCTCATCCTCGGCCTGCTTCCGACCGCTGCACTCGCAGTCGGATCCGGCCAGGGCACGGCAGACAAACCCGCAGCAATCCAATCCGGCTACATTCCCATGGACTACGTTGGCGGCAGAGCGATCACCGACGCCTACACGCGCGGCGATTCGGAAACTGTCAACAAGCTTTCCTCACGCTACACCCGCGCAGCCCTTCCCAGCAGCTACGATTCCCGCTCCTATGGCTATATCACCTCCGTCAAGAATCAGAACCCCTACGGCACCTGCTGGGCCTTCGGTACCATGGCCCCCATCGAGACCTACATGATCAAGCACGGCATCATCAACGACAACACCGGTGCCGCTGCCACCACCAGCATGGACCTGTCTGAGTACCATCTGGCCTGGTTCAACTACACCAATGCTTACGATAAGCTGGGTATGCTGACCGGCGACTCCTCCAAGCCCCTGGGCGACACCTTCCTCGATCAAGGCGGCAACGGCGCGATGGCCACCTTCACAATGATGCGCTGGACCGGCCCCGCCTCCGAGGCAACCTCCGCCCTCAAGTACAGCAACGCCTCTACCTCCGGTCTGAACTCTCAGTATGCGTATAACTATAATGTTGCCCACGTCACCGACGTAACCTGGATTCCTGTCTCCAACCGGGACGCCGTCAAAGAAGCTATCATGGAGTACGGCGCGGCCACCATCAGCTATTACCACAGCGATTCCTACTACAACTCCTCCACCGGCGCCTACTGCTTCAAGCAGTCCGCCGCCTACGGCTCCAACAACTACCAGTACGGCAACCACGCCGTCACTGTGGTGGGCTGGGACGACAACTATTCCAAGTCCAACTTTAAGTCCTCTTACGGTCCCAGCTCCAACGGCGCCTGGATCATCAAGAACTCCTGGGGCTCCTCCTGGGGCAAGAGCGGCTACTTCTACCTCTCCTACGAGGATTCCGCGTCCTTGAACGACACCTGCTTCTTCTACAAGGTTGCAAACCTGGACAATTACGCCAACTGCTATCAGTATGACGGCACCTGCAACGTTGCCAACTATCAGTCCATGGGCAACAATTGCCAGATCGCCAACATCTTCACCGCCAACGGCTCCGAGAGCCTGAAGGCTGTCGCCATCGCCCCCTGGGACGAGGCCACTACCTACACCCTCAAGATCTACAAGAATCCCAGCTCCGCTTCCAACCCCACCTCCGGCACACTGATGACCACCCAGAACGGCTACTTTGAGTACTCCGGCTACTATACCATTCCCCTGGATACACCCGTCTCTCTGGCCGCAGGCGACAAGTTCGCGGTGGTCTTCACCCTGAGCACTCCCTCCCCTGATCCCGACGACGGCAAGTACGTCCATATCCCCTACGACGCTTCCGCCAAGATCTCCTGGGCCCAATGGACCCACGCCAACCATGGCAATACCTCTTATTACAAGGAAGCCAACGGCTCCTGGACCGACGTGCCTGACAACGGCGACTTCCGCATCAAGGCCTACACCGACGACGCCAGCTACACCGTGACCGCCGTTTCCAACAACACCTCCTACGGCACGGTCTCCGTCAACGGTAACAAGATCACCGCGACGCCCAAGAACGGCTATTACGTCTCCGACGCCCAGGTGACCTCCGGCACCGCCACGGTCTCCATCAACGGCAACATCATTACAGTCAATCCTTCCTCTGACTGCACCGTTCGGGTCATCTTCTCGGTGAAGCCTCAGCTGACCGTCAACTTCATGGCCTGCGGCGCTTCCGCCGGAAGCCAAACCGCCTACATAAACGACACCATTACCCTGCCCGCCACCGCCACCGCGGTCAACGGCTACACCTTCGTAGGCTGGACTGACGCCCAGATCGCCGAAACCACCAACAAGCCCAGCTACTACGCTCCCGGCGCGGCCTACACCGTCACCGCCAACGCCACCTTGTACGCTCTGTACACCCGTACCGAAGGCAGCAACGAGATCATCTATGAGATCGTTGCCGAGCCCATCACCGACTGGAGCGGCAAATACGTCATCACCAGCGGCAAGGACAGCAACATGTACGTGCTGAAGGGTCTGTCCGGCGACACCTCCTACGAAAGCGCCTCCGCCGGCGGCACCGTGACCTTCGCCAACTCCGGCATGACGCTGAACAACGGCGTGCTGCGGAACGTGAATAACGCTTACGTCTTCGAGGCCGCTCCCGCCGGCTCCGGCTACAGCCTGAAGAACCTCTCCACCAACACCTACATGGGCAGCTACAACAGCTACCTCTACAGCCGTGCCTCCTACTCCGCCAGCTACTGCGTCTGGGGTCTGGAGTACGACACCTATAACATCTGCATGAAGGTGAGCAACGCCGCCAGCTCCAATTACCCCTACATGGTAAAGGGCTCCAACTCCTACTTCGTCATCAACAGCGGCTACACCACCAACAAGACCCAGCTGTGGAAGCAGACCACCGCCTCCACCACCTACTACAACACCAATCCTTCCGCGGCTGTCCACACGCACACCGCCGCAGCCGCTGTGCAGGAGAACGTAGTGGCTGCCACCTGCACCGCCGCCGGCAGCTATGACGAGGTCGTCTACTGCGCCACCTGCGGTCAGGAAATGAGCCGCACCCACAGGACCATCGCCGCCCTGGGCCACAACGCCGGCAGCCCCGTCCAGGAGAACTACGTTGCCCCCACCGCCACCACCGACGGCGGCTATGACACCGTGGTCTACTGCACCCGCTGCAACGCTGAGCTGAGCCGCACCCACACCACTCTGCCCGCCACCGGCGTCACCACCTATTACACGGTGAGCTTCTCCGTTCCCAACGGTGTGACCGCTCCCGCCAGCCAGACTGTGGCGGCAGGCAGCTCTATCAACCTGCCCACCGCGAGCGCTCCCTCCGGCTACACCTTCCTGGGCTGGGTCACCGCCTCCTACAACAACGTGACCACCATGCCCAACGTTCTGACCGGCTCCTACGCCCCCACCGGCGATGTGACCCTCAAGGCCATCTACTCCTACACCGAGGGCAGTGGCGCTTCCGCCTATCAGCTGGTCACCTCCGCCCCCTCCAACTGGGCCGGCAGCTACGTCATCACCAACGGCAACTCCACCGGCATGTACGTGCTGAAGGGCGTCACCCCCAGCTCCAACGGCGCTGAGATCGAGAACGCCAACAACGCCGCCGCCTTCTCCGGCACTGGCATGAGCCTGTCCAACAACACTCTGTCCAACGTAGCCAATGACTATGTCTTCACCCTGGAAGCCAACGGCAGCTATTACACCATGAAGAACGCCGCCACCGGCACTTACATGGGCATGAATTCCTCTTCCTACCTGTCCGGCTACACTTCCTACAACTCCACCTATTGCAGATGGACCCCCGCTGTCAACTCCAGCGGCGCCGCTCAGCTGAAGAACGCAGCCAACGGCTCTTACCCGTACTTTGGCTTCAATACCAGCAGCCACTACTTCTGGTCCGCCAGCACCAACAACGCCAACGTGCTCCGGCTGTGGAAGCAGACTGCCGGCGGCGGTACCACCTACTACACCACTGAGATCGGCTCCGCCCCCGCGACCAACTACACGGTGAGCTTCTCCGTGCCCAGCGGCGTGACCGCTCCCGCCAGCCAGACCGTGGCCGCTAACAGCACCATCACCCTGCCCACCGCCGGGGCTCCCTCCGGCTACACCTTCCTGGGTTGGGTCACCTCCGCGGTGAACAACTCCACCACCCAGCCCGCCAACATCCTGACCGGCTCCTACACGGTCACCGGCAACATCACCCTGCGGGCCCTGTACTCCTACACCTCCACCTCCGGCAGCGGCACGGGCTATCAGCGC
>JAEEKA010000099.1 GCA_016282135.1 Oscillospiraceae bacterium
AAGCCGCGGTACTCGATGCCGTCGTACATCCGGCCCAGGACACGGGCGGTGTCGGCGATGGATTCCTTCTTGCCCATCTGGGAGCTGCCGGGATCCAGGTAGGTCACACCGCAGCCCAGATCCATGCCGGCCACCTCAAAGGAGCAGCGGGTACGGGTGGAGGTCTTCTCGAACAGCAGAACGATGTTCTTGCTGGCCAGATAACGGTGGGGTTCGCCGGAGAGCTTCTTGCGCTTGAATTCGGCGCTCAGGTCCAGCAGGTAGCGGATCTCGGCGGGGGTGTAGTCGAGCAGCTTCAGGAAATTACGTCCTCTGAGATTGACAGGCATGGTAGTGTCTCCTTTATGTCGATAGGTTATATGAACGGTCTGATTGGCCGTTGCTTACAGTTTTTCCCGGTTGAAGGGCATGGACATGCAGCGGGGGCCGCCACGGCCCCGGCTGAGCTCGCCGGAGGGGATCTTCAGCACGGTGATGCCGTTCTCCTCGAAGATCCGGTTGGTAACCACGTTCCGATTGTAGGCGACGACCTTCCCGGGGGCCACGCAGAGGGTGTTGGAGCCGTCGTTCCACTGCTCCCGCTGGGCCGCCACGTTGTCGCCGCCGCCGCAGAAGATCAGCTGGATATGATCCCGGTGCAGGTGGTACTCCAGGGCTTCCCGAAGGTTGCCGCCCATATCCCGGATGTGGAGCTTGCCCTGGGCGCCGGGCTTGATCTCGAAGATGCGCAGAGAGTCCAGCATTTCGGGATAAACCACGAACTTGTCGTGGTCCACCTGAGTCAGGACGGTATCCAGGTGCATGGTGGCCCGCATGCAGGGAATCTCCACGGCCAGAACCGTGCGGACCGTGGCCTGCTCATCGGCAAAGAGCCGCTTGGCGATGTTCTCAATGGCCTCGGGGGTGGTGCGCTGGGAGATGCCGATGGCCACCACTTCCTCGGACAGGTTCAGCACGTCGCCGCCCTCCAGGGAGTAGTGCTCGGTGCCGTTGGCGTAGAGCTGGATCTTCCCGGCAAATTCGGGGTGATATTTGAAGATGTAACGGGCAAAGATGGTCTCCTGGCAGCGGGTGACGGAGTACATCCGGTTGATGGCCACGCCCTCGCCGATGGACTCAAAGGGGTCCCGGGTGAAGTAGAGGTTGGGCATGGGCTCCAGGACGAAGTTGTTCTGCCGGTTCAGCATGGTGGGCAGAGAGAACTTGGGGGAGGCCCCCAGCTCCTGGAAGGAGACGCCGGCCATGGTCTTGAGGATCAGGTCTTTGTCGTCGGGAATGGAGCACAGAAATTCATACAACTCCTGCCGGTAGTCCACGTTGGGAGAAAAGGTGACGAACTCCTTGAGGAATTCCTCCCGCAGACCGGGGTTTGCCTTCAGCGTCTCGGCAGCCAGGTCCTCCAGATAGACCACCTCGGTGCCATTCTCCCGCAGAACCTGGGCGAAGCGATCATGCTCCTCCTGGGCGCCGGAGAGGAAGGGAATGTCATCGAACAACAGTCTGTCCAGCGTACCGGGGGTCAGATGCTCCAGCTCCTGGCCGGGGCGGTGCAGCATGACGCGCTTGAGGGGCGCGATTTCGCTCTTAACGTAGATAGCCATAGGGTCGCTCCTTTGCACACCTGTGTTATGATTTCACGCATCTATTATAGACAGAAAGGGTGTTTTTGTCAATCATGAACAATACAAAAAATGCATAAGCTTTGCTTATGCATTCTTTATAATTCCAGCTCATACCGCCCGAAGGCATTGATGACGGTGGTGTCTCCCCGCTGGAGCACCCGCTGGGAGGAGGTCTTGTAGTTCAGGTGCTGGTGGCCGTGGATGAAGTACCGGGGCCGGTAGGCCTCGATCAGGCTGTTGAAGCACTCGAAGCCCCGGTGGGCGGGGTCGTCCCCGTCCCCGCAGCCCCGGGGCGGGGCGTGGGTCAGGATGATGTCCACCCCGCCGGCCTTTTTCACCGCCCGGCGGGTCTTCCGAATCCGACGCTCCATCTGCTTCTCCGTGTACTGGTGGGGCTTGCCGTTGTAGAGGCAGCAGCCTCCGAAGGCCAGAATCCGCAGTCCCTTGCAGACAGTCAGCTTCCCGTCCACGCAGTCGCAGCCCTCGGGCGGATCGGCGGCATAGCACACGTCGTGATTGCCGTGGACATAGAGCAGGGGGCGGTTGGCCATAGTCACCAGAAAGCGCAGATAGCTGGGCTTCAGGTCCCCCGCTGAGAGGATCAGGTCATAGCCGGACAGCCGCCCGGGCTGATAATAGTCCCACAGATAGGGCTCCTCCCGGTCGGAAATCAGCAGCAGCTTCAAAGCTCTTTCTCCCCCTTCACCGTGGTCAGATCGTCCCGGTAGAGCCCCAGGACCCGGACCATCTCCCGGGCGCTTGGCAGCAGCTCGTCAAAGCCCGGGACTTCCCCGTCCACGTTTTCGCAGAGCCAGTCCATCCGGGCCAGGGCCTCGGCGGTGAGGCCGGACTCGCCGTCGCAGCGCAGGACGCCCTTCTGATCCAGAATCCGGCTGCGGAAGGGATCAATCTCTCCCCGCTCCAGACCCTCCTTCATGGCCCGGGCCAGGCTGCGGACACCGTCGGGCAGGCTGTCGGAAAGCTCCACGTCAATGACGCCGCTGTCCATACCCAGCCAGAGATTCACCGCCTTGTCCGCAGGGCCGGTTTCCAGGCTGCCCTTCAGGGCAGAGCGCACCAGCTTCTCATACAGAGCGCCCCAGTTCCACCGGGGCAGGGCAAGGGGCAGCAGCTCTCCGGCGGCGTTCTCCATGTAGGTTCCCCACTCAAAGGCCCAGGGGTCCGCGTCGGGACCCGCCGCGTCCCGGTTGGAAATCACCGTGACGCCCCGGCGGCGGAGCTCGTCCGCGCAGTCCCGGCGGGTGCAGGACCATAACAGCTCCACCCGGACCCGGGGATTGACCATCCGGGCCCCCAGAGCAAAGGCGTTGATGGCGGCCGGTTCCCCAAAGATGGGGTAACTGGACACATAGCCCACCCGGTCGTTCTCGGTCATCGCGCCGGCGATGGCGCCGGTAATGAACTTGCTCTCATAGACCCGGCAGTAATACATGGTAACGCCGGTATAGGGCTGAGAAAGAGAACAGTTGAAGACCTTCACCGCCGGATTCAGGGCCGCCAGCTTCCGGCAGGCGTCAATCATGGGGGGCGTGGTGGCAAAAATCAATTTGGCGCCGTCTGCCACGGCCTGCGTCATGGCGGCAAAGTAATCCCGTTCCTTTGCCAGATAGCAAGCAGCCTCCACCCGATCTCCCAAGGCTTCCTCCATGGCCTGACGGCCCAGGTCATGGGCCCGGGTCCAGGCGCTGGTCCTGGGATCGAAGCCATAGATAAAGGCTGCCCGAAGCCGGTCCGGCTGGCTCACGGCGGTGATCAGCTTGGAAACCAAACCCTTGTCCTTCTCGGGCACGGCGGGCTCCACCTCGATGGCGGGAGCCTCCGGCTGACTCTGGAGCTTCATATCCGGCCAGAGCTTGGCGATCCGGTCCACCAGCTCCGGCATGGAGGCCTCCTTGATGTCAGAGAAGTGGAAAACCTGGAGCCAGACCAGCAGGGCCTCCGCCGGGGTGGCAGGCTGCTGCTTCATTTTGGCGAAGGCCTCCCGAAACCGGCTGAAGCCGGAACGGAAGCTGCGGCGTTCCTCCTCGGTCCAGACGTGATCCTCGGCCATACCCAGGGCCGCCTGGAGCTTGGCAAAGCCTCCCGCCTTTTCAAAGCTGAGGCCGTAGACGCCGGAGAGGTTATAGAACTGCAAAAACTCATAATAGCGCTGAATCTCCGACTCTTCGGACCGGGCGGGCAGCAGCCGGATCACGTTGGCCGCCACGGTGGGAGCGTCGTAGCTTTTCAGCACGCTGACCCGTTTGTTGCCCTCCTGGACGTAGAATTTGCCCATAAACTCGAAGACCTGAACAGGGTCCCGGATTCCCTCCTCCAGGTGGGCTTCGCAGAGACGGATCCACTTGGCGGCAAATTCCGTATCCGTGTCCAACAGGGGCATAAAGTTCCCCGCCAGGGCGGCGGTGCGACCGGCGGAGCGGGTGCCCACAATCAGCTCGCTGGGAATATGCAGGACCCCCAGGTCCACCCGGCCGCTGATCTCATAGCCGGACTCCAGCTCGTCCAGCACAGGCGGATAGGGCTCGGTGCCCTGGGCCTGAGCCGTTTTTAAATATTTCAAGCCGCTTTTCAGTGCTCTCACATACTGCTCAGATGCTTCAAATCGCATGAAGGTCCCTCCTTTCCCGGTGAACGGCATTTTTGAATGCTTGGATTTTACCACATTCGCCCAAACCGGTCAAGAAGGAAAAACCCACAAGGAAATCGGCTTCCCTGTGGGTGCTTTGGTGCAGAATTCATGGTATTTCAAGGGAAAACGGGGCAATCGGCTCAAAACGCCAGCCAATAGACCAGCCCGTAGAGGACGGCCGCCAGGGTGCCGTAGACAATCACCGGCCCGGCGATGGTAAACATCTTCACCGCCATCCCCGTAACCCAGCCCTCGGTGCGAAACTCCACGGCGGGGGCGGCCACGGAATTGGCGAAGCCCGTAATGGGCACCAGAGTTCCGGCGCCTCCGTGCTTGGCGACGTCATCGTAGAGGCCAAGGCCCGTCAACAGGGCCGATAAAAAAATCAGACTCACAGAGCTCAGCAGCACCGCGGGGTCCTCCCCCGTGCCCAGGGAAAGATAAAGATTCTTCAGCGCCTGCCCCAGCAGGCAGATTCCGCCGCCGATGGCAAAGGCCTTGAGGCAGTTCAGGGGTGTGTTGGACTTGGGCGCCAAACGGTCTGCCAGCTGCTTGTATTCCGCGTTTGTAATATTCATGGAAAGCGCCTCCTTTTTCGCTTAGCTTTTCCGAAAAAGAAGGAATTATGTATTTGGCTCATGGCATTACATCTTTGTGCTGTGCGCTTTGGGCCCTGCGCTACAGCAGAATCGGTTGAATCTGCCGCCCTTCCAGGGCCGCCTCCACCGTCTCCGGTATTTGCGCCATATCCGCCACCAGGGAGCTCGGCTTCCGTTCCGGGTCATCCTGGCCGAAGGGAACGAAGAACAAATGCTTCCGGTCCAGGAGCTGGCCGATGCTTTTGGCGTTCGCTGCCAGGCCGTCGTTGGTGGAAACCGCCAGAACCAGCGGCCGGGCGTTGCGCAGATGGGCCTTGCAGGCCAGGGTCACCGGCGTATCGGCAATCCCCGAGGCCAGCTTTGCAAGGGTGTTGCCCGTACAGGGGGCCACCACCAGCAGATTCAGCAGCTTTTTCGGGCCGATGGGCTCCACCTGGGGGATGGAGTCCCAGACCGGTCGGCGACAGATCGCCTCGATCCGGGCGCGGAAATCCGCTGCGGACCCAAATCGGCTGTCAATTTCGGACGCCGCACCGGACAACATAGGCTGGACGTTCTCATAAATCTGGCTCAGGCGGACCATTGCCGCCAGAACCGGTTCAAAGGTACAGAAGGAGCCGCAGAGGGCAAATCCAATGGTTTCCGGTCTCATGCTTTCACCTCACAGCGCAGGATGGCCTCCAGCAGAATTGCCGCCGCAGAACGGGGCAGCCTTCTCCCCGGCAGGGAATTGGCCTTCAGCAGATCAAAGGCCGGGATATACCCCGCAGGAAGTCCCCCCGGTACAGAGGCCAGCTCCACCCAGAGGCAATCCCCGGGCAGAGCGTCCAGAACCTCAGGTTCCAGGACGGCAGCGGGAACCGTGTTGAAGATCACCCGGAGGAAAGGGGGGATACTTTTGAAATCGCAGGCCACACAGCCGCTTTGCACAGCCTCCGCCCGGACGGACGCCCGGCGGGCCGCCACGGTCACCCGGGCGTGGAGGGCCATCAGCAGATCCGCCAGAGGCTTCCCCACACAGCCGTAGCCCAGCACCAGACAGGGCAGGCCAAAGACCGAGCCCTCCAGCCGCTCCACTGTCAGCTCCGCCGCAGCCTCCGCCGTCAAACGGCCGTTGGCTGCCTTCACTGCCGGGTCAAGGAGCAGGTCCGTCACCGGTCCGCAGCCAGGCAGCAGCGCCTCTATGCGCTCCGGAACAGCGCCTCCATAGATGCGGGTATGTTCGTCGTAGAGGCCCAGCAGGGCCGAAGGCTGCAGCCCCTCCCCTGCCCCCCGAAGCCTCCCGCCGCCGTTCATACAGGGGGTTGGCAGGATCAGCACGTCGGCAGGCCGGTCCGGAGGGACACTGTCCTCCAGCCCGGGAACCCCCAGGGTAAAAACCCGGCCCCTGGAGACCAGGAGCCGGGACAGCCAGAATTGCCGTCGGTCTCCGCCGACCAGCAGATATGTGGTTTCCATCGCTTCATCTCCTCACGCCAGTATATGACGGGGAGTAAACTTGGTGAACAAAAGAAAAGCGGCCCGGACGCGAAAGCGCCCGGGCCGAAAGGAATCAACTGATTGCCAGCATCTGGGGACCGCACATGGGATTCTCCTCGATCTCGGCAGCCTCGTCGTTCTGCTGCCCTTCGTAGCGCAGGATGTAGGTATACTCCGCATTCTCGCAGAAAGGGCAATTGTAATCACCGAAACCGGCGCGGCGGTATTCGATCTCGTGGCCGTTTCCGTCGCCGGAACGGCGGTCAGAATCCCGATGGGCTGATACGCAGTCCAGACCACCCATGCAGATCTCCACATGGACGCCGGGGCGAACCAGAATGTCGCCCCGCTGAGGCTCCGTCTCGCCTTTTTTGTAGGCCACAAAGCCGAGCTCCGGCAAAATAACCACCATGTCTCCTGGGAAGATGTAGTCCTCCAGCCCGAAACCGCCCTCCATCAGCGCGGTACAGACAAAGGAAGAACAATCATAGTTGGGACCGTAGCGATGGGACTGGCTGTAGCCGTGGGAATCGTCAGCGGCAATTTCCAGCGCCCAGGCCAACATGGCCTCTACCTTGGGGTCCAGGGGTTCCGGATTTTTCCCCAAAACGATACCGGTCATGTCAATTTCATTCACGGCAAAGGCGGTTAAAACGAGGCTGCTCACCAGCAGCAGAGTCAAAAGCAGGGGAATGATTTTTCGCATGAAATACCTCCGTTGGATTGTTGCCGGAGGTAATTATAACAGATGCAAGCAGTATTTGCAAGAGAAATTTCGGATTGTTTACAAAATAATTTCAAATTGTAACTATTTCCAGGATCAGCGGACAATCAACTCCCCGTTCACCACGTCCACGATCAGCTCGCTGCCGGGCGCCACATCACCCAGAAGGATCCGCTTGGCAATCATGGTCTCCACCGTGTGCTGGACGTAACGGCGCAGAGGCCGGGCGCCGAAGGCGGGGTCGAAGGCCTCGTCCACAATATAGGTTTTGGCAGCCTCAGTGAGGGTGCAGCGGAGCTGCTTGTCCAGCAGACGCTTGTTGAGCTGGTTGATCTGCAGGTCGATGATTTTGAAGATATTCTCCTTGGTCAGAGGCTTGTAGAAGACGATCTCGTCCAGTCGGTTCAGGAACTCCGGTCGGAAAGTCTTCTTCAGCAGGGCGTCCACCTGTTCCCGGGCGACGGCGCTGATCTCTCCGTTTTCGTCAATCCCGTCCAGGATATAGGGCGAACCCAGGTTGGAGGTCAGAATAATGATTGCGTTTTTGAAGTCCACGGTGCGGCCCTGGGAGTCGGTGACCCGACCGTCATCCAACACCTGCAGCAGGATATTAAACACGTCGGGATGGGCCTTCTCCACCTCGTCAAAAAGGATGACGGAATAGGGCTTGCGGCGAACCGCCTCGGTAAGCTGGCCGCCCTCCTCGTAGCCCACATAACCGGGAGGCGCTCCGATCAGACGGGAGACGGAGAACTTCTCCATGTACTCGGTCATATCGATGCGGACGATGTTCCGTTCGTCGTCAAAGAGATCCGCAGCCAGGGCCTTGGCCAGCTCGG
Source organism: Oscillospiraceae bacterium (assembly GCA_016282135.1). Taxonomy (GTDB): domain Bacteria; phylum Bacillota; class Clostridia; order Oscillospirales; family Oscillospiraceae; genus JAFRPC01. The sequence continues at coordinate 7,914 of JAEEKA010000099.1, forward strand.
TCTTGCCCACGCCGGTGGGACCCAGGAAGAGGAAGGAGCCCACTGGCCGGTTGGGGTCCTGGATGCCCGCGCGGGACCGCTGAATGGCCTCTGTGACCACCCGAACGGCCTCGTCCTGGCCCACCACCCGGCAATGAAGCCGCTCGTCCAGGTGCAGGAGCTTCTCCCGCTCTCCCTGAACCAGCTTGGCTACGGGGATGCCGGTCCAGCGCTCGATGATTCTGGCGATTTCCTCCTCGGTAACCCGGTTCCGAAGCAGGCTTTGCTCTCTGGCGTTCTGGGCCAGGCGTTCTTCCTCCTCCAGAGCCTTCCGGGCCTCGGGCAGGTCGCCGTATTTCAGCTTGGCGGCAGCCTCCAGGTCGTAGGCCTGCTCCGCCTTCTCAATTTCCGCGTTGATCTTTTCGATCTGCTCCCGCAGAGATTGGACCTTGGCGATGGCGTCCTTTTCGTTCTCCCACTGGGCCTTCATGGCCTTGAAGCGATCCCGCTGCTCCGCCAGATCCTTTTGCAGCTCCGCCAGACGTCCCTTGGAAAGCTCGTCCTCTTCGTTCTTCAGAGCTGCCTCTTCAATCTCCATCTGGATGATTTTGCGGCGGACCTTGTCCAGCTCCGTGGGCATGGAGTCCATCTCGGTGCGAATCATGGCGCAGGCCTCGTCAATCAGGTCAATGGCCTTGTCCGGCAGGCAGCGGTCAGTAATATAGCGATCCGAGAGCTTGACGGCGGCGATAATGGCCGGATCGGTGATCTTGACCCCGTGGAAAACCTCATAGCGCTCCTCCAGGCCGCGGAGAATGGCAATGGTGTCCTCCACCGAGGGCTCATTCACCAGCACCGGCTGGAAGCGGCGCTCCAAGGCGGGATCCTTTTCAATGTATTGGCGGTACTCGTCCAGAGTGGTCGCGCCGAGGCAGTGGAGCTCGCCCCGGGCCAGCATGGGCTTGAGCAGGTTTCCGGCGTCCATGGAGCCCTCGGTCTTGCCGGCGCCCACAATGGTGTGCAGCTCGTCGATAAAGAGCAGAATCCTGCCCTCGCTCTTTTTGATCTCGTTCAGGACAGATTTCAAGCGCTCCTCGAACTCGCCCCGATACTTGGCGCCCGCAATCAGAGCGCCCATGTCCAGAGAGAAGATGGTTTTGTCCTGAAGACTCTTGGGCACGTCGCCCCGGACGATACGCTGGGCCAGGCCCTCCACAATAGCAGTCTTGCCCACACCGGGCTCACCGATCAGGACAGGGTTGTTCTTGGTCTTCCGGGACAGGATGCGGATCACGTTGCGGATTTCCTCATCCCGGCCGATGACCGGGTCCATTTTCTTTTCCCTGGCCCGCTGGACCAGGTCGGTGCCAAACTTTTCCAGAGCCTCATAGGTGTCCTCCGGGTTGTCCGAGGTGACCCGCTGATTGCCCCGAACCTCCTGCAGGGCCTGCATGGCCTCCTCCCGCTGGATCTGATAAGTCTGGAAGAGGGCGCGCACCGTACTATCCGGCCGGTCGATCAAAGCCAGGAAGAGATGCTCCACCGAGACAAACTCGTCCTTCATGGACTCCGCCAGTTCCTCCGACTGAGAGAAAACCTGATCCACAGAACGGGCAATATAGTACTTCCCCGCCTCCCGGCCGGAGCCGGTGACGGTGGGAAGCTGGCGCAGCTTGTCTGCCACCGCAGCCTCCAGGCTCTCGGGCGTCTTCCCCATGCGTTTCAGCAATTGGGGAATCAGACCGCTCTCCTGCCGCAGAAGCGCCAGCAGCAAATGCAGCTGTTCGATTTGCTGGTGATTGTGATTCAATGCAATGTTCTGGGCGTCCTGGATGGCCTCCATGGAACGCTTGGTGTATTTGTTGGCATTCATGGTACTACCTCCTTTGCCGCGTCAAATGACGCCGAATGATTTAGCACTCATTCATCGTGAGTGCTAATCCTTTTGTGCCCATCATATACCCAAAAAGGCCAATTGTCAAGTACGTCACAAAAAGTTTTCAAAAATTATGTCAACTTAATACTTTCGTAAAGATTTATGACTTACAATCTTAATATTTATATTTTACAATACAAGCATAAATGATGTTTTCATTTTTCATTCCTCCTTTCTTCTTTGATATTACCCGGGGGCCAGGGCCCCCGGGTAAGTCTTCGCCCGGACGCTTCCACGTCCGGGCGATTGTGTTATGATTTCGAACCGGGGACGCAGCCACTATCGGTAGTAGCTGCGTCCCCCCGCGTTCCCCGCATATTGAGGCACTCCCGCAAATCCGCGTTCCCCCTTGGCGGCGCACACAGGCGCGCAACAGAACAGGCCTCCGACCCCGCAGGCGACGCTCTTACCCCGCAAGTGGGAACCTCCCGGCGTTCGGCACGAATGGAATTTGCCCCCGGGCAAATCCAGCGACAGGAGCGCACGCGGCATCGGAGACATAGAATAAAAGCGGTGATGCGAATGAACCCATGCGCTTCGACCGCAATGATAACAAGCCTTGCCAATGCCCTGGCCTGCCGTCTGGACGACCAAAGCCTGGGTCTGCTCTCCGCGATGCTGGTACAGTTGGGCGATACGCTGGCCACCATTTCCGTCCAGAGGAGCCTCTGCGAAAACCGACGCCTTCCCACATGCGACAAATCCGAACAGGGCCCTTGATTTCCTCTTGCCTCTTGTGGACGGTTGTGGTATAATCACCCCGAAATCACGGGGGAACCATGCCTTACCTCCCTGCCGGTGAAACTGGAGCAATCGAAATGAAAGAGAATCTTGTCCTGGAATTTGCCATCTTTGCCCTGATCGGCGTGGGCTTCCTGGTACGGAAGCTGAATATTGTCAGCGAGCAGGGGCAAAAAAGCATTACCAATCTGGTGGTGGACGTGATCCTGCCCTGCAATATCTTCAAGGCCTTCCTGACCGCCGATCTGGAGCAGATTCGGAACGACGGCCTTTGGGTGCTGGGCATTTCCCTGGTCTTTCACCTGTTCTGCATCGGCTACGGGCGGCTCCTGTTCCGGAAACCGCCGGAAAGCGAACGCAACTGCCTCCGCTTCGCCGCGCTCTGCTCCAACGCCGGGTTCATGGGAAATCCCGTGGCGGAAGGTCTTTATGGGGATCTGGGGCTTGCCCTGGCCAACGTCTATCTTATCCCGATGCGTGTCCTTATGTGGTCCACCGGCATTGCCATTTTCTCCGGCTCCCACGACTGGAAACGAACGGTTCGCAAGGTTCTGACCCATCCCTGCATCATTGCCGTGGAGTTGGGCATACTGGGCATGCTCCTTCGCTTGGAGCTGCCGGAGCTGATTATGAAACCTGTGGGCTACTTTTCCTCCTGCAACACAGCCATGAGCATGCTGATTATCGGCATGATCCTGGCCAGGATCGAACCGAAACAGTTCAAAGACCGGACCGTCCTGCTCTTCTCCGTCCATCGCCTGATGATCCTTCCCGCCTTGGTTCTGGCAGCCTGTTCCCTGCTTCCTGTCTCCACCACCGCGCGGAATATATGCGTAATCCTGGCCGCCATGCCCGTGGCCGCCAACACCAGCATCTTGGCGGACAAGTATGACGCGAATCCCGTCTACGCCACCAAGCTGGTGGTGATCTCCACCCTGCTGAGCATCCCCACCACAGCCCTTTGGAGTTTTTTCCTGATGCGATAGCGCTGAAAACCCGGCCGGAAGCAGCCACGCTTCCGGCCGGGTTTTTTATATCCTACGCCAGGATGCCCGGAGCTTTTCTGCGTACCACTTTGGAACGCAGCGGCGGAACGTATCGTAATCCGCAAAGGCAGCCTTACAGCGCCGCGCCATGCCGGCGATCTCCTCCGGACCGAAGGGCTCCGCCCATTTGATAGAGAACAGAGAGGACCAGGCCACATAGACCGCCAGCGCTCTCCAGAAGTCCTCCGGCGGATAGCCGTCAAAATAGGCGTCAATTTCCCCCACGCAGTAAGGGACACTGACTTCCTTTCCGAAGCTCTGGAGCTTGTAGAATTCCTCCCAGGGGTCTCCCACCTCCCAGCGGTTGAAATCGATGACGCCGATGGAGCCATCCTTTCGATAAATCAGGTTTCCAGGGTGAAAATCTCCGTGCTGGTAGACAGGAGGTTGGGTCCAGATCAAGTCGATGTTGTCTTTCACATACTGCACCGCAGTCTCGTCGTCCGCGAGCCGAAGCTGGGATTCCTCATATTGGGAAAGCTGCCAAAGCCTTCTTACCCGTTTTGTCTGCTTTGGCTGATTCTCAGGCTCCACCGGGATGCTGTGAATCTTTTTCAGGATTAACCCGGCCTCCCGGCCCAGGCGGTACTGCTCTGCTTCTGACAGGCGGGGCAGCACGGTCTCCAGGTCTTCCCCGTCGACCCAGGAAAGAAGCATATACACCTGATCGTCCCGGACGCCGAATTCAATGGGCCGTGACATTGGAAAACCCAGGGCCGCGTACTTTCGGATGATTTCAAATTCCTTTCGCTTGGATTCCAGCCTCGAAACATCAGACAGGCGAAGCAGCAGCGTTTCACCGCTGTCTAAGCAAATCCGATATTTTCGGTCGCTGGACCAGCCCTTCATGACGGGCTCTACAGTGCGCCATTCCGGCCGTGTCCAAGATAATTCAGCCATTGTTCTGCGCTCCTTTTTGAATCCGATGCGCCAACTCCAGCGCAATCCAGATCTTGTCGAAATCATGATTGGCTCCGTGAAGGTCGCCTACGTCATATTCTGACGAATCCAGAATATCGCCGGTCACAAGAAAATCATACAGTTCAAAGCCATGGAAATCACACACCGCCTGCACGCCGGCAAGCTCCATATCAACCGCTACACAGCCCTCTTTTTGTCTGGCAACTACCTGATTTCGCGTTTCACGGTAAAAAGCGTCTGTGGTCCAAACCCGGCCCTTAACGTAGGGGAGCCCTTTCTCCCGAAAAAAATCCTCCATAAACTCGCTATTGCGAATGGAAATATAATCCGAGGGCGGGGCGTAATGATAGGACAGGCCCTCATCCCGATAGGCTTCCGTGGGCAAAACATACTTACCGGTCGTCAGCTCCCGGTTGAGACTCCCCGCGGAGCCAAACATAATAAACTTTGTAGCGCCGGTAAACCAGTGAATATCTTCTACACCGGATCCGGCCAAAGCAGAACCAATGGCAGATAGATGGAGGGCAAGCGTCATCCCTTCGTGTTCGAAGACATAGATCGGAATATCCCCGTTGGCCATTCGAATAACCTGAACTTCCCGTAGGGAAAACCGACGGCGCATCTCCTCCATAATCACATGGGAAAAGGTCAAAATGCAAACGTCACAGAGCTCACAATGCGGAATACCAAAGCTGCCGGGTCCAATCAAAGCCTCGGATTTATCGTCAAAAGAATGAATAATCAAGTTTTATCCCACCTTTCATTTAAAATATAGCGAGGATTATAGCACAAGAAGGAGAAAAAAGCAAGAAAAAAACCTCCGCGCTCGCGCACGAAGGATTTTTGGTGACCCGTACCGGATTCGAACCGATGTTAAAGGCGTGAGAGGCCTCTGTCTTAACCACTTGACCAACGGGCCGGATAAAGTAAGAAGTAATAAGTAAAAAGTAAGAATTTGCAGAAACTTTTACCTCTTACTTATTACTTCTTACTTGTTTTGGTCCGCCCTCAGGGACTCGAACCCGGGACCCACTGATTAAGAGTCAGTTGCTCTACCAACTGAGCTAAGGGCGGATAT
>JAEEKA010000012.1 GCA_016282135.1 Oscillospiraceae bacterium
CCGGCGGGCTGAATCCAGCCCGCCGGTTGCGCTTATTTGGCTTGTTCCCCGGGAAGGCCATCGCCCTCCCGGGTGCTTGTTTTGCTGGGGAATTAGCTGATTCTGCCGGAAAATCATCGGAGAGTCAGTCTACAGGGGTTAATACAGAGAACCCTCCCCTGTCCTCACTCGTCCTCAAAGATTTGCTGACAGTTTAATGCCCGGAGCATGACATGATAGATTCCACTCTCCGCACGTGTCCGCGCTTTCCTTGGCATTTGTCATCACCTTACGAGCAGTATACCATGTGGAATCCTTTTTTTCAATCAGAGAACCGTCCCCTGATTGTTCACTTTTTCTCATTTTTCTCTTGACTTTCTATTTGCAGACTGTGTTTACTTTCCCGGGATTAATCTCCGATCATAGAATTGTTACCGGCGCTTTCGTCTGTTATTACCTCTGTGTAATGAATGTCTTTCATAAATTGATTGATTTCTTCTGTTCTGGGCCCATAGGTTAACTCGTCTGAAGAGATGTCCAGTGTATTTACAACAATAACAGTCGTGTCCTGCTTCTCCTCGGTGTTATTCTTCTCTATTATTCTGTTTCCATGATATAGAAGAATCAATAAAAAAACTGATACAACTCCAACAGAAAGAGCGATTATAATTTTTTTGCTATTTCGCATCGGTGTTCCTCCTATTTTCAGCGCAGATAAACTATGTCTTGAACAAAGCCGATAGTGCCTTTAGTGCCGATAGTCCAATCTTCTATATCCACATAAGCAATCGGGGGACGGTTCTCTGATTGGAACTGATGTCTGTTTTGTCAATCACAGAACCGTCCTCTGATTGCCTGGAATCCTTTTTATCAATCAGAGAACCGTCCCCCTGATTGGATTATTGCGATTTTACAAACTTTTTGGAGAAGATCGTTCCGATCTTAATGACATTGGGACCGTACCCTGCTTGTGTTAACCGTCACCTGTCCTCATTAGTTCGGCAAGCGTGCAATCAACTCTATACATTCGAAAACTGTGCTTCCATGTAGGCCCCTGGCCATAGTTGGTTATTTCAAACGATCCATTACTCTCATGTAAGCCAAATTTGTTTACGAATGACTTCAGTATTTCGATGCTTCCAATGTTGTGTAGCCTTTTCGGAGATAAAAGAGTTTCGTCTGAAAACCAAGCTATGGTGTACAAAGGCAGATTGAGCAACACATCTACGCTCTTAGGTATTGCCGATAATCTTTCGGTAAGTGCTACAAGTTTATAACCGCGTTGATTTTCAAGGAAGATTCCACCATAAACGCTGTTGTTGCATTTATACCAAAAGCATTCTCCTTTTTGATGACTGATTGTACTGCTTAACAACCAATTGTCTTTCTCGGGTAGCGGATTGCTTAATTTGTGCAGCATATTTGCTGCATCCTTCCGAAATGACTCTATATACGCCTCGTCGGCGCCGAGGCTTTGAAAGTATGATATCAATTCTTTACTTCGCAAACTATTCCAAGCATTACAGATATATTCTTCCTCAATAGCCCCCACATGCCATAAGCATTCTGCTAACGCTATCTTCGTAATACACGGACAAAGTTCATTGCCCTCGCTCAGAATTTGGTTGATAATGTCATGCAACTGGGCTCCTTTAGAAATGTGAAATCGAAATTGATCTATCACCCCTGAATATACATCATCATTGAATAGATGCGATACTCTCTCTTTGCTCATATTACTCGTCTCCCCAAATATCTATTGTATTAAACTTTCAATAAAATACCTTCGCCCTGGTGACCATATCAAGTTATAAGTATTGCTGTTATTAACACCTCGAAAGCAATCGGGGGACGGTTCTCTGATTGGAACTGATGTCTGTTTTGTCAATCACAGAACCGTCCTCTGATTGCCTGGAATCCTTTTTATCAATCAGAGAACCGTCCCCCTGATTGCGCAGGAATCCGGGCTGATAAGGAATTATTTATGATTACGGCAACTCCAGGAAGGATTTCAGGAAGTCTACAGTTTTTTGCATGGTGCTTTCTTCAAATGGACTGTCCAGCCCTGCCTCATTCAGCACGAAGGAGAATTTTCTGTGGTGCGTACGGTTCAGCAGACGGCAGTAGGCTTCAACGCCCGCTCCGGCCTGCTCGGCCTCCAGACGGCAGACCTGCATGGAGGCCATTCCGGCGGTGGAATAGCTGACGACGTAGGAAGGATACAGGAAAAAGTGCTGAATATCGACCCAGTGCATTTTATCGAGCGCATAGGCCTCTTGGAATGCGTAATTCTTTGCGCACTGTGCATAGATAGAATCGATTTTGTCTACGGTGATTTCTTCGGGCGCCAGCGTGTAGACCTGTAATTCAAAGTCCGCAAAAGCCGCTTGCCGAATGATGGTGTACATCGTTAAATCTCGCAGAATGACGCGGAGGCCTCTTTCGCGTTTTGTTTCGTCAAAGGCAGGGTTGTATGCTGTGGCGAGAAACTCCATCCCAGTGGAATAGATCTCGGCAATGTCCTGCCCCATATCATCCCCGTAGTTGCAATAAGAATCAACAAAATGTCCGAATTCGTGGATGAGGGTATCAAAATCTCCGTACGCGGTGAAAAGAATGGGGGCCTCATAAGAAGGGAGGTAGGTCTGATAGCTGGTGGGGTACTTGGACGAGGAATCCGAATTGTCGTACAACTGATGCCCCTCCATAAACCGGAAGGCTTCCAGAATGGGGTCCCCCAACTGTTCCACTGTCTCGGAAAGCTGAGTGATCTCCCGCGATTTCGCTACGAAGGGATACGTCGCGTTCGTCAGCGTGGGGTTTTGCTCCGCCATACTTTTTACAAGCGGAACCAGTTGCTCCCGGACCAGGCGCAAATACGCCTGCGTTTGCGCCGGCGTATAATCCCGGTGAAAGAAGACGGCGTACCTGTAATCGGAATAGTTTTCATATCCCTTTGTAACCGCGATCTGCTGCCGGAGCTTCACGAGCTCCACGAAGATGGACGACATTGCGTCGCGATACTGCGCTTTCGTGGATCTGTCCCAATCCCAGGAAGCCTCTGTTTCAAGATATTGACGCAGCAGCGCGTTTTCCTCAGCTGTCAGGCGGAGATATTCTTCTCCGCCGGCCTGGAAATTGTCATAGTCTTCAAAAAATCCCGCACCGAAATAGGCCTGTTCCAGAGACTCCCGGCAGGGAGAGGCGGCAAAAGCGGCAAAGAGCGCGGATTCTTTTTCGTCCAAAACCGTAAACTGCGCCTCACAGAAATCATACTCATCGAAATAATAATCTACGCTCGTATCCATGCAGTACCGGAAGTACGCAATCCCGTACATGGCTTCAAAGGATTGGCGGTCGGGCAGAAGTGCATAGTAGTCCGCCAGCAGAAGCTCCGCGTCGCTGCAATCGGCGGCCTTTGCTGTGAGCGCGTCATACGCCGCAAACAGGCTTTCGGTATCCGGGCGGCTGTAGGGCATATCAGAAAGATTCGGGATCGTGAGTGGTTCCTGAGGCAGGAAGCTCATTTTTCCGCCGTTTTGCCAGCGGACCGGTACATCGGGCGCATCAGGGGCCTCCGTTGTCTCAGGGACTGTTTCTTTGGCTGCAGTCAGCGTTTCTGCTGTTTCCGGGGCTGTTTTGTCAGTTTCGGTCAGCGGAGCTTTCTCCTCTGACGCAGATGTGGACGTTTCTGTGGCGGCGGGATTGTCCGCGCAGCCTGCAAAGAGACTGAGCAGGAGGATTGCGGACAGTAGCAGGGCGATAAATCTTGGGTGTTTCATGTTCCGTTTCTCCTTTTTCATTGGTGGAAAATCGTATCTATTCAGTCGCCCTTTCTCCGCAGTGGCCGTGCACCCGCGCGGCCGTGGCGTGAAGCGCTTTTCGGTGCTTATATGGCCGCACAGGTGCGCGGCCACTACTACGGTGTAACTTCAAAAACTTGACACGTTTGGCGTAGGGAGGCATTCCCAGATGCCTCCGCATTCAACGCACCCGGTTCGAGGCTGGCACACGGAGCGATCTGGGGATCGCTCCCTACGGATGCGTAAACTTTTAGCCGTTACAGCGTACTACGACCCGACTGAGCAGTTACGAATAATCTGATGGGAACCTCTAATAATAGGTTCCGCAATGTAATTTTACGGTTCAATTTGCTTTTTTTCCAAAAATCGGAGCAATCGGGGGACGGTTCTCAGCAATCGGGGGACGGTTCTCTGATTGGAACTGATGTCTGTTTTGTCAATCACAGAACCGTCCTCTGATTGCCTGGAATCCTTTTTATCAATCAGAGAACCGTCCCCCTGATTGACCCTGCAGCGCTGCGTTCTCCGCATTCTCGGAGGCTTGCAAGAAACTTCTCATTGTCTTCGGCGTCCTCAAAAATGCGGTTGATTAACCCCGCGCGGCATAAGATGATAAATGCGGCTTTCGCGCGCCTTCGCGCATGTCCTGGTATTGTGGTCTCCCCGCTTTAGCGTAACACAGGCGCGTCTGTTTGTCAACACAGAGAACCGGCCCCGGTGTTGGCTCCCCTGTGCTGCCCAAAAAATTTTTCCGGACTACTTGACAAACTGCATAAACGGTGGTATAAATGAAGTACAAGTGAAGAGCTCTTGAGGGAGTAGTGCCGCGGCTTCGGCTGCGGAGGCAGCAACGTCATCACGCGGGTTTCCCGCCGGACTGCCTTGAAATGCGAGACTCATGTGAAGGATTTGTCCTGCACATGGGTTTTTTGCATAGCAGGAGAAATTCAAACGACAAAACTCTTCATTGACAAGTCCATGCAATCCCGGTAAAATTAAAAGGGAAAGGAGGAGAAGAGAATGGAGATTCTGTGGATCATTTTGGCGGCCGCGTTCCTGTGTACGGAGTTGGCCACGGTGGCCCTGGTGAGCCTTTGGTTTGTGGTCGGTTCGCTGGCGGCCCTGGTTGCCTGTCTGCTGGGAGCGGAGCTCTGGCTGCAGGTGCTGATCTTCGGGTTGGTGTCTATGGGCATGCTCCTGCTGCTGAGGCCCTTCCTGCGCCGGTTTGTGGATCCCCACAAGGTTCGCACCAACGTGGACGCCGTGATCGGCAAGGAAGGCGTCGTCACCGAGGCCATTGACAACCTGCTGGCTGTCGGCACCGTCAAGCTGGACGGCCTGCCCTGGACCGCCCGTTCGGAAGACGGCCGGGACATTCCGGAGGGAACTGTCGTTAGCGTCCGCTCCGTGGAAGGCGTCAAGCTTATTGTCGTACCCACCGCAAAGCATATCTGAACGTAATCTGAAACCAAAACAGGGAAAGAAGAATTGAATCAAAAACAGGAGGAATTACTATGGATCCGGTAACTATCATTCTCATTGGCATCGCTGTCATCGTGATCGGCTATCTGCTCAAGCGGATTCGCGTGGTCAAGCAGTCTCAGGCCATCGTGATCGAGCGACTGGGCGCCTTCCGCGCCGTGTGGGGCGTGGGCCTGCACTTCCTTACCCCCTTCATTGACCGCATCGCCCGGACCGTCTCCCTGAAGGAGCAGGTTCTGGACTATCCCCCCCAGCCCGTGATCACCAAGGATAACGTCACCATGCAGATCGACACCGTCGTCTACTTCCAGATCACCGACCCCAAGCTGTACGCCTACGGCGTGGAGCAGCCCATGATCGCCATGGAGACCCTCACCGCCACCACCCTTCGTAACATCATCGGCGACCTGGAGCTGGACCAGACCCTGACCTCCCGCGACGTCATCAACACCAAGATGCGCGCTATCCTGGACGAGGCCACCGACCCCTGGGGCATCAAGGTCAACCGCGTGGAGCTGAAAAACATCCTGCCTCCCGCCGACATCCAGAACTCCATGGAGAAGCAGATGAAGGCCGAGCGTGATCGCCGTCAGGCCATCCTCCAGGCCG
>JAEEKA010000013.1 GCA_016282135.1 Oscillospiraceae bacterium
GGTGCTGATGGTGGCGGCGTATGATGAAAACGAAAAGGTCAACGTCATGAACGTGGCGTGGGGGCAGATCTGCGACTACGACAAGATCATCCTCTTCATCGGCGAGGGCAAGCGCACCTGGCTCAACATCAAGGCCAGCAAGGCCTTTACCGTGGCCCTGGCTGACAGGGCGCACATGGACGTCGCCGACTTCTTCGGCATCGCGTCCGGCAACAGGATCAACGACAAATTCGAGCGCACCGGCTATCACGCGGTCAAGAGCGACAAGGTCAACGCGCCGATCATCGAAGAATTCCCTGTAGTGATGGAGTGCGAGTTGCTGGAATTCCTTCACACCGACTATGTGGACGGCATCGTGGGCAAGATCGTCAACGTTAAGGCCGAGGAAGCAGTCCTGGGCGAAAACGGCAAGGTCGATCCCGCGAAGCTGAATGCCCTGATGTTCGATCAGTTCCAGAACGGCTACTATGTGACTGGCGAGCAGGTCGGCAAGGCATGGAACGCCGGCGCCGCGCTCGCGAAGAAATAAGGGGAAACGGCACGGAATTGGAATCATCCTTCCAGTTCCGTGCCGTTTTGCGGTTATAGGCTTTGGGGTTCGCCGGTTTGCGGGTCACCGGGTTGATGGTCCAGGTCCCGCGGCGGGCGGCATTCAGCTCCCGCTGTTTCTTCTTCGAGAGCTTCTCATAGGGGATGAACTTTTCCATGGGGTCTCATCTTTCGCTCTCCTAAATGGGTATTTGCATTCTCTGTAATACGGCGGTTCCTTCTCTTGCCGGGCCCATGCTCAGCAGCCTTTCCCGTCGATGCTGCAGGCCTGGCCGTTTTCCCGGTATACGACGGGAAGGCCGTGCTCCTGCATCCAGCCTTCCCAATCCAGGGTCACAGAACCATCTTCCAGAACGAGAGCCGGAATGCCGACGGAGCCAGCCTCCTTGCAGGCCTCGAACACCGGCAGGCTGTCCCGAAGCTTTAAAAACGCCTTCAGATTCCGCATACTCTTGTTGATGTCAACGTATTCGTAGGCTGCGCCGTGGGCGTCGAGGTTTGCCTTGCACTCCCGGCAATCCGGGCAAAGCGGGCTTCCGTAGATTGTCAACATAGTTTGTCACTCCTCGTATAATATAATTTATCCTGTTTTATTCCTGTTTTATTCCTGACCTGCAACATCACGCCTGGCCCGATTCCAGGGATTTCAGCCCGCGGAGAAGCACCGACAGATGTTGGAAAATGTACCCGGGGCTGCTCTCCTCCTGATCGAAGATCCGTTTCATCTCCTGCAGGCCCGCGTGCTCCGGCTCCTTCTCGCAGGCAAGCTCCAGTTCCTCCAGAAAACGGAACATGACGTCGCTGTAGCCATTTTCTTCGTCATACAGGGTCTCGTCCGTCTCCAGGACGGGCAGGAAGCGGGTCAGGCGGCTGTAGTCCCGCGGCGTCCCGTCCGCGGAAGGCCCTGCGGCGGAGGACCCGGAAGCCGCCGGTTCGGCGCTCTCCTGTTCTTTCTGCACCGCGGCTTCTGCCGCTTTCTGTTTCTCTCTGGCCGCCTTTTTGGCGCGGCGCTGGGGCCGGTTGTTGGCCTCTGAGGCAAAGACCTCCACGGCGGCGTCCGTCAATTCCTCACTCCAGACCCTTCCGGACACCCTGGTTTTCGCCCAGGGGCATATTTTTTGATAATCCGAGTCCAGGACCACCGTGTAGGGCGGGCCGCAGCGGTCGTCCACCGCCATATACAGCTGGCGGCCCTCGCAGATCAGGCTTGCGGGCCATTCCACATTGGGATCGTCTACCCGGTCAAAAATCTCCTTTGTGATCTCATACAGACTATGATTATGCCCGCCCCCGATCTCCGCCGTGTACCGGCCGGTTTCCGGGTCATAGCAGCATCTCCAGCAGTTTCCGGTTTTGAATATCATAAATATCTCCTTTGCAGATGGTAAAACGGGAATTTATCTGTGAAGCAAATCAATAGAATCGATAATTCTATAACCGTTTTCTGTGACCAGCGAGAACTCGATTCTGGTCACTTGGGCCCAAAATGGAATGAACTCCCTCCTCATCTCTTCAGCAATCACTTGTAAATCAATTTGTGGATTATACATCAAAGTGGTATGCGGCTGCCAAAGGTCGTTGTTCGTCCAACGATCCAGATATGGCTCCCATTGCGACGCAATCGCATGATGAAGGTCAAAGAGCGTCTTTTCATTTCGTGGAGAAGCCACAATAATGGATGTAGCGCGAAGTACCTCTACTTTTTCATAATAGACAGAGAATGGTGAGTAGGCAGAAATGATTTCTTTACAGGATGCAATAAAAGCGCTGTCATCGCCGCCGGTATATGTCGCAAGTGTAATATGTCCATATAACTCGTTCAGCGTAATGCCAAAAGGCTCCGTTACCTGCTGCAACGACAAAAGTTGCTTCCTCGCCTGCGCATCGATTCTGGCAATGGCACATAGCATAGCTGTTTTCCCTTTCCCGAAACAAATTCGGATTTGGCGAGCTGCCCCCTACGGCCTTACAAATCCCCATTTGTCAGTTTATTTCCTTCTTCACATGCGTGAGGAGCTATCTTCGTTTGTACATAACAATTTCCGGATCCTATGTTTCACCCCTTTATGATTGATCTGCTGGAATTAATTCGTTATTCATTCACCATCCGCAGAGGGTTTGTGATTCAGCACCCACGCGAACGCTTTTGCTGTCCGCAGATCAGCATCCCTGAAGTGATTACCCTCGTTCCATTCGAGCGTGCAGTTCACGCCTCGTTCTTTCAGCAGCGCCTGCGCTTCGCGTATCCTGTCGCCCACAGTCGCCATAACGGGGTTGCGTGTTCTTTCCTCTCTGTCTCCAAGACTGAGATAAACGGTATCGGCTTTGATTTCATTCTTTTCCAAATACGCGGCAAAACCTGGGAACCACATCGAGGGAGACGCCGCCGCTGCTCCTTTGAAAACGTCCGTCTGGTACACCGCCCATAACGCGAACAGCCCTGCGAGCGAATAACCGCCGATGTAATAAGTCCTGCTTTTATCGCCGCACAGTTTGAGCAATGCGCCAAGTGTTTCTGAAGCTCCGCTGCCGAAGCTTTCTTTCCCGAACACCGCAGGCGCTTCCCACGGCGAAAGCTCGTTGTTCCAATCATCAATCGTGACGGCGATCAGGCGAATGCGCATATTGCAGCTGCTGACGATTGCCGCAAACTCATTTTTGATCCCTTCAAGGTCATGATCGTCGACAGGCTGGATCAATACGATGCCCGAGTCCGGATCACCAAATTCGTACGTTTTCATTTTCACAGATCCTTTCCCATCAAAATCACGCGCTTTTCCTCTTGAAATCCAAAGCGTTCATAGAACTCCGGCGGAAAAACGTCCAGCCGCAGTACAGCGATCCGTCCGAACAGCAAAGCAGATAGACGTCGTTCATGGAAATTTATCTTCCCAGCATTCTGGCGGCCTTCATCACCGCGACCTGGGTTTTTCCGTCGGGAACTTTGCCCTCCATAATGTCCCGGATCAGCTTCTCCATGGGAAGCAGCTGCACGTCGAGAAACTCATCCTCATCCAGCTCCTGGGCTCCCTTGTGCAGCCCCTGGGCGAGATACATGGTAATAACCTCATCGCTGTAGGCCGCCGCCGGATAGTACAGACCCAGCTCGGTCCAGCGCTCCGCCGTCAAACCGGTTTCCTCCCTCAGCTCCCGCTTTGCCGCTTCGAAAATATCCTCCGTGTTGCTGTCCAGCTTCCCGGCGGGGATTTCCGTGATGACCTGCCCCAGCGGATAGCGGAACTGCCGTTCCACATAGACCTGCCCGTCCTCCGTCACCGGCACGACGCACACCGCGCCCACGTGTACGATCAACTCTCTGGGAGCCGTGCCGCCGTTGGGCAGCCGTACCGTATCCTTCCGCAGGTGCAGAATCTGCCCGTGATAGATGTCCTGCGCCGCAAGCTGCGTCTCCCGCAGCCGCCCAAATTCCTCCGGACGATAATCCGGGTCCTTGTACTCTCTCATTTTCCGCTCCTTTTCTCTGTCCTTGCAAAAGGCTTTCGCTGCTCCAGCCTGCAGTGCTGATAGCGCTCCGCGGCCGCCGCAACGTCCCGGAGCGGAACCACGTTGTCCGCTTTCCCATGGAGCAGCAGCACCGGCCCGGGAAAGGCGTCAATGGCGTCCTCCGCGTGAATTGCCTGAGCGGAGCGGATATACCCGGCCTCCAGCATCAGGCCTTTGATGGTCGAAAGCGCTTCCGATCAGGTGTCCATCAATTATTCCGTTTTTTCCCTCAATAGTTTAGTCATGTCGTTCCTCGGAATCATAGGTCTCGCAGAACCGCGCAGCAAAACTCGGTTCCGCGCCGGCCGCATAAAGGTGAGCCGTGTCGCCCATGGCGTTGATCCGGAATGCGGCAATCCCTGCCCGCCGTTCCTCTGTAATGACCGTTGTGATCGAGGAGCAGCGGGGACAGGTCCCATGCCAAAGCACCATCGGGGAAGCCCCGATCAGATAGGCCAGCAGTACGCACTCCACGCCCAAGTGGCAGAACAGCGCCACCGTATCCCGGTTCGGCCGGACGGCACGGTAGAGCTCTCCCTCCCGGACATAGCCATGCCGGGCAAGGAGCTCGTCAAGTCCTTTGCAAACCCAGGCGTATTCCTCCGGCACGCCCGCGGCCTCCATCTCGGGGGTATGGCACCAGCGATTCCGGTCATAGTACGCGGGCTCCCGGGTCCATCGCCGGGGCAGCCAATCCCAGGCCACGCGCTCCCGTCCAGTGTCCGGGTCGATCATACGGGGCGAGAACTCCCGGAGCCACTCCAGCTCTGTCGCCTCCATTTCCTTGCGCTGCAGGGTCAGCGACGCGGTGTCCTTCGCCCGCCCCAAGGGGGAACAATAGATTTTTGTAATCGCGGTGTGTTCCAGCCGGTCAGCCAGCAGGGCGGCCTCCCGCCATCCTGTGGGCGTCAGGGAATCCACATCATAGTCCGGATCGCCGTGCCGAATAATCAGTAGCTTCATTTTGCTTCCTCCGATCGTACCTCTCGTTCAGTCGGCCGCAGAATCGTCAATTTTTGTTGTAATGCGGGCGATCTGCCTGCCAAACACTGTGCGAGAAGGGGGCGCACAGGTTGCCCGCGCTACAGATATGCGGAAATCGGCGGGCAGATTGCCCGCGCTACAGTTCGGTTTCTTTTTTGTGCATCCAATGGATGCCGATGTGGCCGACGCCGAGAATCACCACGGCAGCGCCGAGGATCGGATTCTTGCCGTAAATCGCCAGCATCAGGAAGGCCAGCACCGGCAGCGTGGCGCCGGCCACCGGGATGCCCAGCAGGCTGCTGTAGAAATCCCGCATGGTCTTCTCGCTGCGGAAATAGCGCAGCCAGAAAAGCTCGTAGAGCAGCATCAGCGCAAAGGCCGCGATCAGCCACCAAGACCACGCCGTCCAAGGCTTCCAGTTGAAGTCCGCAAACACCAGCACCACGGCGGAGACCAGCACCTCGCCGATCCGTTCCAGGGCCAGCAGGATCTTGTTTTCGTTTTTCACGTATTTCTCATAATCCTTCGGCTGATGCTTTGTCCAGATGAAGTTCGGCACCATCAGCATCACCAGAAAGATCAATCCCACATAAGAAAACCCAAATTGCATATTTTAACCTCGGCAAACGGCGCTTGTTAGCTGCCAAGCGCCATGACGTAGATCTGGCAGGGATTCCACTCGTCCCAGAGGGTCGGGAATACCTCGAACTCCTGGAAGCCGCAGCGCAGATAAAAGCGGTTTGTGGCGTCATATTCCGGGTAACGGCCCATTTGCACCGTCTTCACCTGCAGGAAGGAATAGCCCATTTCCCGCGCGCGCTGCTCGGCGGCTTCCACCAGCGCCGCGCCGATCCCCTGGCGGTGGCACTCCTTCCGAACGCCCATCACGGCGATCTCCATCGTATCCTTTCCCGTTTCCTTCATGCAGAGAAAGCCCCTGGTCTCGCCGCCCTCCGACGAGGCCAGCATGGTCTGCCCGGCGCTCTCCCGGATGTAGTCCTCCCGGGCCTCGTGGATGCCGAACCACTCCGGCAGGGCTTCCAGAATCGCCCGTGCGATGCGTTGCTTTTCCTCTGCGTTCAAAATTGTTTGAATCATAACTTTACTCACGCTCCAGCAGTTCCCCATGGATGCACACCCTGCCGCCATCGGGGCATTGCGCGTCAAAGGAGCGGCTGCGGGCATCGCCGCAGTCCATCTCCGCCCCGTTTTGCAGGGCGAAGACGTAGGGATAGATGATATTCCAAAGCTCGTGGCACAGGGGCGGGCAGAGGTCCTCCACGACAAAACTGTCTCCCGCCTGGTGATACCCGCTCCGGCAGGCGCTTTCCGTAATGGTCAGTTGCACTTTCCGCATAGGCTGTTGCCTCCCTCCTTCTCTGTTTCAGCTTCTTTGTTCAGATAGAATCCGAAATTGAAGCGAATTTCATGCCGGGCAATATCGTTGTTCGCGTAGCAGCAGGTATCAAAGCCGACGAGCCGGAAGCCCTGGCTCCGGTAAAAGGCGATGGCCCGGACGTTACAGGATTGGGTCTCCAGAATGATCGCCCGTCGTCCCTGCTCTGCGGCCTTTTCCTTTGCAAGCTTCATCAGGCGGGTTCCGAAGCCCTTCCTGTGGAGCTGATCCGCAACCCACAGCTCTGTAACCATCAATCGATTACTCCACTCCTCGGGGCAGATTTCCACGCAGGCCAGCAGGGCTCCGTCTTCCCCCACAATGCCGTAGGCCTCGGCCTTCTCCCAATACTCCTGGTAGAGCTTGTCCGGATAGTCGTATTCCTCCGGTGTATGCGTGACCGGAACATCAAATTGTTTTTTGACCATCCGGGCCGTGAACGCGCTGTCGCTTTCCGTCAGCTCCAGGTCATAATACGCATCCGTCGTGTAGCGGATCGGAACGACGGTGCCCTTCCATTTTTCTCTGGGCAGAGGGACGATCTCATAGTTCATAACAGCATCTCCCGGATCTCGCTGTCGGGCACCAGGCGGAAGCCCTCGAAGCGGAATTTCGGCACGGTTACGCAGGAGACGAAGGTATATCCCCCCGGGACCAGGTTTTCAGCGGAGAAGATGGCATCCTTTGGGATGCGAACCATGGCCCGTTGGCCCTGTTCACAGTCCGGGCCCAGCAGGAGTTCCTCCCTGCGGCCGGCATGAAGCAAGGCGATTTTCACGCCGCAGCCCTCATGGAAGAACCAAAGCTCTTCGCAGTCGATCTGGTGAAACCGCGAACGCTCGCCGACGTCCAACAGAAAATAGATGCTGCCCGCCAGGGCCCGTCCGCCCTGCTCAAAGGGGGCTGTATATACCTCGGCGAACCAGCCGCCCTCCGGGTGCGCTTCCAGCCTGTAGATTTCTTTCAGTTGATCGCTCCGTGTTTTCATTTGATTCTCCTCAATTTCGCGTTCCCGCAGTCACTTTTCTCCGGGCCAGCCGCGCCGGAGACATAGCCGCGGCGAAATTCCATGTTGATCTCCCGCAGCTCCCTGCGGCCGTCGATGTAGTCCTGGTACATGTTCAGGATGCCGGGGCTGCAGCCGTCGCACATGCCGTCGATGTTGCCGACGGAGTCCGCGACGATCCGCTCCCGCTCCTCCTTGGTTGTGTCCTTGATCAGAATGCTTCTCATACTTCAAGGTCTCCTCCTAGAAATACGATCAATGGCGACTTCAGCCCCGAATGTAACGGCAGTCGTTATGCTCCATTCCCGCCACGTTTGAGACTGAGAAATATATCATCTACCGGAATGCCGTTTCGCTCAAGGATATTTTTGTTCCGTGCGTATTCCTGAAAGCCTAATTGCGTCACGCAGTTCAGCGACCTGACGTTATCGGAAAAAACGATTGCATAGATTTCATCCAGCCCCAATTCCTCGAAGCCGTACCGGACTAATCCCAAAATTATATCCTTCGCATAATGCTTTCCCTGCATATGCTCACAGATCGTGATACCGATCTCGCCTCTGCCGCCGTCAATCTCATTATAGCCGCAGTTTCCAATGTATTCCAATGTTTCACAATCATAGGCAGAAAAGGTATGATCGTTTTGATGCTGGTTGATCCATTCAATTTCAAATTCTCTGGTTATGACCCTTCTTCTTGCAGACAGCATGGACGAAATTTTTTCGTTATTCATCATCTCAACCATGTCGTCCACATTTTCAACCCTCGGGTGGGCAAACACACATTTCCCGTACGCAAACACTATTTCCATCGTCTTCTCCTGGCAGTAATAGATTTTCTTGCATGAATCTGTCGGTCCATCTGCCGCACGGGCAAATTCCAAATCGCCGTACAGCTTTTGTTATCCTTCAAACTTTTCGATCAGCGTATCGGCCACATACCGCGGCTTGAGCGCGCCGATCCTTGCGAAATGCGGCTCCTTGCCGTGCAGGGTCAGGGCTTCGGCGTCCCGCCATTTTTCCACCAGCAGAAGCTCGTCGCCCCCGTCGGCGGGGAAATAGTAATCGTACTTGAGATTGCCCGCTTCGGCGCGGCAGGCCGCGTCAAGGCCCTCCGCCCGGATCGCTTGCAGGAATTCTTCCCGCATCCCGGGCCTGCATTTGTAGGTCACGTTCAAAACAATCATGGTTTTACCCCCTTTTCGATTCCGAAAGCCGCGTGTTTCCATCAGGCCGGGAGCCCGCGCCCGCAATCAGCGCCAGCTTTTCCGCCCGGGGCAGGCGCTTGAGATGCCATTCCCGGCTGAGCGCCTCCCGGCGGTCTTCATATTCTTCATAGTATGCCAGCTCCACCGGCAGACGGGAGCGGGTGTATTTTGCGCCCTTGCCGCTGTTGTGGGCCTTCAGCCTGGCGTCCAGGTCCGTGGTCCAGCCGCAGTACAGGGTGCCGTCGGCGCAGCGGAGCAGATAGGCGTAATTCATGGTCCTGTTTCATTCCCTTTTCTTGCGTCACATCAACGGATCGGGTATTGCTTCGCTGATCCGCAGCGATTGCAGTCCTCACCGCCGTCCCCGCGGCCGAGAAGCCCTTCGTCCATCAAAAGCTCCAGGACCCGGGCCTCCCGCTCAAACATCGTGGGATTATACGGGCTGCCCGATACGTTCCGGTTTTTCGCAATGGCGGTCATTGGATCAACAAATTCCAGGGTATAGGCCTCCTTCGCCTCATAAGCGTCCAGCTCCTGGGCGACGGCAGCTTCCTCTGCGCAGCAAAGATAATAGTAGTTGTCCTGGACGAAGCATTCCGTTTCATCCCTGTCGCTTTTCTGAATCCGGTGAACACAGCCGTATTCCCGAATCGTCCCGGGAATGATCACCAAACCGGCTTCCTCCCGGGCCTCCCGGATCAGGGCGTCAACCGGATCCTCGCCCGCTTCTATGCCGCCTCCGGGGAATTTGTAATAGTCATATTTCAGGCTGTGGACCATGGCAACCCTGCCGTCCCGGACAATGATGCTCCTGGCGGAATTCCGGACAAAGGAGTGGGTACAGGCCCCATAGTCCTGCTTGTCCATCTCAAACAACAATCTCATTTTGCGTCCTCCCGCTGGATTCCGGCCGCTTTATCGGCAGCCAGGCCGCGCTCCGGGTATCTCCTTTCCCATCAGGTATCGGCTTCCGTCGTCCCGGAAGACCGACCAGCCCAGCCGTTCATAGAGCCGCAGGGCTGCTTCATTGGATTTTTCCACGTGAAACACAATGGCCGGGATTGCCAGCTCCCGGGCCCGGGCCTCCGCTCTGCGGATCAGGGCCGTGCCGATGCCCCGGTTCCGGTAAATCTCCGCAACGGAGAGATCGTCCAGATAGAGATAATCCTTCTCCTCGTGATGAACCTCCACTGACAGGAAGGCTTCCACCTCGCCGAGCTCGGCCACATAAATCCGATCCTCGCCGCCCTGCCAGTATTTGTCCAGATACCCAGCCTCATAGCCCTGCACGTCATCTTTGTGATAAATTGACCGAAGCATTTCTGCAAACAGCGCCCGGATTCTTCCCTCGTCCCCGGGGACGGCGACTCGGATCGTATCATTCACATTTTCCATATAAAATCTCCAACATAAAAATTACAACGATAATATACCACAATCCAACATCCGGCGCAAGTCCTCAAGCGCGGTCTATTGTCCGCGCAAGGTGCGATTCTGACCCCGCCCGGGGCGCAGCGAGCGTTTGCCTAAGAACCCTTTCTTGCTTTTTTCGGGGTTTCGGGGTATAATGGCACTGTTTCCAGATAACAGAACGGAGGAATAACGATGCAGAAATTTGTCTATCATGCCCCCACGGAGATCGTCTTCGGCCCGGATACGGAGCTGCGGACCGGGGAGCTTGTAAAGAAATACGGCGGAAGCCGGGTGCTGGTGATCTACGGCGGCGCGTCCGCGAAAAAAAGCGGCCTGCTGGACCGGGTTTGCGAGAGTCTGAGCTCCCAGGGCCTTGAAACTCTGGCGCTGGGCGGTGTTGTGCCCAATCCTCTGGTCTCCACCGCCCGGGAAATGGCGGCGGAGGGCATTCGCTTCGGGGCGGATTTCATTCTGGGAATCGGCGGCGGCAGCGTGTTGGAC
Organism: Oscillospiraceae bacterium; assembly: GCA_016282135.1. Lineage (GTDB taxonomy): Bacteria > Bacillota > Clostridia > Oscillospirales > Oscillospiraceae > JAFRPC01. The sequence continues at coordinate 10,561 of JAEEKA010000013.1, forward strand.
ACCGCCAAGGGAGTGGCCCATGCCGTGGCGAACCCGGATCACGACGTCTGGGACTTCTGGACCGGCACGAAGCTGACCAAAAGCCTGCCGGTGGGCGCTGTTTTGACCATTTCCGCCGCGGGCAGCGAGACCAGCAATTCCGCGGTGCTGACCAACGACCTGAAAAATCCCCCCACAAAGCGCGGCCTGGGCACGGATTTCAACCGCTGCAAATTTGCCGTGATGAATCCGGCGCTGACTATAACCCTGCCGAAGTATCAGATCGGTGCGGGGGTTGCGGACATCTTTATGCACACTTCCGAGCGCTATTTCGCGGCGGTTTTGGGCAATCACCTCACCGATGAGATCGCGGAGGGCCTGTTCCGGGATATTATCCTCTACGGGCCCAAGGGCGTGGCGGACCCGACGGATTACGAGGCCATGAGCGAGATCATGTGGTGTGGCAGCGTTTCCCACGTAGGCCTCACCGGCGTGGGCGCGAAGGGCGACACGGCCAGAGAGGGCGACTGGGCCTGCCACCAACTTGGCATGGCCGTCTCCGCCCTGTACGATTCTACCCACGGCGCCACACTGACTGCCGTTTGGGCCGCCTGGTGCCGCTATGTCAAGGAAGAGAACGTGGGCCGCTTTGCCCAGTTCGCTCGGAAGGTCTACGGAATTCAGGAGCCGGACGATGAGAAAGCGGCAGAAGAGGGGACCCTGCGGACCAACGCCTTCTTCCGCAGTCTGGGGATGCCGCTTTCCCTGACGGAGCTGCTGGGGCACGAGCCCACGGAGGAAGAGCTCCTGCGGCTGGCCGGGGAGTGCAGCTACGACCGCAGCCGTAAAATAGGCTCCTTCCGGGTGCTGGATTACGAGGATATTCTGTCCATCTATCGGGCCTGCCGCTGAACGGCCTGACGCAAAATGCACAAGCTTCCGTTGAAGCTTGTGCATTTTATCTTGTAGTCAATCCACTTTTTCCAGCGAATAGGACTCGCCCTCCGGGACAAGCCGGTATTCATACTGCCTGCCGAATTCCGGCGTGAACTGCAGGGTGGAAAGCGGCACGCTGTCCCCGACGTTGCCCATCATGGCCTGCATCAGCGCCTCCTCCTTGCTGTAACCGTTTTTCCCCACGAAGAGCTCGGCGCGGAATTCGGAGAGACTGTGATCGCCCTCGATACCCTGGAAGACCTCCGGAGTACAGTCAAAGTGCGTGAAGTCGTCCCCTTCGTCCGGGCAGCCGTACTGGGTTGTAAACAGAGTGTCGCCCAGATAGACGTCGCAGCGCAGGTAGGAATAGTCTCCATTCTCCGGCTCATGGACGACGATGGAGAATTTTTCGCCCTCCGATTCGGCAGGGACGGTCTGCTGCTCGGTGGGCGCGGGTTCGGATGCGGCGGGGGCGGTTTCGGGCTGGCTCGGGGGCGTCTTGATTTCCCCGGTGGTTTTGGGCGGCTCGGCTGCGGTTCCCGTGTCCGCCGGCTTCTGCTTTTGGGCAGGGGCGTCGGCGCAGGCGCAGAGCAGCAGCAACAGGCTCACAGTCAGGGCCGCCACAGCGGCAAGGGTCGTTCGCTTGGATTTTTTCATTTGTAATCACCTCGGGTAAAAGCATACCACAGCCGGGTGATGATTTCATGAAAGAACTGCAACGGTTTCCCAAACAGTTTTTGACAATTTTCGGAATAAACTTTAACGCTTTCCGGAACAATGTGTAACGGCGTCAGACCAGATGTTGACGGTTGGCCCGGTCAAACCCAGGCCCGCAATCTCCACTTATCGAACCCTCGTCATTGCGAAGAACTGCTGTACGTGATTTCGGATGGCGGTCTCGCATTCCGCCGCCCGTCGGGGTTCTCTGTCCCAGATTCCCATGTACAGAACCACAGGAGCGTAGAACAGCAGCGCCAGGGTTTTGGGATCGCCGGGCCGGATGACGCCAAGCTCCATCAGCTTTGCGAACAGGCGCTCGTCGTAGCCCAGCATGGTCTCCGCATAGCGCTTGGTGTACAGCGCCCCCAGCTCCCCGCTCTGGAATTGGGACAGGGTCAGCATACGGCGAACCTGTCTGGAATAAGGGTCCTCCATGGAGAAGCGAACAAAGGTCAGAACGCTTTCACAGAGGCCCTCCGCTGTGATGCTGCCGTAGACCGCCACGTCCGTTTGATTCACCTCCCCCTGCCCGTCCTTTGGAAAATGAACGGAAAGGGCTGTGAAGAAGTCCTGAAACCGGGCCTCCGAGGCCCGGATGATCTCGTCAAAGAGCTGCTGCTTGCTTGCAAAATGCTTGTAAAGGGCTGCCTTGGTAATGCCCAGGGGCTTTGCGATGTCCTGCATAGAGGCCCCCGCAAAGCCCTTTTCCGAAAACTGCTTCAGGGCCTCTTCCAAAATCAATTCTCTGGTGTTCATTTGTTCTTCTCCACAAATTCGTCTAGCATGCGGTTGATCTCCTCGCTGTTGCCCGCCATCAAATGCCCGCCCCCGGAGAAAAAGACAGCGGTACAGCCGGGAATTTCTTTGCTCCAAAACTTCGCCTTCTCGGGGCTTGCCAGCTTGTCATCCTCGGCATGGATGATCAGAACCGGAACCTGAATTCTGCGCAAATCATAATTCTCATAACGGTCTGTGTGATCCTGATTCACCACGTCGCCGTCGAAGACCACCCCCGCCTTTCGTTCCGCCATAGGCATAATCTGGGTAATCACGTCCCTGTCCATGCCCATAAGGGGCTTGAACAGGGGGCTGATGAGCCACATGGCAAAATCATTGCAGAAAATGGCCGGCGGGCCAGCCATCCCCGAGGCGGGCTTGTCCGGCTTCTCCGGGGCGGGATAGCCAGAGCAGTAGAGAATGAGCCCCTTGCACCGCTCCGGATGCAGCAGGGCGAATCGCTGGGCAACAGTCCCGCCGGCGCTGGTGGCGGCCACAAAGGCTTTCTCGACGCCCAGCCGATCCAGAAGCTCCGCAAAGGCCTCCGCCTGCATATCCACTGTGGCATTTTCCGGCATATCCGATCCCGGGTAGCCAAATCTCGACGGAGCAATGACCCGGTAATCGGCTGTGCGGCCGCCCATTACGTCAAAGCCCTGATCATAGCCCCCGGTAATCCCGTGAACAACCAGGAAGGGCTCGCCTTCCCCCTCGTCAATATAACTGATTTTTCCGAAGGAGGTCGTAATGGATTTCGCCTTGGCCTGATAGACGGCAAAGCGTTTCAGAGCCTGATTCCGAACCGTGAAGAAATCAACGGCAAGAACCGCGGCGGCAATGCCCAAAGCAATCAAAATCATCCTGCGAATTCTCTTCTTTCTCATTTTACAACACCTCTTGCTGGGATTGCAACCTGTAAACCCAGGAAAGATAAAGTAACCGATCGGTAACCACATTATAGTTACCGATCGGTTACTTGTCAAGTCTTTTTTCTCACAGCCTGTACTGCATGAAATTCCCGTTTTTCTCAAATCCGAAATCCGCATACAGCAGGACGCCCATATCCGAGGCGGTTATCTGCACGACGCCGCAGCCCTGCCCCCGGGCTTCCTCCACCACCCTGCCCAGAAGCGCCTTAGCAATCCCCCGGCGGCGGTAGTTCGGGTCAGTGTACATTGAGGAAAGCAGGCCAATCCTGCCGGAGGGACACCCGAACCAGGGCGGCTTCTCCACGATGGACATTCCGCTGGTGCCGATAATCCTGCCGTCCTCCACCGCCAGCCAGGAGACAAAGCTCCCGTCCGCCAGGTGTCGGTGATAATAGTCCCGCAGGGCCGGAGCCAAGTCCAGCTCCTCCGTCGCCCCCTCCTCCCGCAGCTGGGTGATCCGCAGGGCGACAAAGGGTTTCAGCTTGGCTTCCGTCAATTTCTCGTAGCTAATGCTCATTTTTGCAGTCTTATTCTGTTTGTGGTTTCCATGCCGTCTTTCCCGGGTATGCCCGCTCAGACCTCCGGTTCCGCGGCAGGTGCTTCGGCCTCCTCGGCGGGCGCTTCCGCAGACTCCTCCACAGCGGGCTCCGCAGGGGAGGCTTCCGGTTCTTCCTCTTTGGAATTCAACGCGGATCCGGGAATCGAAACAGTGTAGCTGTTTTTTTCCTCGCCCGGCGTTTTCTTCACACCCCACAGCAGGCTGCGCAGCTCACAGGTTCCGGTCTCCTTGTCAGACCGAATCCGATAGGGAATCAGGCTGGCCACCAGGGCGCCAAGGGCGATTTTGCCGACGATTTTTCCGATTTTCATGTTGTTTACCTCCTGTAAAAATGTTTCTGGGAGGATTATACCATGTACTGCCCCCCGGCGCAAGAAAAACCTCTTTTGCCGCGCGCAGGCAAAAGAGGTTTTCAGGAATAGATGACCCGTTATTTCTTTTTCACCGGATAACAGACCTCCGTTACGAATTCATCCGGGTTTTGGGTCTCGTGGGGGCTGACGTGATAGATGTTGAACATAGGGCCCGCCGGCTCGTAGCCGTTGGCCTCCATCCAGGAAATCACGGCGGCATAGACCTCCGTAATCAGGGTGTAGCTGCCCTTGTAGGTGCAGCTTGCCACGGTTTCCGCCGGGAGAGTGCGGAACTTTACGTGCTCCGTGTCGGGATACTGTCCCTTCACCGTTTTCCAGGCCATCAGCTCCACGTTCTCCTCCTTGTACTCCTGGTCAAAGAAAGACACGGCGCAGAGGCAGGGGTCCGCCTCCGCCAGGTTCATCCGGCAGGTCTCCTGGAGCAGGATGCCCCAGACCATTCCCTCGTCCTCGTAGTGGGGAATAGTCATTTGGACGGTGGCGGCGTAGCGTTCGGGAATGGTTTTGATGGTGACGTTATAGTTCATGTTTTCTTCCTTTCTCAGCCGTTTTCGGGCTGCGTCCAGAAGTGCCAGCTTGCGGGCCGTCTCCGCAGACAGGGCCTCCAGCTCCCGCTGCCGGACGGAAAAGAACGCTTCCATCTGCTCCCGGTCGCCGTAGACCTCCAGGATTTTCACAATATCCGCCAGGGAAAACCCCAGTTCCTTCAGGGCGGCAATCCTGCCTGCCCTGGGGAGCTGGTCCTCCCGGTAATAGCGGTAATCCGTGAAGCGGTCGATCTCGGCGGGCTTCAGCAGGCCGATCTCGTCGTAGTGGCGAAGCATCCTGACACTGACTCTGGACAGTTTTGAAAATTCACCGATTTTCAGCATGGCGGTACCTCCTGTTGCTGATTTCTGTTGAGCTCACGGTCATTGTAATGCCTGCCACAGTGTGAGAGTCAAGACGTTTTTTGCACTTTTTTATTTAACGGCGGGTTCCCACTTACAGCGGACGGGTGAGACAATGGCGCCCTCCTTTTTCATGTCCGCCATGGCCTTGTCCACGACTTTTCTGTCCAGCCCCGTCAGCTCCGCGATTTTCCCGGCGTTGAGAGGCTCTCCGGCCTTTTGCATGGCCTCCAAAATGATTTCCTTCTCGTTCATAGAAATACCTCCTTTATTTACTGCTGCTTGTGCAGCGTTGTTTCAATGTGGACCGGGGACCGACTCCGGCGGCATGGTACACTCAAAGGGTCTCAATCCATGCTTTCAAACTGACCGACGAATCCCGATGCGTCAGCCGTTTACCTTCCAAAACCTCGGCCCCGGGAGCCAGCGCACGGAAATTTTCCGCACTCTCACCCAAATCGCTGCCGCCGGAGGTGCAGAAAGGAATCAGCGTCTTGCCGGAAAAGTCATAGCGCTCCAAAAAAGTGTCGATGATAGAGGGCTCCCGATACCACCACACCGGGAATCCCACAAACACCCGCTGATATTGGGCCATATCCGTGACGCTTGATGCGATCCCGGGACGGCAGGCCCGATCCTTCATTTCCAGGGTGGAACGACTCTTCTTGTCCATCCAGTTCAGGTCCGCCTTGGTATAGGGCGTCTCGGGGACAATCTCAAACAGGTCCGCTCCGGCGGCCTCTGCCAGAGTTTTTGCTGCCTTCGCAGTCACGCCGCTGGCGGAAAAATAGGCTACTAAAGTTTTCATTGTACAATCCTCCTGTAAATAATTTTGTTCAGTTCTCCGGCGCTGCCGCGCCTTTTTCCCAGCACAGGCTGTAGCGCGTGACGCCGTTCTCCGCAGTTACCCTGTTGTACAGCTCGCAGCCGAAATGTTGGTACATATCCGCGTAAGCCTTCATATCCGTGTCAAACAGCAGGGGCAGGCCCAGCCGGTCGGCCTCCGCCTGGGCAAAGCGGATCAACCCCGAGGCGATTCCCTGCCCCTGGCGGTCTCTGTCCACGCAGACCATCAGCGCGTCCAGATGCCGCCGCTTCGCGTACCGCGCATTGGATTTGCTGATCTGCTTCACATAGCCCAGAAGGCTCCGGATTCTCCGGAAGGGCAGGGCGGCAAAGAGCCTGCAGATCATTTTTACCCGGGGAAGGACCGGCGCGCGGGCGGAATCCTCCAGCCCGATAAAGCCGGTCAGGTCCTCGTTGGCGTACAGCTCCCCCGCCCGATACACGTAGTCCACGTAGACGGACATATATTTCAGCACGTCGCCGCGCCGCTGGGCTTCGGGCCCCCAGTTGTGAAAGAGCTCGTTGGAGACAAAGGCCTCCCCGATGACGGCCCGAACCCTGTCCAGCTGTGCCGCCGAGAGCTTCTCAAGCTTACGAATCATGCCAGACCCTCACTTTGCCCACAGGTCCGGACCTCTGCCGGAGCCCAGCTCAAAATGGAGCTTCGCAATACCCAGGTCCACCTTGGTACAGGGGCCGAACAGACGCCTGGCCCGGACCTTGTCTCCCTCCAGGGAGAAGCGGAAGCGCTGCTGATTGATGGCCGTGGGGGCCAGCAGCACCGCCTCCAGCCCCCTGCGATACCAGTCGGGAGAAGCGTCGGTGACGTCGCTGATCTGCTCCGGGGTTTTGGATTTTCGAGGGCTGCCCTGGGTCTTGCCATAGCCCAGGGCAATGACCATATAGTTGGTTTCCCCGGCGGGGATTTCTATTTTTGCCTTGCCCTTCTTGTAGGTCAGGGCCACCCAGCAGGAATTGACCCCCGCCGCCTGGGCCGCCAGCACAATCCGCTGGCCGTAGTAGCCCACGGCCTCGTCCCTGTCCTTGGGACCCACCAGGGCCAGGTAGTTCTTGCAGCCCTCAAAGCTGCCGTAGTGGGCCTTTTCCGCCCGGAAGGCCTCCGGCTCATTCAAAATAAGCTGAATGTGCAGCCCGCTCTCCCGGTTGCAGGCGTCGATCTCCGCCTGAATGGCTTCCACCGCCGCGCCTTCCAGGGGCTTGTCCAGAAAGCGCCGCACCGAATGCCGCGCCCGCATGAGCTCCAACCAATCCATATTGCATACTCCTTTCCGGTCGTTCGCGTCAAACCCGGATATTACGTTGTGATCCCTGCCCGCGGGCGCAGACTGCGGCTGAAACAAGCTTCTTGCAGGCAGGAGCTCTGTATGGTATAATCGTGGCGTCAATCTTCTCGAAAGAACGTATCGCTTTGATGTCAAAAGGAGGGACAACATAAAATGAACGAGGAAGCAATCCGGGAAAGAATCCGCCTGGGCAGATCCTTCATTACGAAGTTCGGTGACGACGCCGATGTGGACGAGGACTATGCCAGCGATCAGGAGCGCAAGCTGCCTCAGCCGCCCTTGGCAAAGGCGCCCATGCGGGAAGCGTCCATCGCCCTGCCCACATGCTTTGAAAATCTGCAAATTGACAACGATTTTCTGCACGTCATCAACACCCGGCGCAGCCACCGCGTTTTCACCCGGGAGCAGATACCGCTTTTGCAGCTCTCCTATTTGCTTTGGTGCAGCCAGGGCGTCCAGTCCATCCGCGGAAAGTCCTACGCGACCCTGCGAACCGTGCCCAGCGGCGGCGCAAGGCATCCCTTTGAGTGCTATCTCGCGCTGCAAAACGTGGAGGGTCTGGCGGACGGCCTGTATCACTATCTGCCAATGACGCACCGGCTGGAATTCCTCGGGGCGCCGGATGAACTGGGTCAGCTGATCTCCGACTCTCTGTGTGAGCAGCGCTGGGCCGACAAGGCAAACGCCGTCTTTTACTACAGCTGTGTGTTTTACCGCGCGGAATGGCGTTACGGAATTTGGGCCCACGCACCGATCCTGATGGACAGCGGCCACGTTACGGAAAATCTCTATCTGGCTGCCACGTCCATCGGGCTGGGCGGCTGCGCGATCGCCGCGGTTGACCCCGAAATCTGCAATCGGGCCTTCGGCCTCGACGGCGTGGAGGAAGCCATGTTCTACGCCATGCCGGTTGGCACGATCCGGCCCCAGGATCGCAGCGCGGAGGACTCCTTCTACGCCTTCGTCCGGGAGGAAGGGCTGTAAGGGCGCGTCGCGTTCCTTTTGTACGGCTTTTTCTCTTCGGTACGCGCCGCTCTTTCAAGGACGGTAATGCTGCGTCTCAGCTTTCCCTTTGAAAGTGTCGATAAGCCAGTGCGCCCACCGGCAGGAAATAGACGCACCAGAACAGCAGGGCCACCGTCCCGCCGTTTCCGCCGTCTCCCTCCGCCATGCCGGTAAACATGCCGGTCATCGGCATGACAAAGCAGCTCAGGAAGAACACGCCGTGGATCATCATGAGGGCCTTCAGCCATTTGTCCGGCTTGCAGGCCGCCTCCATGGAAAGACCGGTGAAAAAAGTGGAGAGGGCCATAATGCCGTAGCCCAGCAAATCATAATTGAACAGCAGGCCGCCCCGCCGATAATCCAGAACCCGGGCCGCCTGGTCGTTCAGCGCCTCCAGCCGTACGCTGGTGGTCTGAGCGAAATACACCAACAGAATCAGGGTCGCGTAAATCGCGGCCAGCGCCAGCCCTGCGGTTGCGGCCACACGCCGATCCGCGGGGCTTTCCTGATGGAAGCCCGCGGTCATCAACACGAAGCCCAGGGGCAGCCCCATGCAGACCAGGTAAGAGCCAAAGGTGAAATCCACCAGCATACAGACCGCAAACAGAAACACGGTCACGGTTACGACAGCCGCGCCGACTTTGGAAACTGTCTTGTTCATTTGCTTCGCCTCCCGGTAACACGACGCTGAAACCTGATTCCATTATACAATACCTGAGACTGAAAAACAACCGAAAACCTCTTTTATCCTTCGGGGAAAAAGAGGTTTTCGGCAGGCGGTTCACGGATTTACTTTTTCATAAAGGCGGCGATTTCCCGCTCCAGCAGGCGAAACACCTTTGCCACCAGGTAGCCGTCCGCGATGGCATGGTTCAGCCGGACGCTGACGGGCATAAGCAGACGGCCGTTTTCCTCCCGGTACCTGCCCCAGTTGACAATGGGCGCAAAGTATAAATAGCCGTCCGGCAGTTCAATGTTCAGGGAATCGTAGGAAAGCCAGGAAATATAGGATGCGTCAAACCAGTTGGGATGATTGGCCATATCCAGCCCGTATTCCCGGGTCTTCTTCGCCTCCTCCACGTCCCGCAGGGCGTTGGCGTAGAAGGCGGCATAGTCCGGATCGTAGGCGGTGTAGACCGGCGTGCAGGTTTCCGTGTCCTCGTGGAAGACGTACTGGGTGGGATTCATCACATCGTAGCAGATCAGCTCGTCGGTCTGCCAGAGATAGCCCATTTTGTAGTCGTCCCGGGAATTGATTACCTTGGAGAGCAGGTACAGGAAGTTGATGTAAAACCTGGTGCCCGTCTGCCTGGAATACGCGGCCAGCTCCGTCACGTCGATCCGGGCGGTCATGGAGCAGGAACACTTGCAGTCCTCCGAGAAGTGGCGGAACACCCCCTTGCGATAATAACTTTCCTTGTCGATCACGCGATAGCCCATAGTTCAAGCGCCTCCTTTTTCCAGCTCCAGCCGCATATCGATCAGCTCCTGGTAGCCGACGGTCCTGGAGTTGAAGCCCCGGGGATTCCGGCCAAATTCCACAAAGCCCAGGGATTGGTACAGGGCCACGGCCCGTTGGTTTTCCGCCACCACGTTCAGCTCCAGTTGGGTGAAGCCCGCCTCCCTGGCGCAGCGGATGCAGGCCTCCGCCAGTGCCCTGCCCAAGCCCAGCCCCCAGTATTCCTTCAGAATGCTGATGCCGAACTCCGCCCGGTGCCGCAGCTTGTACTTCGTCCCCACCGCCTCGATCCCCGCTGTTCCGGCCACTCTGCCGTCCACCAGCGCGACAATCTCGATCTCATTGGGGCTCTCGGTTTTCTTCTTCAGGAATTCTGCCTCCTGATCCGGGTCATAGCTGTTTTCGTCGGGATAGGACAGCAGAAAGTCCGTCTCGGCGTGGGTCTGATTGAAGTTCTCAAACACTGCCGCGCCGTCGGCATAATCTCCGTTTCGGAGCAGGGCCTCCTTCCTGTTTTTCAGGGTGATTGTCTGTCTGTATTTCATTATGCTCCCTCCAATTCTTTTTGCTCCTCGCCGGAGATCGTGTCCAGCAGTCTGCCCACGTGGTCGGTGCTGAAGAACATCTCCCGGTTTGCCAGCACGATGACAGCCGCGGCGAGCGTGACCACGATAGTCTCCACGCACTTGGTCTCCGGGGTCATGGCGATCTTCTCCTGGAGGAAGTTCACCACCAGATGGAAGATCATGCAGGCCAGGATGCTCCGGTCGCTGACCAGATAGACCCAGGTGATGATGAAGCCCAGGGGGATGCCGCTGACAAAGAAATTCACCACGTACAGAGGGTTGACCATCAGCCCCGCCTGGTAGGTGCCCTGAATGAAGATCAGGGGCAGGTGCCACAGGGACCACAGGGCGCCGAAGATCATGGACTCCCAGAACCAATTCATGTAATTGCCGATGGAGTCCTCACAGTAGCCCTTCCAGCCCACCTCTTCAATAATGGAGGCCAGGGTCACGGTAATCAGGGCGCTGCCGATGCCCACACCGGTGAAGGAAAAGTCCTCCGTGAAGGAAAACTGCTCCAGAGACTGGCCGAACAGCAAAGACAGAAGAATGGAGGCCGCCACCACGGCGGCAAACACCAGAATCCCCAGCAGTACGTTAGGCCACTTCACCTTGTAGAAGCCGATGAGCTTGTTTTTCAAATCCCGTTTCAGGGCGGGGGAGCCGGAAACGAGAATGAACACGGTGGACACCACCGCAGGCGCGATGAGGCCGATCATCATAAGGCCCGCGCCCAGGTTCTCCGGTGTAAAGATGGCCGGGATCCAGAAGATCCAGGTGAAGAGATAGGCCAGGGAGAAAAACAGCACCGGCCTGTAGCGATAGGCTTTTGTTTCTTGCGCAGTCATGTCAGATTTCCTCCGATTGATTTATATGTTCCAGGTTTCGAATGCTTTTGGGCAGCAGGAGCATGGCCGCGGTGACCGTGAGGCAGATTCCCGCAGTCAGAATCACAAGGGCGGCACCCTGTCCCACACCCCGGTCTCCGATCCGGCCCAGGACGTCTGCCGCTGTGCCGGATATGGCGTAGGCCGCCGCATAGCCCAGCTGGGACAGGAAGCCGATCAGCCCCCAGGCCCTGCCCTGGGCGGACTCCGGGATATTCGTCCGGATCAGATAGTCCAGACAGTTGTTGGCAAAAGGCAGCATGGCAAAAAACAGGAAGCCGAAGACGCACAGGAGGGCGATACGCTCAAACAGGCCGAAGCCCAGCATGAAGATTCCCGCTGCCATCAGGGACAGGGCAAGGGTTCGGACATAGCGGCGTTTCACCCCCCTGACCCCCAAAATGACGCTGCCGACCAGCATGCCGCAGGCGCAGATCGTCTCCGCAGTGCCCAGAGTTTTGGCGTCGGCAAAGGAGAGGATCCGGGGTTCCGCCAGAATTTGAAGCACCCCCATAAAGAGGGTAATCCCAGAGGACACCGCCACCAGAAGCAGGATCCCCTTCTTTGCCCGGAGGACGCGCCAGCCCGCCTTCATGCTTTGGAAGAAGGCTTCTCTCCGTTCCGGCGCCTGCGTGCCCATGCCCTTCCGCACTACCGCGGCGCCGATGATCGTCAGGAAAAAGGTGCAGATGTCGATAATCAGCAGCAGCTTGATGTCGCCGAGCGTCAGCAGAAAGCCGGCCAAAATGGGGGAGAACAGGTATCGGGCGCTGCCGGCCAGGGAAACCAGGCCGCTGGCCTTGGAATATTCCTCCTTGGTCAGCAGGTCTGTGATGGTGGCCCGGAAGGAGGGCTCCAGAAGCGCCGAGCATACGGCACTGACAAACACTCCGACGCATATCTGGGGCAGGGTTGCGCCGCCGCCCAGCATGCAGAGCAGGATATATAGGACGCCCAGGGCGGAGCAGCCGTCCCCGATCATCATCAAAAGCCGCCTGTCGTACCGGTCCGCCAAAACCCCGGCGGGCACGGAGAGCAGCAGGATGGGCAGGAAGCCCAGGAGGGTAACCAGGGCCATGCTGGCGGCGCTCCCCGTCTGCCGGAAGATATAGACGCCCAGGCCGAAGCTGGTCAGCCCGCCGCCGATGGCGGAAATCAGCTCCCCGGACCAGAGGAGAAGAAATTTCCGGAAATTTCTGTTTTCTTTCATTTGCGCGCCCTATCGGATCAGTTCCCGGATGAAGTCCATGGTGCCGGGCTTGGCACCAAACAGCTTCTCCGCCATATCGATGAATACCGCTACGTCCCGCTCCGTGAACCGGCCCTGATCGAAGGTCTCGTTGCTGACCACCAGCAGCATCCGCACCCGCTCGGCGATATTGTCGCAGGCAAAAATGCCCTGGGCGATCCCCTCCTCCACCGCCCGGGCCAGCAGGGGCGTCACCGCGTCCGACAGCTTTTGGAGGATTTTTCGGTGCATCAGCACGTTTTCCGGCCGCATCAGCGCTCCCTCGATGGGAGCCTCCTCCCGGGAGGGCCGCAGAGAGGCGATAATGCCGATGATCTTCTGGGGCACCGGGAGGGGGGACTGCAGCACCTGCCTGGCCGCCTCCGTCTCCGCCTCGATCATCATTCCGATCACTTCCTCCAGCATCTGCTCCTTGGTCTCAAAGTAATAGTAATAGGTTCCCTTGGCGATGCCCGCCTCCTCAATGATGGCGTCCACGCTGGTCTCCTCGTAGCCCTTTTGCAGGAACAACCGGTAGGCAATCTCCAGCAGCTCCTTCTTCCTCCGTTCGCCTTTTTTCATGTTCATCCCTCTTTTCGACTATTGGTCGGTTTTATATTACAACGCCGATCTGGATTTGTCAAGCATTTTTCGACTAAGAGTCGAAAAACAGGCCGATCCTATGGATCAGCCTGTTTTCTACGGTATTTATGCAGCTATCTATTCCATGAATTCTCTGAAATTGATTTCCGCGGTAAGGTAATGCTCCGTTTCATCCAAGAACGCGCCGATTGCTTCTCGATCAGTGCCCAGATTCTTCAGAGCGTCGACCCGGATGAACGACAAAGGCTTCAGACAGCGATAGAGCATCAGCGCGACATCCTTTTCCGGCGCTGAAAAGCAGTAATCCTCCTTTGCGGTCTTCAGTGCGTCGCAGATCATGGAGATTTCTCTCTGAAAATCATCAAAAATTTCTCGCATCAGGTAGTTGAGAAAGACGTCCCTGCCACAGAGATTGAAATCATACACGCCCACAAATCGGCCGGCATCGTCCAGGAGAATATTGGAGGGGTTGAGATCAGCCTGAAACACGGAGGTGGGAAGCTGTTTGTAGAGCGGCTCCAGGGCTGTCCGGTTCTCCGTCCAAAGACGCCAGATCCGCTCCACCTGTCCGTGGAATTCCTGGGAGAGCGTATTTGCATATTTCTTCCAGGCCAGGGCGTTTTCCAGGACCTCGTCAGTTTTGTCGCTGGGGCAGAAGGTTTCAAACAGACAGTAGGCCGACGGATATTCTGTGTAATCCAGGCGCAGGGCAGCAATCCGGGCTGTCATCTTCCAAATGTCCCGCTGATAGCTGTCATACAGAGCCCGGTTATGCGCGTCATCTTCGGAAAACCGGTTCTGTGCGGGTCGAAAGGGAGCAAAGTCTTCGGCGTATGCTGTGCACCTGTGCCCGGCATAATCCACAAGGGGGAAGGAACCTGTTTTGTCCGGGTGGATCTCCGGGCAGTAATAACCAAGCTTTCGATATTCCTCCGCCGTCCGTCTCCATACATTAATTTTCTCCGGAAAAGTGAAATCATTTTCAGCAAGTTTCAGTACATACTTTTTTCCCTCCTCTGTCTCTACGATAAAGGCCGCCCGGAAGTCATCCACCCCCCGGCTTGTGTCGAGGGTTTGGACCGCATTCGGTGCTACATCAAAAAACAGGGCAAAAAAACTTGCAATCTCGGTATTCATCTGGTTCTCCATATAATGTTTTCTATTTCCACATCCAGACAATCAAATTGTCCGATTGGGTCATCCCCAGCTTCTTTTGCAGGCGCTGGGAATTCAGGTTGTCTTTTTCCACCTGGCCGAAGGGGATGAAGCCCGCCTCCAGGGTCCGGGCGATGAAATGGGTTTGCAGGGCAGCCCCAAAGCCTCTGCGCCGGTATTCCGGGAAGACGTACAGCAGGCCCATGCTTCCCTCCAGATGCTCGCCGATGAAGCCCACCGGGCGGCCCTGATAACAGCCCAGCAGGATCGACCGCCGCCGGACCACCGCCGCCAGCTCCTCTTCACTGATCATTTGATAGTGCTCTGCCAGCAGCTTCAGGTCCCTCTCTTCTGCCGTTCTGACAGACAGCTCGGCGCTCACCCGGGGCTTTTCGCCGTAGTAGGCCACCTGGTAACATTCCAGTTTTCCGGAAAACCCGTACCGCCCATAGGCGGCTTGCCCCAGGGCGTAATCAGACACCATCAGCAGCTTACAGTCCGGGCCAACGAAGCGGTCCAGCAGGGGAAGGCCCCGCTGCACGTCCTCACAGGCCAGCAGACAGGCTCCACTGACGCTGTCCCGGACCAGCATGAAATCCTCCGATTCCGCGAGAACCGTCCCAGTGCCCCGTTTCAGCACCCGGTCCAAGCCTAAATAATCAATTCCCGTGATGTCCATTATTCCTGCAATTCTCCCGTCAGCGCGGCGTCGTAGACCGCCTTTGTTTTTGCGTCAAACAGCACCCACAGTACCTCATCCAAGGCGTTGGGATTGCTTTTAACAAATTCAAGAACGGTCTCAACCGCGATTTTTGCCGCCCGGTCCAGGGGATAGGCATAGGCCCCCGTGGAAATGGAGGGAAAGGCCACGGAGCGAATCCCATGGTCCAGGGCAAGCTCCAAAGCGTTCCGATAGCAGGCGGCCAGCAGCGCCGGCTCGTTCCTGCCCCCGCCTCGCCAGACGGGGCCCACGGTGTGAATGACGTACTTGCAGGGCAGGCAATAGGCACCGGTCAACTTGGCTTGTCCGGTCTCGCAGCCATGGAGGGTCCGGCACTCCGCCAGCAGCTCCGGCCCGGCGGCCCGGTGGATGGCCCCGTCCACGCCGCCGCCCCCCAGCAGAGAGTTGTTGGCAGCGTTCACGATGGCGGCAACGGAGCTGATTTTCGTAATATCCCCCTGCACGGTTCGGATTTCGGTATTATCCAGCTTCACGGTGTATCCTCCCCTCGGCTGACGCAGATTTCAAATATTTCACGCTCCGTGTTTTTCCAGAATCTCCGTCAGAACCCGCCTGGCTTCCTCGTATTCCTCATAGACGGGGCTGTGGGCGGAATTTTCGAAGACATAGAACTGCTTTTGGGGCGCGTCCAGGGCCTCGTAGTATTCCTGCTGCATGGAATAGCAGCAGGTGTAGTCGTACACTCCGGCAATGAAATACGCGGGGATTTCCAGGCTGGGGACGGCCTCAAAGGCGTTGAAGCTGTTGGCGTCCTTTGCCACGGGGAATTTCCTGGACAGGGACTTTCCCCGCCAGATATTGAGCCGCTCGATCTGGGTGAAGGCCGTGCAGCGGAGACTGGGGAAGAAGATGCCGCTGATTACGGAGCGCATCTCCCTTGTGGTCCCCACCCCCAGTTGGTGCATGGCCTCGTCCCGCAGACCGGAGGAGAAATAGGCTTCATAGTCCGCCTGGGAGCTGCGAATGTCATACTTGTCAAACTTCTCCACCATACCGGTATCGCCCTTTTGGGCATACTGCTCCTTCATGTAGTCGAAGGCCAGAAGCTCGGACTGCTTTTGCGCCACGGTCTGAGACATGCCGATATAGCACCTGTAGCGCTCCGGCCAGGCCTGGGCGGTTTTCAGGGCCAGATAGGACCCGAAGGAATGGCCCATGAGGAAGATTTTATCCTGGAAAAAGCGCTCCCGCAGGTAATCCGTGACGGCCAGGGCGTCCTTCATGTACCGCTCCGTGGTCATGTCCCCGGCCACTGTATCGGAGCGGAAGGAGGCGCCGGTGCCCCGGTAACTCCAATAGCAGACGGTGAACAGCTCCGGCAGGGCAGAGGGATAGAGATCCTCCAGAAGGTACTGGGGAATCCCCGGGCCGCCGCCGCAGACCAGAAGAACCGGGTTGCTCACGTCGTCCGACAGCAGCATGATCTCCAGGCTTCCGTCGTCGGTCTCCACCTGGGTCCGCTCCGCCAGGCCGTTGGGGGTTCCCCGTTCCGGCAGCTTTCCGAGGCTGGGCGGAAAGACGATCAGAATTCCAATCACCAGGACGGCGACAATGCCCAGGAGAATCCATTTTTTCTTTTTGCGTTTGATTTTCTGTTCCATAGGCTCTGTATGCGCGACATCGGCTGCCCGTTACAGGCAAATGCCGTCGATTTCCTCGGTGAGCTTGCAGATCTCGTCGATCAGAGAACCGATATAGTCCACGGTGGCATTCAGGGGGCCGTCGGTGCTGACGTCGCAGCCCGCGATCTTCGCCATTTCCAGAGGCGTTTTGGAGCCGCCAGCGGCCAGGAAATTCTTCCAGTCGGCCACGGCGGGAGCGCCCTCCTGCCGAATGCGCAGCATGGCCTGGGTAGCCACGGTGAGGCCAGCGCTGTAGGTGTAGGAGTAGAGGCCCATGTAGTAGTGGGGCTGCCGCATCCAGGTCAGCTCGGCGCCCTCCGTGAGCTCCACGGCGTCGCCCCAGAACAGCTCCAGGTTCTTGCGGAACAGGTCGTTGAGGATCTCCGCGTTGACGCTGCCGCCCTGGTCGATGATCTTATAGACCTCCCGCTGATACCAGGCCTCCCGCAGGTGGGTGACAAAGTTGTGATAGTAGGTGTTGGAGACCATGCTGGAGAGGACCCAGCGGCGGAAGCGCTTGTCCTGGCTGGTCCTGGAAAGATGCTCCGCCAGCAGCAGCTCGTTCATGGTGGAGGGAGCCTCGATGAGATATCGGGAGGGCTCGCAGTCATAATAGGACTGGGCGGCGTCGCTGTACATGGCCTGCCCGGCGTGTCCCAGCTCATGGGCCACGGTGAACACGTCCGCCATACGGTCGTTCCAGTTCAGCAGGATGTAAGCGTTCTGCCGGTAGATGTCAGAGCAGAAGCCGCCGGTGGACTTGCCGACGTTTTTGGCAAAGTCAATCCAGCGCTCCCTGTAGGCCCGGTCGATCATATCCACGTAATCCTGGCCCAGAATAGACAGGCCCTCCCGCACGTAGCGGTGGGATTCCTCGATGGTAACCCGGGGATCATAGTCCGGGTCCAGCGGCACCTTCAGATCGGCAAAGGTCATCTTCTCCAGGCCCAGCTTCTTTTGCAGCAGCCTGGCGTAGCGGCGCATGTGAGGGGCAAGCCGCCGGGTGATCACGTCGATCTGTCGGTCGTACATCTCCCGGGTCACCTTCTGCTCAAAGAGCAGGCTCTCAAACACGTCCTTGTAGCCTCGGAGCTCCGCCATGGTCTTTTCCTGGGTGACGCAGGCGTTGTAGACGGCGGCGGTGGTGTTTTCATACTGCTTCAGCTTGTGGGAGAAGGCCCGGAAGGCGGCACGGCGCACTGCCGTATTGGCGTCGTACTCGTAGTCGTCCTCAAAGAGGGAATAGCCCAAGGGGTACTCCTTGCCGTCCACCGTAAAGGAATCGAAGGCGATGTCCGCCAGCTTCATGGTGTTGTAGACGTCATAGGGCACGCCGAAGGTCCGGCCCAGGGCCGCCAGCGCCTTTTCCGTCTCGGGGGAGAGCATGTGGGCCTTCTTGTCCAGCAGCTCCTTCAAATATCTGCGGCAGCCCTTGGCCTGCTCCACGGCGGCCTCCAGCTCAGCCTTGGGGGCCAGCAGAATTTCGCTGTCCACAAAGGCCACGTCCTTGAACAGACGGGTCATCTCATCGTTGACCTTCTCCGCCCGCTCACGGAGCTTGTTGTCGGTGTAGTCCGTCTCCACCGCCAGGCCGGCATACTGCCAGATCCGGCTGACCATGGGCATGAACTGCTCCATTTCATCCAGACAGGCCACAATCCGCTCCGCGGTGTTCAGCTTGCCCGCATAGCTTTCCACGAAGACCTTGACCGCGGCCTTCAGCTTGTCCAGGGCCTCCCACATCAGCTTTTCTTCCGCAAAAATCAGGGAGAGATCCCAGGTCTGTTCCACAGGAACGTCTTTCCGTGCGCATAATTCCATATTTTTTCCTCTTTCCGCCCGGTCGGGCAATTATTTCAATCGTTGCTTGGATGGCTTGGGACCATCATACCAAATATTCTGGAAAATCGCAAGAAAAATCGCACCCCTTCCGGGTTTATTGGGCGGTTGCTTTTTTCCCGGGGATATATTATAATACCGGTGTCAAAAACCGCCCAAGGGGATTGTGTTGAAAGGAGAAGCAATATGCTGCAAACCGGAATCAAAGGAAAGATCGAACTGACCGTCACGCCGGATAAATGCGCCGGGGCCATCGGCAGCGGCGAGCTGGACGTGTTCGCCACGCCGGCTATGATTGCCCTGATCGAGGAGACCGCCTGGAGAAGCGTCGTGCCCTATCTGGAGCCCGGCGAGGGAACCGTGGGCACCGCCCTGGACGTCCGCCACGTTTCGGCCACGCCGGTGGGCCTGAAGGTCACCTGTGAGACGGAGCTGACCCTGGTGGACCGCAGACGGCTGGTGTTTACAGTGAAGGTCTCCGACCCCTTCGGCCTTGTGGGCGAAGGCACCCACGAACGCTTTGTGATCCAGTATGAGAAGTTCCTGAAAAAGGTGGATGAAAAGCGGGGCTGATTGTCCTGTGCTTCGTGACCCCCGCAAAAAGCGCCCCGCCCGGATTGAACCGCTTCCCGTCAAGAGGACAGTGAAATAATTAACGAAAAGTTCACAGCGCAGCGGCGCTGTGGCAACCGCAGATTTCGGTTGAATGCTTCGGCCTTCAACCGAAATTTGCGGTTTTCTTATGCTGCTTTGTAC
>JAEEKA010000100.1 GCA_016282135.1 Oscillospiraceae bacterium
CGGGTGGTCCACGTCGCACTGGAGGTTCACCAGGGTGGGCCGCTGCTCCAGAATGCCGGTGCGGTAGCCGTCCTCCAGGGCGTCCATGAAGGTCTTCATGTATTCGTGGCCCTGGTGGATGTACATGTCGTCCCGGATGCCGATGACGTCGGCCATAAAGGAGACCATGTTGGCGGTCTCCCGGACGGTCTCGCCGTGGGCGATCTGGGATTTTTTCTCGTCAAGAACCTGCTCCTCCAGGCCCAGCAGATTGCAGGCGGAGGCGAAGGAGAAGCGGGTGCGGGTGGAGTTGTCCCGGAACAGGGAGATGCCCAGGCCGGAGTTGAAGATCCGGGTGGACTTGTTGTGCTCCCGCAGGTCCCGGAGGGCGTCGGCCACGGCGAAGACCGCGGCGATTTCGTCGTCGGTCTTGTCCCAGGTCCAATAGAAGTCCTGCTTGTACATGTTGTTGATCCGCAGCTTTTCCAGCTCGCGGGCAAGTTCAAATGCTTTGCTCATTGTGTCAAGCTCCTTATACTTTTGTAGGGACAAGCATCGCTTGTCCGCATTTTTACATTTTGCGTTTTGCATTCCGGCGGCAGGTTCCCCGTCCAGGGTAAATTGAGAATTGAGGATGGAAGGTGTTTTGCAGATTGCTGTTCCTGCTGTAGGGGCGGCCGATGACCGCCCGGCATTCGGAACGAATGCAATTTGCCGGAGGCAAATCCAGCCGGGTCCCGTCAACGTGCCCGGTTGGATCGCCCTGTCGGGCGATTGTTCGCCATTGGCGAACCGGGCGGCCGATGACTGCGCCTACGGCCCCTGATCCTTGATCCCTTATCTGATCTCGTTCCCGGTCAATTCCTGCCGGAAGGCAGTGGCGGAGCCGTCCTTGTTCTCGGGCTTGTAGAGCATGGGAACGGCGGCGTAGAGGGCGGCGCAGACTACCAGATCGTGCTTCCAGGTGATCTCATTGGGAGCGTGGGCCTGGCTCTCCGCTCCGGGGCCGAAGCCCACGCAAGGGATGCCGTAGCGGCCCTGGATGGACACGCCGTTGGTGGAGAAGGTCCACTTATCCGTCAGGGGACGGCCCTCCCGCTTGGCCCGGGCGGTCTCGTCCACCCACAGGCGCTTGTCGCCCCAGAGGGCGTGGTGGGCGTCCACCAGAGCCTGCACGTGGGGAGCGGTGGCCTTGTTGATCCAGGTGGGGAAGAAGGCCTCGGTCTCGTAGACGTGGCCGGTCCAGGAGGGACGGTCATAC
Organism: Oscillospiraceae bacterium; assembly: GCA_016282135.1. Classification (GTDB taxonomy): domain Bacteria; phylum Bacillota; class Clostridia; order Oscillospirales; family Oscillospiraceae; genus JAFRPC01. The sequence goes on from JAEEKA010000100.1 coordinate 1,241, forward strand.
ATATACATGGAGACCTTCACGTCCTTGGCGTACTTCTTCACGGCGGGCAGCTCCTCGATCTCCTTGAGGCAGGACTTGTAGGTCTCGCCGGCGGTCATGCGGCGGTCGATGGAGATGGCGCAGGAGTCCGCCACCGCGCAGCGGCTGGGAGAGGTGTAGAAGATCTGGCTGGTGGTGCAGGTGCCCCGGCCCAGGAAACGGGCGTCCTCCCAATGCTCGGGATTGTACTTGGGATCCAGCATCTTGACCAGGCCCTTGATTTCCTTGTCGTCGCCGGCGTCGTTCTCGTTCAGGTCCCGGACGTTCAGCAGGATTTCCGCCATCTTGTGAATGGCGTTGTCACCCCGCTCGGGGGCGGAGCCGTGGCAGCTCACCCCGTGGACGTCCACCCGGATCTCCATGCGGCCCCGGTGGCCCCGGTAAATGCCGCCGTCAGTGGGCTCGGTGGAGATGACAAACTCGATCTTGTTCCGGGCGTCCTCGGGCCCGTCAAAGTACTCGTTGACGATGGACTGCCAGCACATGCCGTCGCAGTCCTCCTCCTGGACGGAGCCTACCACCATGAGCTTGTAGCCCTTGGGCAGCAGGCCCAGGTCCTTCATAATCTTGCCGCCGTAGGCGGCGGCGGCCATGCCGCCCTCCTGGTCGGAACCGCCCCGGCCGTAGATGATGGCGTCGGTTTCGTAGCCCTCGTAGGGGTCGGCCTCCCAGTTGGCCCGGTTGCCGATGCCCACGGTGTCGATGTGGGAATCGATGGCGATGATCTTGTCGCCCTCGCCCAGCCAGCCGATCACGTTGCCCAGCTTGTCAAATTCCACCTTGTCGTAGCCCAGCGCAGTGAGCTCCCGGGCGATGCGCTTTGCCACGCCCTCCTCCTCACAGGATTCGGAGGGAATGGCGATCATGTCCCGCAGGAAACGGGTCATGTCCTTCTGGTATTCCTCGGCTGCCTGCCGAATCTGTTCGTAATCCATAGTAGACCTCCGTTCGTCTGATCACGTCTGACGTATCTTGTTCCTTATTAAAGTATTTTACCAAATGATAGTGTAGCATAAATGTTTCGGAAGTCAACCCATTTTCAAAATATTTTCAGATTCCCCAAAAACTTTTTTTGCGATCGAAAAGATTATTTGTTGATTTCTGAAAAAGTTGTGGTATTATAATAAGGATAAATAACCCAAAACGCAAGGAGGTTTCCTATGCTCAAACCCCATGAGCTGGAGATGCTGCGGACTGTCGCCAAGGGAGTCGCCGCCCAATTCGGCAGCGGCTGCGAGGTGGTGGTGCACGAGATCTCTCCCCAGGCGGCGGAGCACTCTCTGGTCGCCATTGAAAACGGCCACGTCACCGGACGCAAGCTGGGAGACGGGCCCAGCCAGGTGGTCCTGGAGCAGCTGAAAAAGGCTGGCGAGGACCCGGCTGCCGACCGGCTGTGCTATCTGACCCGAACCCCCAACGGCAAGCTGCTGAAATCCTCCACGGTCTTTCTCCGGGGGGAGGACGGCAAGGTCTGCGCCCTTTTCGGCATCAACTTCGACGTTTCCGCCCTGGCCCTGGCCGGGGACGTGCTGTCGGAGCTGAGCTCTCCCATGGAGACGGCCCAGGCGGAGCCCGCCCAGATTCCCAACAACGTCAACGATCTGCTGGAGGACCTGATCGACCGCTCCGTGCGGCTGGTGGGCAAGCCGGTGGACCGGATGAGCAAGGAGGACAAGATCACCGCCATCCGCTTCCTCTCCGACAGCGGCGCCATGCTCATCACCAAATCCGGCGATAAGATTGCAAAATTCTTCGGGATTTCCAAATACACCCTATATTCTTACTTAGATGCCAAACAGGAGGATAAACATCATGATTGACCTTTCCATTTGCAAGGAAGGCCTCGCCCGCAACATCAAAAAGGCCAGAGAAAACAACGTCATCATCCCCACCATCGCCCAGATGCAGAATCCGGACCTGATCCCCGGAAAGATCAAGGCCAAGCTTGCCAAGACCGACCTCTGGGCTGTAGACCCCATCAATCTTTTCCGCATCAACTGGCACAACGAGGCCAAGGAATCCGGCGGCCTGTTCCAGAAGGTTCCCAACTACGTAGAGATTCCCTCCGCCCTCTCCGGCGTGCCCTGCCGCATTCTGGCCATGGCCGGCAAGTGGTTCCCCACGGGCTGCCACAAGGTGGGTGCTTCCTACGGCTGCCTGGTGCCCCGTCTGGTCACCGGCCAGTTTGACGCTACCTACCACCACGCGGTCTGGCCCTCCACCGGCAACTACTGCCGGGGCGGCGCCTTCAACTCCAAACTGCTGGCTGTGGACTCCGTGGCTATTCTGCCCCAGGATATGTCCAAGGAGCGCTTCGACTGGCTGAAATCCATCGCCGGCCAGATTATCGCCACCCCCGGCTGCGAGTCCAACGTCAAGGAAATCTTTGACAAGACCTGGGAGCTGAAGCAGGATCCCACCATGATGATCTTCAACCAGTTTGCCGAGATGGGCAATCCCCTGTGGCACTACAACGTCACCGGCACCGCCCTGGCGGAGGTCTTTGAGGCGGCCAAGAAGCCCGGCCAGCGTCTGGCGGGCGCGGCCTTCACCTCCGGCTCCGCCGGCACCATGTCTGCGGGCGACCTGCTGAAGGAGCGCTATCCCTACATGAAGCTGGCGGTGGGCGAGGCCCTCCAGTGCCCCACCATCGTGAACAACGGCTTCGGCGGCCACCGGATCGAGGGCATCGGCGACAAGCACATTCCCTGGGTCCACAACGTCCGCAACACCGACATGGGCATCGCCATCGACGACGAGGACTCCCAGCGCCTGCTTCGCCTCTTCAACACCCCCGAGGGTCAGAAGTACCTGAAGGACGAGCTGAAGATGACTGACGAGCAGATCGAGAAGTTCACCTGGATGGGCATTTCCGGCATCGCCAACGTGCTTTGCTGCATCAAGATGGCCAAGTGGTACGAGCTGACTGAGGACGACGTGCTGGTCACCGTGCTCACCGACTCCGCCGTGATGTACAAGTCCCGGGTGGATGAGCTCAACGAGATGTACGGCAGCTACTCCGTTACCGAGGCCGCCAAGGATCACGCCCTGCACATGCTGGGGCTGAAGACCGACTCCATGCTGGAGCTGACATACCCCGAGCGCAAGCGGGTCCACAACCTGAAGTACTACACCTGGGTGGAGCAGCAGCAGATGGACGTGGAGGACCTGAACGACCAGTGGTACAAGCCCCAGGTCTGGGACGAGATTCACAGGCAGGCCGCCGAGCTGGACAAGCTCACCGAAGCCTTCAACGAGGAAGTTGGCCTGCTGGCAAAGCTGTAATTCGGCCCGCCTGTGGGAGCGGCACTGCCATGCAAAAGCTCCGGCAGCCAAACACGCCGCCTCCTGTGCAATACTTTGACAGTCCAAACAGATATGAGAAAAGGAGAATTACCATGAAGCATTCCCTTACCCGCGTTCTGGCGCTTCTGCTTGTCATGGTTATGGCTGTGGGTTTGATGCCCACGGTAGCCCTGGCCGGAGGCGACGACGAACTCATTGAAGAGACCTACGTTCACGTAACCTACCCCGTGGCCGGCGAGCATCCGAATCTGACCGGCCTTCCCATGTATGACGATGATCCCTTTACGGTGGATGAAGTCCATTTCTTCGAGGTGGACGGAGACGGCAACCCCGTGGGGAAAGCCCTGGACGAGAGCTATACCTTTGAGGCGGGCAAAGCGTATGCCTGCCAGGTATTCCTGACGGCCAAGGAGCACTATTGCTACGGCGAGTATTCCCACGGCTGGATCAACTTCCGTTACGGCGAGATGAACGTCATTTCCAACAAAGAGGCGGCTGTGACGGTTTCCTTCATCTGCGCCTCCGGAAAGGTCACAGTCACCTTCGATTCCAACGGCAGCGAGGACGCCCCTCCCGCCCCCATCCAGGTGCCCATCGGCGGCTGTGTTTGGGACGCGATTCGGTCCTCTGAGGACGTGAGACTGTCCGACAAGCTCTGGGAGCAGTTCTATGACTGGAGCCTGGACCCCTTTGCTACGGACTTCGGAGCGTTCTACCCCTTCAGTGACCCGGTTTATGACGACCTGACCCTCTATGCCATGTGGATCCCCTGTGAGCGTTCCGTGGAGCTTTGGGTGGAGCTCCCCGAGGACTGCATGGTAAACGGAGTGGATAAGCCGACGGTTCATGTGCCCGCCGACGCCAACTATTCTGTGGAAGCGGACAATATGTTTGTGGGCCTGTCGGACGGCTTCCTGCACCTGGATCTGATTTACGGCGATCCCCTCCAGAAGGGCGAGACCTATTACAGCCGCGCCCTTGTGTACACGCCTGTTGCCGGGCAGCTGCCCGAGGTCATTCTCCACGGTGCAAAGATCGTCAGCGTCCGGGACTACGACAATATGATCGAGGTTATTTACAGCGTGACCCCACAGGCAGGGGACACGCTGAGCAAGGCCAGCTTCGCCATCAACACCCCCAGAGCAGGCCAGAATGCCATTACATACCACCCGGAGGTCATCAGTCTGACTCCCGGCGTCCACGCCGGCGTGCAGGGCTGGTTCGATTCCCCGGAGTTGGGCACGGAGCTCTATGAGGGCAATCTGGAGGGCGGCAAGACCTATTACGCCCTGGTTTACGTGGGGGACGACACCGGAAACTACGTCGTCTCTGCCGATACGCTGCAGCTGAACGTAGAGGGAAAGAACGTACAAGTTGTGCGGAAGGTGGACCTGTCGGATACCATGCCCAACTACGTGGGCGCGGTGGTGGCCGTAACCGTCCCCAGCGCGTACAGCTTCACCGCGGACGTGTACTATGGCGGCGGCAAGATCCGCTCCGACCGGGAGCCGAGCAAGTGGGTCACCGTTATGGATTTCTCAGGCTGCGAGGCCGGCCCCATCACCATGGAGGCCAAGGCGGCTCCCGGCTATATGTTCAAGGGCTGGGTCGACTGCGAAACCTATGAATACCTGAGCAAAAAGCCGGTTTTCACCTTTAACCTGGACCGCAACAGACACATCCGCGCCTCCTTCGTGGAGAAGCTGCCCTTTGAGGACGTGGGCGCCTGGGATTATTTCTACGAGCCCGTGGAGTGGGCCATCCATCACGACCCGGTGATTACCGGCGGCGTGGACGCTACCCACTTCGGCCCCAAGCAGAACTGCACCCGGGAGCAGATCGTCACCTTCCTCTGGAAGGCAAACGGCGCGCCGGAGCCCGAGACCACGGAGAATCCCTTCTCCGACGTCAAGTCCAACCAGTATTACTATAAGGCTGTCCTCTGGGCTGTGGAGAACCACATCACCGGCGGCGTGGGCGACGGCACAAAGTTCGGCGTGGGCCAGACCTGCACCCGCGGCCAGGCTATGACCTTCCTGTGGGCCTCCGTGGGCGCGCCGGAACCCGAGCCCGTGTCGGAGAGCCCCTTCTCCGACGTGAAGCCCAATGCCTGGTACTATAAGGCGGTCCTCTGGGCTGTTCAGTATACTCCCCCCGTCACCGGCGGCATCGGCGACGGCAAGTTCGGACCGGAAAAGACCTGCACCCGTGCGGAGATCATCACCTTCCTGTATAAGGTGTACGGACCGAAGGGATAATATCAGGGAATCGGGAAGAGTGAATAGGGAATAGGTGAGGTGTTTTCAAATTGCCATTTGAAAACATTTGAACTGAACCCCCATAAACAGGAGATCATCCATGCGAAATGTCATCTGCGGCCGCTGCGTGAAATGCGGCAGGGAATACGAGGCTGTGCCCAATCTCACCAACTGCGAATGCGGCGGCATCCTCGATATTATCTACGACTACGAATACATCAAAACAAAGCTCACCAAGGAAACCCTGGCGGCCCGGTCCACCCCCACCATGTGGCGGTATCGGGAGCTGCTGCCTGTGGAGGAGAGTACCCCGGACACCGAACTCCGGGTGGGCTGGTCTCCCCTCTACGAGGCCCCCCGGCTGGCGAAGAAGCTGGGCATCTGCAAGCTTTGGATCAAGGACGACGGGATCAACCCTACCGCCTCCCTGAAGGACCGGGCCTCCGCCATGGCGGTGGCCAAGGCCCGGGAGGCCGGGGCGAAGGTTATCGCCTGCTCCTCCACCGGCAACGCCGCCTCCTCTCTGGCGGGCAACGCCGCGGCGGCGGGACTGAAAACCTACATCTTCGTCCCGTCCCGAGCCCCCAAGGGCAAGGTGGCCCAGCTCATGACCTTCGGCGCCACGGTGATTTCCGTCCAGGGCAGCTATGAGGACACCTTCGAGCTGTCCAAGGCCGCTATCGACCGCTGGGGCTGGTACAACCGCAACGCTGCCATCAACCCCTACCTTTCCGAGGGTAAGAAAACCGTGGGCCTGGAAATCATGGAGCAGCTGGGCTGGCAGGTGCCGGACTACATCGCCATTTCCGTGGGCGACGGCTGCACTATCGCGGGCCTGTGGAAGGGACTCAAGGACCTTTACGCCATCGGCTTCATCGACCGGCTGCCCAAGTTGATCTCCGTCCAGGCGGCGGGCTGCTGTCCCATCAACCGGGCCGTGGAGGAGAACGCTCCCTGGCGGCCCATGGAGGAAAACACCCTGGCGGATTCCATCGCCGTGGGCGTGCCCCGGAACCCGGACAAGGCTATCAACGCCATCCGGGAATCCCAGGGGCTCACGGTGGAGGTCACCGACGCGGAGATTATGGCCGCCCAGAAGCTTCTGGGCACGACCTGCGGCGTCTTCGGCGAGCCCGCCGGCGTCACCGGCGCGGCGGGGCTGAAAAAGCTCTGCGAGCAGGGGAAACTCTCCCCCGACGCCACCGTGGTCTCCGTGGTCACCGGAAACGGCCTGAAGGACGTAGCCAACGCCATCCAGGCCTGCGGCGAGCCCATCTCCGTCCCCTCGGATATGGAGAAGCTCTTGAGCGCCTTCGCGGAGCGGGAGATTCCGCTGCGTTAGGAATCAGGGAACAAGGATCAGCGAGCAGGGGACGGCGCTGTCGTCCGCTGACGATAGGCAGGCGGCGCGCCGCCTGCCTATGCTGTGTTCAAAATTTCCTTGCGTTTTGTTCACAATCTTTTCTATTATTTCGCAAATTCTGTTCAAATTTCCGCGTTACAATGACAGCGTCAAAAGGAAAAACTACTGCGAAGGAGCGTTGAGATATGAACGAATACGATCTGAACCGGGAAGAACTGAATCAGCTGCCGGAGGAGCAGGAGCAGCCTGTGGAGCAGGAGGCCTTTGCGGAGCAGCCTGTGGAGCAGGAGGTCTTTGCGGAGCGGGAAGCCGCTGCGGAGCAGTCCGCTGCGCAGGAAGCCCCCGCGGAGTCCGTTTACGAGGCCCCGGCGGAGCCCGCTTATGGAGCCCCCGCGGAGCCCTCCTACCAGGATTATTTCTATGCTTCCGGTCCCATTCGGACCGCCCGGCCCGCGCAGAACTACAATCCCCAGGCCGGAATGCCCAACTACGGCGCGCCGAACTATAGCGCCCCGAACTATGGAGCGCCCAACTATGGGGCCCCCGGTTACGGCGTACCCAACTATGGCGCGCCGAGCTACGGGAATCCCCGTTACGCCGCGCCGAATTACGCCCAGCCCCAGGCCCCTTCCGCACCGGAAAAGAAGACCGGGAAGAAGCGGGGCTTCTGGAAGAAGGCCGTGGCCGCGGCGCTGGCCTGCGTTCTGCTGGGCGGCGGCGCCGGCGTGGGCGGCGCCCTGCTGGTGAATCGCTACCGGGAAAACGACTCCGGCGCTTCCTCCACGGCGGTCCAGGTGGCCGCGCCCCGGGAGACCAAGGATCTGAACGTGGTCACCGTGGACAGCGGCAAGCTCATGAGCGCCTCCCAGGTCTACAAGGCCAACGTCGATTCCACCGTGGGCATCACCACGGAAATCACCACCACCAATTTCTGGGGCTATCAGTCCACCGGCGCGGCCGCGGGCTCCGGCTTTATCCTTACGGAGGACGGCTATATTCTCACCAATCAGCACGTCATCGAGAAAGCCAACACCATCACCGTGGCCATGTACGACGGCACCACCTATCCCGCCAAGCTCATCGGCTATGACGCCAGCAATGACATCGCTGTGCTGAAGATCGAGGCCACCGGCCTGACCCCCGTGACTCTGGGCGACTCTGACGCCCTGGAGGTGGGCGACGAGGTTGTGGCCATCGGCAATCCCCTGGGCGAGCTGACCTTCTCCCTGACCAAGGGCAACGTCAGCGCCCTGAACCGGGCCGTGACCCTTTCCAGCAGCGTCACCATGAATCTGATCCAGACCGACGCCGCCATCAACTCCGGCAACTCCGGCGGCGCGCTGTTCAACATGTACGGCGAGGTGGTGGGCATCACCAACGCCAAGTATTCCACCAGCAGCTTCTCCTCCTCCGCCAGCATCGACAACATCGGCTTTGCCATCCCCATCAACTCCGTGCGGAATATTGTGACCTCTATCATTGAGAAGGGCTATATCTCCACGCCTTATATCGGCGTCAGCGTGGCCAACGTGGGCGAGGAGAGCCAGAGCTACGGCATGCCGCTGGGCGCTTCCATCCGTTCCGTGGAGAAGGACAGTCCCGCGGAGCAGGCGGGCCTGCAGTCCGGCGACATCGTGACCGCGGTGAACGGCCAGGAGATCACGACCTATGAGGGTTTGAAGGAGCATATCAGCGACGCCGCGGTGGGGGACCAGCTGGAGCTTACCGTCTATCGCCGGAGCGAGACCCTGACCATTACCGTCACCGTGGGCGAACGTACCCAGAGCGCCCTGCCCGAGGACAACAACAGCCAGAGCGATAACGGTTACGGCGGCTATGGCGGCCAAGGCGGCATCCCCTGGGGCTATCCCGACAATCCGTGAGTCAAGCGACAACGGGGCGGCGCCTGCGCCGCTCCGAACGCAGAATATGGGACAAGCGATGTGAAAAAGAAAGAGACCGAAATCGGCCTCTTTCTTTTCCGTTTTTCCTGAAAACGCCGCAGGTATCAACGCTCAATTTCCCCACCGTCTCTGCGGGGACTCCGCGCTGCGGCAATACTGCCCGGGCTTTTCCGTATCAACGGAGAAGCCCGGACAGTTTTTTTCATTCGGTGCAAGCCCGGTGATGCTTCACCCGGTTTCCGTGGGCAGCCCCGGGCTGTCAGCCTAAGGGGCCCAGCTTTTCCCGGAGCAGGGCGGCGACCTTTTCCATCCTGCCCGGGGCGAAGGGGTCCTCCAGGCCCCCCTGCCGGATGACGGTTTCCAGGAAGCTGTCCCGGTTCCGGGGCAGCATGTCGTTCCAGCAATCCAGACCCGCATCCGGTTCCGCGCATTCCCGCTCGTAGATCTGGAAGGCTGCACCGTTGGAGACGCAGTAGCTTACCACGTAGAAGGGACGGTCAAAGAAGTGGGGAATGTCAATCCAGTTTTTGCCGTAGTATTCCTCTGCGTCTGAGCGCAGATAGCCGTAATCCCGGGCCAGCCGCAGGGAGAGCGAGTTCAGCTCCTCCACGGTCCATTCCGCGGCGGGGCGGGCGTAGACCTCGTGCTCAAACTCCGCAAAGCTGCCCTGCTCCAGGAAGGTGTCCAGCGTGTCCAGTAGCTTGAACTCCGTCAGCTCTTCCCGGTAGTCCTCCGGGACCCGGCTGAGCAGCAAATACTCCATGCCCTGTGAGAAGACCTCGGACAAGTCGTAGCTGCCGGTGGCATTGTGGTTATACCAGGCGTCCGCAAAATGGCCGAATTCGTGGCCGAAGTTGAGAATGTCGTCGCTGAAGCCCTCGGTTTTGACAAAGACAAAGGGCTGATCGTAGGAATAGAGGTAGCACTGGAAGGAGGTATCGCCCTTCTTTTCCGAAACGTCAATGTCATAGAGCTCATAGCGCGCCAAATCCGCGTACGCCTCGGCGATGCTCCCGCCCATGGCCTCCGCGGCGCAGCCCAGGGCCTCCAGGTTTTCCGCCTCGTTGAGCTCGGTGTAGCGGAGCTGATCCCAGCGCGCGTGAATCCCCAGATCCGTGTAGACAGGAGCCAGAATTTCCCGGATCTCGGTGAGCAGCTCAACTGCCTTAGCAGGGGAGTAGTCCCGGTCATAGAGCGCGTAGTAGGCGTATTCCTCGTAGCCGCTCAACCCAAGATAGTCCGCCATCTGCTGACGGACGCCCACCAGGCGGATGTAGAGCTCCCCCAAAATCGGAGTGTATTTTTCGTAGTAGAGGCCGTTGATCTCCGTCCATTCCTCGCTGTCGATGGAATCGTCCCAGCTCAGCTCCAGATAGGAGCGCTCCTCCCCCTGCCAGAAGACGGTGGGATCGGCGGTGATCCGGTGATACTCAGAGAGAATGGCGTTCTCCTGCCGGATCAGATCGTAGAAGGCGCTGTCCGTGGAGGAGCTTTCCGGAGAATCACCGGTCTCGCCGTACTCCTCAACCACCCAGCCGCCCCAGAACGCGTAGTCCAGATAGTCGGCCAGTTCACAGTTGGCGGAGGACCGGCACAGCGCCACAAAGCACTGATCGACCTCCGGCTCAGCTTCCAGAAACCAGTCAAATTCATCGGCGTAGAAGCTGTCGGTGACGTTGTGATAATAACGCAGCTCCGCCACACTCCGCATGGTGTAGAAATCATCGTATTCCCGATAGACTGTCTGCAGCCGGGAGAGAGCGTCCCGCCTGGACAGGCGGTTTTCCGTGAGATCGTCGCACAGCGTGTCAAAGTCGCCGCAGAGCGCCTCCAGATCCGGGCGGGTGTAGACGATCTCGGAGAAGCGGGGCATCTGCCGGGGGGCGTCCGTGGGGCGAGCCGCGCTTTCCCCGCTGTATTCGGGGAACAGGACCTCACAGCTGCAAAACAGCAGTGTGACCAGGGCCAGCAGCAGGGAAAGCAGGCCGGTGCCTGTTAAAATGGGCCTTCGATGGGACGAAATCATGCGCGCAGCCTCCTGTTGTCGCTTTTTGTCGCTTTCTGCCATTATACCTGACGACGGCGGATTTTGCAATCACCGGATAATTCTTAAAAATCTTTACAAAATCTTCATTTTTGTGTGGACAACCTAAATATTTTTTGGTAGAATGACCTCAATTGGCAGCGAGCGAACCGCTGCAAACAGTATTCTATCAAAGGAGGAAGCAATACACATGAGAAATTATTCAAGAAGATTTCTCGCCCTGTTGATCGCGCTGGTGATGGTCGTCGGACTGTTCCCCGCCGCGGCCTTTGCCGAGACGCCCGCGGAAGCAGAACCTACTGATCAGACCCACGTGTTTACGGAGGGCGAGGAAGCAATCCTGAACGACGACGGATTCGCCGGAATCGACGAGGTCGAGGCTGCCCAAGACGACCGGGACGGCCAAGGCAGCGTGGACGCGGTCCGAAGTGTCAACCCTGCCGCGGTTCCCCAGGGCGACGGCTGCGAGGTGACTGCCGTTGCCAACAACGCCGAATATGGCAGCGTTTCCGTGAACGGCAGCATCATCACGGCCACGCCCAACGAGGGCTATGAGGTTACCGGCTATGAGGTGCTGGAGGGTACCGCCGTTGTGACCCGGGACGGCAACGTCTTTACCGTGGAGTCAGACTCCGACTGCACCGTGCAGATCAACTTTGCCCCCAAGACGGCCGCCGTTGTTGCCTACGTTTCCAGTGGTACCGTCATCGGCACGGAAAACGCCTATGTGGGCGACAGCGTGACCCTGCCCACCGACGTGACGCAGGTTGTGAATTGGACCTTCATCGGCTGGGTGACCGGCCAAATCGACAGAACTGCCGATAAGCCCGAATATCTGAAGCCCGGCGCGAGCTACACCGTCAACGCCGAGAACGTCACCCTCTTCGCCGTCTACAAGCAGGTCGAGGGCAACGGCGGCACCATCTACCAGCTTGTCACCGAGACCCCCGCCGATTGGGAAGGCAACTACGTTATCTCTTCTGCCAAGACCGACGGAATGATCGTGATGAAGGGCGCGGCAGGCGACGACGGGATCGAGAGCACCGGCAACTGCAACGCTGCCTTTGCCGTCACCGGGATCGTGTTGGAGGACGACGTGCTGCGGGATGTGGACGAGCTCTACGTCTTCGAAGTCGAGGCGCGCGGCAGCGACAGCTACTCCTTCCGGAATGCCAGCCAGGGTTCCTATCTGGCTGTCTTCAACGACTATCTCTGGACCCGCGCCAACTATGACAGCAGCTGCTGCAACTGGTTCCTGACGTGCTCCTCCGGCGGTATCATGATGAAGTGCGACACCAGCTCCGGCTGGCCCTATCTGTACTGCGCCGACGACAAATTCGGCGCCGTGGGCGAAAGCAGCGCCGCCCCGATCCAGCTGTGGAAGGAAACCGACGACGGTGAGGTCTGGTATTGGACCGATCCAGCGGTGGAAGCGCACGAGCATGAGCTGACCGAGTACCCCACCCAGGCTCCCACCTGCGGCGTCGAGGGCCATTCCGCTTACTACCAGTGCTCCGTCTGCTATAAGTACTTCTCTGACGAAGCCGGCGAAAACGAAATTACCCTGTCATCCACTGTGATCCCCGCCACCGGCGAGCACGTTTTCAGCGCGTGGAGCTCCAACAACGACGGCACCCACAGCCACCGCTGCACCGTCTGCGGCCGCGTCGAAAAGGAGGATTGCAGCTACGATGCGGTTGTGACCGCACCTACTGCCACCCAGCAGGGCTACACTACCTACACCTGCACCGTCTGCGACTACAGCTACGTGGGGGATTATACCCAGCCTCTGGGGGAAAATTATACGGTTCAGTTCATAGTCCCCGCTGCGTGCGAGACCGTGAACGACATGATCTCCAACACCAACACCGGCATCATCCTGCCCGTGGTGGAGGCCCCCGAGGGCTACCGCTTCATGGGCTGGGTGGAGGATATCTACGACAATGTGGAAACCCGTCCCAGTGCCATCTTCACCGGCCGCTACGTTGCACACAGCGACGTCATTCTTTTCGCCCTGTTCAGGTATACGACCGGCGAGAGCGGCGCCACTGCCTACGAGCTGGTCACCGAGGAGCCTAACGACTGGGAGGGAAGGTATCTCATCTCCTATGGCATGGATACCGACCTCTATCTTCTGGCGGGCATCGAACCGGGAAGCTACGAAACCACTTCGGCCAACGGCTGCAACAATTATGCAGCCTCCGGCGTGAACCTGACTGAGGATATAATCACCGATGTGAGTGATCGCTTCATCTTCCAGGTGGAGCCCAGAGGCGAAAACTGGTCTATCCAGAACATAGAGAAGGGCAGCTACGTCGTGGACGAAGGCGGTACGCTCAGGGCAGCTGCGGAATTCAGCGCCGCGACCGCCATCTGGGAATTGAGCATGGGCGCAGGCAGCAGCGTTGCCATCAGAAACACCGGCGGGTCCACTTACCCCTACGTCAACTTCAATGAAGGCAGCAAGTACTTCTGGGTTATGACCAACCCAAACGAAAAAATCCACATGTGGCGGGAGACTGAAGAAGGTACGCCCTATTGGACTACCGTGATCGGCGAGTTCGATCCCGGCGTGGGCTACACCGTGAGCTTCACCACGCCTTATGGCGTCACTGCGCCCGAGCCCAGGATGATCAACTCCATCTCCGGCGCCACCCTGCCCACGGTGGAGGCCCCCGAGGGCTACCGCTTCATGGGCTGGGTCCTGGAGGACTACGACAATGTGGAACTGAAGCCCGACAAAATCCTGAGCGGCAGATACAGGCCCCAGTCCGACGTTACCCTGAAGGCTCTGTTCAGCTACTTTGGTGGAGACGGCAAATCCGTCTACGCGCTTGTCACCGAGAATCAGACTGACTGGAGCGGTGACTACGTCATCACCTGCAACAAAGAGACCGGGAGTATGATTATCCTGCGGGGCGCGGCCGGGGAGATCACCTACGAGAGTGAGCAGAGCGACGGCATGGTTCAGTTCGCGGATTCCGGTATGACCTTGGAAGATAATATGCTCCTCGACGTGGATGAGAGCCTCGTTTTCCACCTGGAGGACCGGGGCGCGGGCTACTCCATCCAAAACCGGGCGATGGAGAACTACCTGGGTCGGAACGTGACCAGTCAATCCCAGTCCGCAAGGCTTTGGAGCTACGGGGAATACGAGCCTGCCTACTGCCGCTGGAGCTTCACCTACGGCGAAAACGGTTCAACACAGAACAGGGATAATATTTTGATTGCGCACGTCAATGATTACGGCTTAGACGGCAGCTATCCCTATCTGGGCTGCGGCTGGTTCTATCACTACAACAACGAGAGCGACAGCTACCCCTTCTTCTGGGTGGATGGTTCCGGTGAAAGCTACGACAGCGACGTCTTCTATATGTACATGTGGAAGGAAACCGGGAGCGGCACCCGCTACTGGACCACGGTGCTTCCCGGCATGGACTACACCGTTCATTTCTCCGTTCCCAGAGGATGCGAGCAGCCGGAGGATATGATTTCCAACACCGACGAGGGTATTATTCTGCCCAGTGTGACGAATCCCGAGGGCTATACCTTCCTGGGCTGGGTGGAGAGCAGCTATGACAACGTTGCCGACTGCCCCGAAACCGTTCTGACCGGCAAATATGTGGCGGATGAGGACGTCACCCTTTACGCACTGTTCTCCTATCTCGGAGAGAGCAGCGGCGAGGTGGCCTACCGGCTCACCGATGCCGTTGAAAACGGCGGCAAGTACATTATTGTGAGCGAGGAGAGCATCACCGACAACTCCGCTCTCGCTGTGGGCAATTCCGTTGTGATTAACGAGCATTATCTGAGCCCCATTGAAGCAACCATCGTCAGCGACGACACCGTTGCCGTCTCCGATCCGGCCAGAGTGCTTTGGGAGGCTTCCGGCAGCCCGGACCAGGGCTTCAGCTTCTATAACGCCGCTTCCGGCAAGTATATGGGTCTGGATTCCTCAGAGTATTTGTATCCCTCTGATACGCCTCTGTCCTGGCTTTATACGGCAGATCGCTATCTGGACAACATGGTGGACAGCGAGGGCTATTACTACCTGAGCTACGACCAGATGATGAAAAGATATACCACTTCCAAAGAGGGCAGAGTAATCCGCTTCTATCAAGAGTCTGAGGTATTCCCCATGGTCTACACCACCGTAATTGAAGGACTCATGGTGGCCCCGGTGGTTGTGTACTTCGTGGATCAGGACAACAACGAAGCGGCGTACGTCTACGCTTCCGGCGAAGGAACCGAGAACGCACCCTTCCCCGGCGTCCCCGTCACTGCTCTGGGCGTTGACGAGAACGGCTGGAATTTCTACATGATTACCCTGGATCGGGACGTCTTCACCGGTGTGACCTTCTCCGGCGGCACCGACGAAACCCGTACCGCTGAGCTGGGCCTGGGCGAAGAAGGCTACATTGTCTACTACGTCGGCAGCGGCAATGCTTCCGTTGAGGCCGACGTTTGGCCCGGTCCCGGCGAGGAGCAGGAGGCTACCTGCACCGAGCCCGGCACAATCGTCTATACCGGTCTGCTAACCGGCGACGTCCACGGGACGGAGATTGCCCCCCTGGGCCATGATTATCAGGCTGTGGTCACCGAGCCCACCTGCACTGTGGCCGGTTACACCACCCACACCTGCTCCCGCTGCGGCGAAAGCTACACGGACGAGGAGACCGAGGCTCTGGGCCACGACTTCGGCGAGTGGACCGAGACCACCGCGCCTACCTGCACTGAAGCCGGTGAGGAGACCCGGACCTGCTCCCGCTGCGACGCGATCGATACCCGCCCGGTGGAAGCGCTGGGTCACGACTTCGGCGAGTGGACCGAGACCACCGCGCCTACCTGCACCGAAGCCGGTGAGGAGACCCGGACCTGTTCCCGCTGCGACGCAGTGGAGACCCGCCCCGTGGAGGCGCTTGGTCACGACTATCAGGCCGTGGTGACGGAGCCCAGCTGCACCGAGGGAGGCTATACGACTTACACCTGCGCCCGCTGCGGCGATACCTATACCGCTGACGAGACCGAAGCCTTGGGCCATGATTACAAGGCCGTGGTGACCAGCGCTACGTGCACTGAGGGCGGCTTTACCACCTATACCTGCTCCCGCTGCGGCGACAGCTACACGGACGAGGAGACCGAGCCTCTTGGCCACGACTTCGGTGAGTGGGCCGAGACCACCGCGCCCACCTGCCTTGATGCCGGTGAGGAGACCCGTTCCTGCTCCCGCTGCGACGCAGTGGAGACCCGCCCCGTGGAGGCCCTGGGCCACGACTATCAGGCTGTGGTGACGGAGCCCACCTGCACCGAGGCCGGTTACACCACCCATACCTGCTCCCGCTGCGGCGATACCTATACCGCTGAGGAGACCGAAGCCTTGGGCCATGATTACCAGGCCGTGGTGACCAGCGCTAGCTGCACCGAGGGCGGCTTTACCACCCATACCTGCGCCCGCTGCGGCGACAGCTACACGGACGAGGAGACCGAGCCTCTTGGCCACGACTTCGGCGAGTGGGCCGAGACCACCGCGCCCACCTGCCTTGATGCCGGTGAGGAGACCCGTTCCTGCTCCCGCTGCGACGCTGTGGAGACCCGCCCTGTGGAGGCCCTGGGCCACGACTATCAGGCTGTGGTGACGGAGCCCACCTGCACCGAGGCCGGTTACACCACCCATACCTGCGCCCGCTGCGGCGACAGCTATACCGACAGCGAGACCGCTGCCCTGGGCCACGACTTTGGCGAATGGGCTGTGACCACCGCGCCCAGCTGCACCGAGGCCGGTGAGGAGACCCGTTCCTGCTCCCGCTGTGACGCTTTTGAAACCCAGCCCGTGGAGGCTTTGGGTCATGATTACCAGGCCGTGGTGACGGAGCCCACCTGCACCGCAGGCGGCTACACCACCTACACCTGTTCCCGCTGCCAGGACAGCTACACCGACAGCGAAACCGACGCGCTGGGCCACGATTACGTCTACGCCGTCACCGTCGCTCCCAAGGTCAATATGCCCGGACTGCTTACCGGGACCTGCTCCCGCTGCCAGGCGACCACCACAGTCATGCTGCCCAAGCTGACCGAAGCGGATTATGACTACGAAGTGACCACGGAGCCTACCTGCACCGAAGCCGGCGTGGGCACCTACACCTGGAAGACTACCACCTACGGGACCTTCTCCTTCGACGTGACGCTGGAGGATCTGGGCCACGATTACCAGGCAGTTGTCACCGAGCCTACCTGCACCGAAGGCGGCTACACCACCCATACCTGCTCCCGCTGCGGCGACAGCTACACCGACAGCGAGACCGAGGCCCTGGGGCACGACTTCGTTTACACCGTCACCGTTGCCCCGAAGGTCAATATGCCCGGCCTGCTGACCGGCACCTGCACCCGCTGCCAGGAGACCACCACGGTGCTGCTGCCCAAGCTGAACACCGAGGATTACGACTACGCCGAAACCACCGCCCCCACCTGTACTGAGGCCGGCGCGGCTGTTTACACCTGGAAGACCACCGACTACGGTACCTTCTCCTTCGACGTGACCCTGGAGGCTCTGGGCCACGACTTCGGTGACTGGACCGTGACCACCGCGCCCACCTGCCTTGATGTCGGTGAGGAAACCCGGAGCTGCTCCCGCTGCGACGCTGTGGAGACTCGCACCGTGGAGGCCCTGGGCCACGACTATCAGGCCGTGGTGACGGAGCCCACCTGCACCGAGGCCGGTTACACCACCCACACTTGCTCCCGCTGCGGCGACAGCTACACCGACAGCGAGACCGAGGCCCTGGGCCACGACTATCAGGCCGTGGTGACGGAGCCCACCTGCACCGAGTCCGGCTTCACCACCTATACCTGCTCCCGCTGCGGCGATTCCTATTCCGCCGATGACACCTTTGTGCTGGGTCATGCCTGGGATGCGGGTGAAGTGATTGCGGCTGCCTCCCATCAGGCGTCCGGCGAGATGAAGTTCACCTGCACCCGCTGCGGCGAGACCAAGACGGAGGAGATCCCGAAGCTGGACAATCCCTTCGTGGATGTCCATGAGGGCGACTACTTCTTTGATCCTGTCATGTGGGCCCTGGATGAATCCGTTACCGGCGGCGTGGATGCAACTCATTTCGGACCCAAGCAGAGCTGCACCCGCGAGCAGATCGTGACCTTCCTCTGGGCTGCCGCAGGCAGACCGGAGCCTGAGACCGAGGAGAATCCCTTCTCCGATGTCAAGTCCACGGACTACTTCTGCAAGGCTGTTCTGTGGGCTGCGGAGAACGGCGTTACCGGCGGCGTCGGCAACGGCAAGTTCGGCGTCGGCCAGGCCTGCACCCGCGCCGAAGCCATGACCTTCCTGTGGAAGGCAAAGGGCTCCCCGGAGCCCGAGACCACGGAGAATCCCTTCTCCGATGTCAAGCCCGATAAGTATTACTTCAAGCCGGTTCTCTGGGCTGTGGAGAACGGCGTCACCGCCGGCGTCGGCGACGGCAGGTTCGGCGTCGGCCAGCCCTGCACCCGTGGGGAGATCATCACCTTCCTGTACAAGGCTTTCTCCATCGAGGAGTAATCGCAAACCCTGGGCGTAAGCCCGAAAACCAACAAGGCCGTCGGCAATGCCGGCGGCCTTGTGCTTAATGGTATAAACTTCCATGGAGTGAAAATGATGGAAGCAGCATGAACGAGCCTATGCAGGCTTCTGCGGCGGGTATCTCACGCCCGGAAAACCGTTTGGGAGGGATTCGCACAGGATATGTAATATGAGTGAAATATGCAGAAAACGCTTGAAATGACAGAGCTTATTTGCTACAATATATTGCGGTGGAGGAGGAGAATCCCCAAAAATGCGGCGAAATATGGTTTTTGCTGCATTTATATGAGATGAGAAGTTTTCCATAACCGGGAAATCAGCGCTTGCTGAAATATGTATAAGAGCATATTTCAGCAGATTAGTGGAGGAGAGAAACAGCGTAATGAAAGAACGGATTATTCCATTTAGTCCTCCTGATATCAGCGAGCTTGAAATTGCTGAGGTTGCCGAAGCGATGCGGTCCGGCTGGATCACAACGGGACCGCGCACAAAGCTTCTGGAGCGTCGCTTGGCAGCCTACATAGAAACCGGCCGGCCGGACGTAGACTGCGCCAGCCAGGAATCTATCGAACAGTTTGGTCAGAGAGTGGTTTGCCTGAACAGCGCCACCGCTGCGGAGGAGCTCAACCTCCGCATTTGGGGAATCCGGGAGGGCGATGAGGTCATCGTCCCGGCTTACACGTATACGGCAACCGCGTCCGCGGCGGTCCACTGCGGGGCGACAGTGCGATTTGTCGATATCCGGAAGGACGGGGATCCGATTACCCACATGCCCGAGATGGACTATGACGCCCTGGAGGCGGCTGTCTCAGAGAAGACCAAAGCGATTATCGCCGTAGATCTTGGCGGCATTGTGTGCGATTATGATCGGATTTTTGAGATTGTTGAGAGAAAACGGTCCCTGTTTACTCCCCTGGAATCCGATGGCACGCCCTTGGGTGATTTGTCCTCCCGCATCCAGAAAGCGACCGGCCGGGTGGCTGTCGTATGCGACGCGGCCCATGCCCTCGGCGCCTCCCGGGTGGTTGGGCACACGGGCGCGGGGAAGGTTGAAAGGGCAAAAAGATACGTCGGCGCAATCGCGGACTGGACCAGCTTCAGTTTTCACGCCGTGAAGAATTTCACCACCGCCGAGGGCGGGGCGTCCACGTGGCTGCCGATCAAGGGAATCGGGAACAGCGAGATTTACAAGATGTATCAGCTCCTGTCTCTCCACGGCCAGAGCAAGGACGCCCTGGCGAAGACGAAAATCGGCGCGTGGGAGTATGACGTTATCGGTCCGTGGTATAAATGCAACATGACCGATATTATGGCTGCGATTGGTCTTCGGCAGCTTGACCGGTATCTCGGCCTGCTGGAGCGCAGAGCGGAGATCATCAAGCGGTATGACGCGGCCTGTGATGCGTTGGGAATCAGCCATCTGATTCACCATGCGGAGGGAATGGACAGCTCCAATCATCTGTATTTGATCCGGGTTCCCGGAATAAACGTGGAGACCCGGAATCTGATGATTGAAAAAATGGCGGCGCACGGAGTGGCCGTCAACGTCCACTATAAACCCCTGCCGATGATGACGGCCTACGGCGGGGATTGCGGGGAATATCCGAATGCGTATGACTATTACCACAACCTGATTACCCTCCCGCTGCACACGCGGCTGAGCGATGAGGACGTGGAGTATGTGTGCGAGACGCTGGAAAAAATAGCTGCAGATTGCGCGAGGGATTAGCTGTCTTTGAGTAGTTAAGTCGGAGGATTAGTTATGTACATTATTGTTGGGGCTTCAAGCTTCATTGGCGTTTATACAGCTGATGAATTTGTGAAACAAGGCTGTGAAATAATAGTGACGGGACGAAACAACAAATTCAAAGAACATTATGACAAACTTGGTGTGAAGTATGTAAACCTTGATCTGACAAATGAAGCGGACTTCGAACAACTCCCCCAACATGGGGTAGATGGGGTTATTCTCCTGAGCGGGCTTCTTCCCGCTAATGTTGATGTAAATCTTGATGTGGATGAGAATGCGGCGGATTATTTCCGAATCAATACCATCGGAACAATCAATGTTCTTGAGTATTGCCGGAAAAACGGTGTTAAGCGGGTTATTTCTAACTGCTCTTATGCTGATGTTCGTGGAGCATGGGGCAAGAAAGTTATTACCGAGGAGGAGCCTAGAGATTTTCTTTACAAAGGCGACCATGCTGTATATGTGTTTTCTAAGAATGCCGCAAACGATACGATGGAGTATTACAACCAGCAGCATGGCATGAAAAATGCTTGGTTCCGTTTTCCACCGGTATATGGCGTTGGCCCTCATGACAGTCTTTTCATCAATGGTGTTCTTAAGAAATCTGGTCTGAAGATTTTTATTGATAATGCCTCTGAATGCAAGGATATCTGCATTTTCGGCGATCCAAACCTGAGTCGTGATGTGGTGTATGTGAAAGACGTTGCTCACGCCTTCTTCCTCGCAATAAAGAGTGAGAATACCTATGGCCTCTATAATATGACCTCTGGCCGCGGTGTAACTCTCCAGGAGCAGGCCGAGGTGATTTCAGAGCTGTGGGCACCGAGTCCCGAAAAGAAATCAAAGATAACATATAAACCGGAAGTAAAAAACAATACGCCCTCGTATTTGTTCTCCATGGAGAAGGCGAAGAGAGATTTTGGATTTGTTCCTGCTTATGCAGATTTCCGTGTGATGATGACAGACTATAAAAATGATTTAGATGCCAACAGGTACCAGGAGTTGTTCCACTATGTCAAGTGAGATGAAGCCGTCTGGAAGTTTTATATATCGTTTCATAAAGCGTTTATTTGATGTGGTTGTATCTGCCATTCTGATGATTCCGATTGGTCTGGTGATTGGTATCTCTGGACTGTTCATCAAGTCAGAGGATAAAGGACCTATCTTCTACATGGCGGATAGAACAGGACGCTTCGGAAGAATCTTCAAAATGTATAAACTTCGTTCTATGAAAGTCAATGCGCCGGATATTCGTCTGGCTGATGGCTCTACGTATAACGGCGAAGACGACCCACGTGTGACGAAGTTCGGAAAGTTTGCGCGTAAGACCAGTATCGACGAACTCCCCCAGGTAATCAATATTCTGAAGGGCGACATGACCTTTATAGGACCGCGCCCCGACACGCCTGTTGGTTCAGCGGCGTATACGGAAGAAGAGAAGATTATTCTCACTGTGCGTCCTGGCATTACAGGGTATAACCAGGCGGTCAATCGGAACTCTGTGCTGACCAAGGAAAAGCTGAAAAACGATATTTACTATGCAAAACACCTTTCTCTGTGGTTTGATATCAAAATTGTGTTTATGACCATTGCAACTGTTCTTGGACATAAGAATATCAACAGAGAGGATGTCAGCACAGAAAACGCATATGTTCTTGAGAAAGATGGAACCAGGTCATCCACAGAAATAAAATAACCCATCAAAGAGGGAAGAGAATGAAGAAGATAATGATACTGGGAGCCAGTATTCTTCAGCTCCCGGCAATCGAAAAAGCAATAGAGATGGGTCTTGAAGTGATTGCTGTGGATATGAATCCAGTGGCAGTAGGTTTTGGTGTCAATGGTGTTAAAAAGGAGATTATTAGCACCATTGACACCCCCGCCATTTTGGAAGCGGCGAAAAGCCATAAGATAGATGGAATTATGACTTTGGCTTCTGATATGCCCATGCAGTCTGTGGCCGTTGTCAGCCATGAACTGGGCTTGGTTGGGATTAGTGAAGATACTGCCTTGAAAGCCACAAACAAGGCTTATATGCGAGACGCTCTTAAAAAAGCGGGAGTTCCTGTTCCGCTTTATTTCCGTGTAAATGGGGAAGAAGAGTTTAAGGAGGCAGTAAAGCAGGTCAGACATGCGGGGTACAAGTGCATCGTCAAGCCGGCCGACAACTCTGGTTCAAGAGGTGTAGATCTTTTGAAAGAAGACAGCGATCTCGAAGCCGCATATAATTACACTATTCGTTATTCCCGCGGAGGAGAGATTGTTGTTGAAGAATATATGGAGGGTCCCGAGGTCAGCGTAGAGACGCTTGCTGTTGATGGGATTGTCCATGTAATTCAGATCACTGACAAATTAACCACAGGTGCCCCGTATTTTGTTGAGATGGGCCATAGCCAGCCTAGTCAACTAAGCAAAGAGACAAAAGAGAGAATAGCTGAAGTCGCCATTGCGGCAAATAAGGCAATTGGTATTCAGAATGGTCCCTCCCATACAGAAATCAAGGTAACTAAAGATGGCCCTAAGATTGTCGAACTTGGAGCACGACTGGGTGGTGATTGCATTACTACGCACCTGGTTCCGCTATCGACTGGTGTGAATATGGTTGAGTGCAGTATACGGATTGCGCTTGGGGAAAAACCGGATTTAACTGCGAAGTGGGATAAGGGCGCGGCTATTCGATATCTAAAAACCGGAACAGGAATTATACAGGGAATAACTGGACTACAAGAAGCGGAAGATATCCCCGGCGTTGTCCAGGTTTCCATAGTCCATGGAGTTGCTGAACAAGTCGGTGAAATAAGGAACAGCGTGGACCGGGTAGGATTTATAATAGCACAGGCTGAGGATGCGGTGAGCGCTGTTGAAATTGCCGAAGAAGGCGCTGAGAGGATTAAAGTATTAACCATAGAGGAATGAGGAGCATGAATCTATTACTGTATAGCGCTTACTATGAACCAGAAGTTGCTGCGAGCTTGTATTTGTCTACGAATTTGTATGAAGATTTTGCTGCGTCTGGAATGAACACAAGGTTGTATGTTCCGTTGCCAACTCGCGGGGTTTCGGAAGAAGTCAGAAATCAGTATAAAGGGAAAAGTGAAAAGAAAGCAGACGGTAAACTTGAAATAATTCGTGTTAATATTCCCAAGGAGGGGCGGAACGCAGTTAAGAGAGCATTTAGATATCTTTGGATGAATCTGGTGTTTATTCACGTATCGCGAAAATTTGATGCGGATGCAATATTTGTTCAATCTACTCCACCAACGCAGGGAGCCATGGCGGCAATAATTAAAAAGAGAAAAAAGATACCATTTATTTATAATCTTCAAGATGTTTTTCCTGATTCGTTAGTTGGCTCAGGCATGACGTCTGAGGGTTCGGTAATATATAAAATTGGAAGGAAAATTGAGGATTTTACATATAAGCATGCAGATCGAATCATTGTAATTTCAAACGACATAAAAGCAAATATACAAAAAAAGGGGGTCCCCGAAAGGAAAATAGTTGTGGTTCCAAACTGGATTGATTTTGATGCGGTCCACCCGGTTAGAAAGGAAGAAAATTATCTTTTTGATAAATATGACATAGATAGGGAAAAATTCACAGTTGTATATGCAGGGAATCTTGGCTATGCACAAAATATTGAAGTGATTATTCGAGCGGCAGAAAAACTTCAAGACAATGACGCGATTCAGTTTGTTTTGTTTGGGAAAGGTGCCCAGGAGGAAGAATACAAAGAATTAGCAAGTGGTTTGAAGAATCTCGCTTTTTTCCCAATTCAACCGTACAGTGAAGTGTCGTATGTGTACAGTTTAGGGGATGTTTCGATTGTGCCTTGCAAAAAAGGGTTTGGCGGAAGTGCGATGCCCAGTAAAACCTGGAGCATCATGGCTGCGGGCACTCCAGTCCTCGCAAGCTTTGATCGTGGAACGGATTTAGAAAGACTGATCAAAGATGAAAATGTTGGATTGTTTTCAACTGCGGACGATGTAGAAGGCTTAGTTTCAAATATTCTTGCGTTATTCAATGACGCTAAGATTAAGGAACAGATGGGGGCGAATGCGCGCAACTATGTAAAAAATAACCTGAGTAGAGAAGTTTGCACCAAACAATACATCAATGTTATCAATTCTGCGTTAACAGGAAGAAAGGGAAACAAATGAAGCGCGTATTTCGCGGTCTGCGGAGCTCCTGCTATTCTTCTACGCCGATAATATTGATGTGGATTACGCTTTATTTTTCGTGTTTCCAATCATGTTTTTATTTTCTTTCTCTTTGCGGGAAGTTTGATTGGGAAAAGTACAAATTGTTCATTGATTAAAGTGATGTCAATGGCACCGCTTGTATGTGATTCAATTTGTGTTGTTGTAAATCACAAGGAGGGCTTTGGAATTTGAAACTGTACGATGCGTTGATAAACAGGGAAGAAACGCTTGCCCTTGTAGGACTTGGCTACGTAGGGATGCCAATTGCGCACGCTTTTTCAAAAAAAGGCATAAATGTGATTGGTTTTGACCTTAATGAAGCGAAGGTTGAACTGTATAAGGCCGGAATTGATCCGACGAAGGAAGTCGGGGACGAGGAGATAAAGAATACAACGATTCAATTCACGTCGGATGAGACAGAGCTGAAAAGGGCAAAATTCATCATTGTTGCGGTACCTACCCCTGTAAATACAGATCACACGCCGGACCTATCCCCGGTTATTGGCGCCTCTGAAATAGTGGGGCGTAATCTCAAGCCCGGGGCAATTGTGGTTTATGAGTCAACGGTATATCCTGGCTGCACAGAAGACGTTTGTATTCCGATTTTGGAAAAGCAGAGTGGACTTAAGTGCGGTGCAGACTTTAAAGTTGGATACTCTCCCGAGCGCATCAATCCTGGCGATAAGGTACATCGGCTGGAAAACATTCATAAAATCGTGTCCGGCATCGATGAGGATAGTTTGCGAGAGATAAAAGCTGTTTATGATCTCGTGATCGAAGTCGGGACGCATCCGGTTTCAAACCTGCGGACTGCCGAGGCTGTTAAGGTCGTTGAAAACAGTCAACGCGATATTAATATTGCTTTCATGAATGAGCTGGCAATGGTGTTTGACCGTATGGATATTGATACCAATGAGGTTGTTGACGGCATGAACACCAAGTGGAATGCCTTGGGCTTTCGCCCGGGGTTGGTCGGCGGTCATTGCATTGGTGTAGATCCATACTATTTTACCTATGAGGCTGAAAAGCTTGGCTATCATAGTCAGATTATCCTGAACGGCCGCATTGTCAATGATAGCATGGGTGCTTTTGTGGCAGATAAAGCGGTCAAGAAGATGGTTGAAGCCGGATTGGCGCCGAGGAAGTGCAAGGTAGTCATTCTTGGATTGACGTTTAAGGAGAACTGCCCCGATACAAGAAACAGTAAGGTCGACGATATTATCAAGCAGTTGAAAACTTACGGTATCGAACCGATTGTTGTCGACCCTTGGGCTTCTGAGCGTGATGCGATGCATGAATACGGGGTGCGCTTGACCAAGATGGAGAACGTAAGGGATGCTGATTGCGTGATTGTTGCTGTGGCGCACAATGAGTTCAGAGCCTTATCGCTCGATAAGCTTCGGATGCTGTTTAAAGCGAGTGATAATTCCCAAAAAGTTCTCATTGATGTGAAGGGGTTGTATAAGGTGGAGGATTTGAAAGCTTCCGGCATGCAGTGGTGGAGGCTGTAGCGGATTAAGTGGACAAATGCGTCGATTTCCGTTGTTTTTGAATTGATTTGGCAGTTTGGAAATGAGGACACCAGTGCCATAAATTGAAAAGCTGATTCATTCATTAGGGGATAAATCAAGTGATGAAAATTCACATACGCAAAAATGCGGACAGGATTATAAAGCAAGAAGACGTTCTGCTGTTAGCAACGTTTCTTGTGTCTGCGTTTAATTCATATTTTCCGATAATTCTGTTCACTGTGTTGGCATTGTACGCTGTGTTTATTCAAAGAGATTCGGCTGTTGTATTAAAAACGCTGTCCTTGTTTGTGTTAAGGACAACGGCGATGAACAGTCAGCTATTTAGTTCTTTTAATTCCTTTGGCGGGTACAGATACGTACTTATTTTCTTTATGGTCGGGAGTATGATCTTCTTATCAAAAGTTGACGGTGAGGGGAAACGTGTTTGCACGACACTTTTCATTGGCCTGCTTGTTATCGCTGCAACCAGCGTGTTGAGCATACTCTTCAATGGCTCGTTCCCAACGCTTTCGTTGGTAAGATTGCTGCTATACGTTACAGCGTTTTACGGCGTAGTGAAGACGATCGGGGCGACGCATAGAAGGGTTGACTGGGTAGAGTATTTTTGCCTTTTTTTCGGGATCATCTTCTTTATTTCGATTTTTACTATACCAATCATGAGCTTAAGAACCCGAAACGGGCATGCCTTTCAGGGGGTCCTTGGGCATCCAAACACCTTTGGAATATACGCAGCGGTTTATCTTGCGTTTTTGTGTGCAAGCAAAAGAGTTTCCCGTAATTTTCGGGTATTTATGATTGCTGCTACAATTTATATGCTCTATTTGAGCGAATCAAGGACGGGAATGCTGTCGGCGTTGCTGGTTGTTGCCCTTGCGATGCTTGTCTATTATAAAGATCGAATGGGCCGTTTTGTTTTTATCGTGGTGGTAAGTGTGCTGGCGCTGGCTTTTGCTGCGATTCTTTTTGATGAATTTCTCCCGACTGCAACCGATGTTGTTTCTGATTTCTTGTGGAAAAAACATAAAGAAAGTCTATTTTACTCAAAGAGGGGCCCAATTAAACAATTCGCGGCCAAGTTTGCGTACGATCCAATAATTGGTACGGGCTTTATGGCTCCGTTTCAAGCGGGGGTACGGGACTGGTCACTAAACTTTGAATTATTCGTAGAGGATGCGAATGTTTTTCTATCTGTGCTTGGCAATTGCGGAATTTTAGGCTTTTTGATTTGGATCACGTTGTTTTCAAAATTGTTTTCCGTGGGTAACAAGCGGCTGTGTTATTGCTTCATTGCCCCCTTTATAATCAGTTCTGGTGAGATGGTGTTCTTTAGCACGAATTCCGCCGGACTGATGCTCTATGTGCTATTTGGGATTTTCCTTTTTTCTCCCAAAGAAAGCGAGGGTTCACTTTCATGAAGATTTTGTTTTTGACGAATATTCCCTCCCCATACCGTGTTGATTTTTTTAATGAACTGGGGAAATTGGCGGAGCTGACGGTCTTGTTTGAGACTGCTGCCTCGGATGAGCGCGACTCGTCGTGGAAGCGGTATCACTTTGCAAACTTTCAAGGAATTGTTATGAAAGGCAAAAAGACCTCTAAAAACACCGCATTTTGTTCTGAAGTGATAAAGTATTTGCGCCGGAAATGGGATCATATTATTGTGGCCGACGCCACAACTCGAACCGGCATGCTGGCAATTCAGTATATGAAGGATCGCAGGATACCGTATTGGATTGAAGGCGACGGAGGCTTTGCCAAAACGGGCAAGGGGTTCAAAGAGCGAATAAAGAGACATTTCATATCTGGAGCAAAGGGATATTTCAGCACCAGCAAAGCACATGATAACTATTATTTAGCCTATGGTGCGGATTCCTCTAGAATCCATCGATACCCGTTTACTTCAATTTCAAATGAATATATAAAACAGGCACAGAACTTTACAGGATCGGACAGACAATCCCTGCGGGAAGAATTAGATATGACAGAAAAAAGTGTTATCCTGTCCGTTGGGCGCTTCTCCTATAAGGAAGGCTATGGAAAAGGCTATGATATTTTGCTGCGAATCGCTGAAAGTATGGGCGAAGAGTATGGCGTTTTTATCGTAGGGGACGAGCCGACAAGTGAGTTTTTACAATGGAAAGAGGAACGCCATCTTAGCAATGTGCATTTTGTTGGATTTAAGCAAAGAGATGAACTCGCAAAGTATTATGCTGCGTCAGATGTTTTTGTACTTCTGTCAAGGGGAGAGGCGTGGGGCCTCGTGATTAACGAGGCGATGGCCCATGGGTTACCGATTGTTGCAAGCGACCGCTGCGTGGCTGCTACGGAACTAATTGAAAATGGCGGTAACGGGTACGTTGTTTCTCTCGATAATGAAGATGATGTTGAAAAAAAGCTACGCCAGAGCATAGATAATAGACAGTTACTTGGCTTGGCAAGTCAAAAAAGAATTGGGGCCTATACGATCGAAAAGATGGCTGAGAGGCACTATGAAATTCTGCTGAACGCATAGGTAGACAAAATCGTTTTACATGGTACAATTCAGGAGAATGACAATGACGAAAGACACGCCGACAAAGAACAAAATATTAGTGTTTAATGGATACTATTTGCCTGCCAGAAAGTATGGAGGCCCCCTTACCAGTATGGTAACCATGATCGAGACATGCAGCGACGAAAACACGTTTTATGTGGTGGCTGCAAATCACGATTACAAGGAAAGAACACCATTCCCAGGGATTGAATTGGGGTGGAAGAACGTGGGGAAGGCCAAGGTCTTCTATACCGAGACGGAGAAATTGGATTGGAACACGAAGGGACTTGCGGAGATCATAGATACAGTGGATCCGGATATGGTGTGGATGAC
Organism: Oscillospiraceae bacterium; assembly: GCA_016282135.1. GTDB lineage: Bacteria > Bacillota > Clostridia > Oscillospirales > Oscillospiraceae > JAFRPC01. The sequence goes on from JAEEKA010000100.1 coordinate 30,078, forward strand.
AGGGATCGTTGTACCAAACATAAAGTGGCCTGCTGCACGGATTTGCAGAAAAAGAGGAATTCCGTACCTTATTTCTCCCCGGGGCGAGGTGAATGAGAATGCTTTTCACATTCATTACCTCAAAAAACGAGCAATGTCGCTTTTTACAGTTATGTTTGGATTGTACCGGGAAGCGTACTACCATGTGACGACAGAGGAAGAGATTCCCGGGCTGGTAAAGTACTTTAGAGTTAAACGCGATCGTATTTTCCTTTGCCCGAATATTGCCGTTCCTCCAATAACGACAGACAGGCATATTCAAAAGAACGCCGGAGAGATCCGGTGTGTTTATATATCTCGGATTCATCCGATTAAAAATTTATTGACAGCCATTCAGGCGGTAAAGCTCCTGACCGGAAAGGTTGAATTTGACATCTATGGGCCACAGGAAGATAAAGAGTATTGGGCGGAGTGCGAAAAGGAAATAGCAAAAGCGCCGGAAAACGTACAGATCCGGTATTGCGGCGCATTGGAGCCAAATCAAGTGGCAGAGACTTTTATGAAGTATCACTGTTTTCTGTCTCCCAGCCTGAGTGAAAATTTCGGCCACGCTGTTGCGGAGTCTCTTTCCGTTCAGTGCCCGGTTATTATCTTGCGTGGTGCGACACCGTGGGATAATATTGATGAAAAAGCTGGTTTTGTTTCCGGTGAGAATACGGCGCGGAGTTTTTGCTTATGCGCTAAAAAAATCATGGATATGGATCAGGGGCGATATGATGAACTGTTAAGAAGTTCATACACATATATTGTTGAAAGAAGAAAAAACGATGATGCGATTGCGCTTCATAAGGCAATGATCGATAAAGTTTGTTCACGGTAATGAAAGGCAACTTTTTCAAGGAGTAATACTATGTCAAAGCCGCAAACTTTGAAAGACAAAAAAACCGCCATTATTATTTCGTATTTAAGTATACTCTTCAACACATTTACGAATTTTATCCTTACCCCAATGTATTTAAAATATCTTGGGATTGAAGAATATGGCTTATATCAAATGGTATACTCCATGGCACACTATATTCTCATTATGGATTTCGGGATTACAACAACTATGACCCGGTTTGTTTCGTTATTTAAAGCGAAACAAGATTTCCACTTAGAAGAAAAATATGTTTCGCATTGCTTCTTTATCGTTATAATTCTGGTTGTTGGAATAATACTAATTGGATTGGTTTTGAACAACTTCTTAATTGATATTTATCCTTCTATAACTCCAGAAGAGGCAAGACTGGCCCATTCGTTATTCCTTGTTATGGTTTCGACGATTGCGATGGTTGTTTTTTCTCATTTTATCGAAGGAATTTTAATGGCATACGAGTATTTCGTCGTGATAAAAGGGATGGGATTGATCAAAATGATCCTAAAATTTGTTTTGGTCTTTTCCTGCTTAATGCTGAATTACGGGACGCTACCGATTGCAATATCTGATTTTGTGTGTGTTACTCTGTCACTGGCATTTTCCGCGTATTTTGTCTTTTTTAGGATGAAATATCGTATCCATTTTACCCATTTAGAAAAATCCGTTATCTTAGCAATTCTATCATTTATGTTTGCCATTTTTCTCCAGTCTGTTGTTTCGTATGTTAATAACACAGTTGACAAAACAATTCTTGGCATTATGATGGGCAAAAAAGATGTTGCCATTTATTCTGTAGGATTGACCTTCATAACGGTATTTAACGCTTTACCACATACATTATCCGGTTTATTTTTGCCCAATGCAACGCGGTTAGTTGCGAAAAACGCATCCAGGAGTCAATTAACCGAATTTGTTGTAAGGCCTGGAAGGTATCAGTTTCTGATATGTGGTGCGATCTTATGCGGATTTGTTTTATTTGGGCAAGAGTTTATTCAGTTGTGGACGAAAAAACAAGAAATGCAATTAGCATGGAGTGTTGCTTTAATCATAATGGTTCCTAATATGATTCCGTTAATCACCGGCACCACTATTCCAATACTCGACGCAAAGAACAAACGTCTTTTTAGATCGATAGTTATGTTAGCTTTATCGGCGATAAACATAATTTTGACAGTTATTCTCGTAAACTGCTATGGCGCTATTGGAGCTCCGATAGGAACAGGCGTATCATATTTAATTGGCTATGGCGTTATTATGAGTATATACTATCAGAAGGTAATAGATATTGATGTGCCCAAAATGTTCAAAGGGATTATATCCAAGACTTGGCTTTGCCTTTTGATTTCCTCAGTAATTTGCTTTCCGTTGACCAGACTTTTCAAGGAAATAACATGGGGAGCCTTTATCATAAAAGTGTTATCGTTTATCACTGTGCTGTTTATAGCTATGATGTTCTTTGGCTTTTCGGCAGAGGAGAGGAAAGATGTTGCGAGGATAAAGAATAAATTACTGAGGAGAAAAACAACATGAGTTACAAAAAAGTTGGCATTATCACCATGCATCAAGTTTTGAATTATGGATCCTTCCTGCAGGCATACGCTACTCAGCGCATCATTGAAAAACTGGGGTATAAAGCAGAAATTATTGATTATAAGTATCCAAATGAATTGCATGGCACGAAAAAGTCTCTAAAGAAGCAAGTACTTCATTTCTTTAACGTTGCTACTAAAAATATAATTCCGGGGAGGCCCTATAATACATATCTGAAGAGATACAAAGAGGCGCACTCGAAATATTTTCATCTCAGCGAATACTATTCTTCAAGGGAGGCAATTCTTAAAAGACCACCCATATACGATATCTATTTGGTTGGCAGTGATCAGGTTTGGAACGATAAGTTTATTAAGAATGACGAAACTTTTTTTGCTGGTTTTGCTCCGGAAGGAAGAAAAAAAATTGCTTTTGCTTCCAGTTTTGGAAAGAAAGATATTTCCGCGGAAAACACCGGGTTTTATCAGGATAATCTAAGAAAACTTGCCCATATTGCGGTAAGAGAAAAATCTGGAGTTGAACTTGTAAACAGATTGACAGGTAAAAGTGATACGAGACAAGTACTTGACCCGACATTATTGCTGGATCGGCAAGAATGGGAAAAAATCTTGGTTCCGTTTACTCGAACTAAGAAGAAGTATGTATTTGTTTATGGAAGTCACATGAGCGATTATATGCTTTCTATTGCTTGGAGAATCGCAAAAGAGAAAGGTTGGGAATTGTTTCGGGTAAATGGGAGTATTGTTGACTATTTTGGTTCAAAGGGACATTGCTTATTGGATATAGGACCTCTCGAATGGCTTGGGTTAATTTCCAAAGCTGAAATGGTTATTTGCTGCTCTTTTCATGGACTGGTGTTTTCTATTCTTTTTAATCGGCCGTTTCTGGCTATGTTTACTGGCGATAATCAGTTCGACACGAGATTTGATAGTCTTCTTAATTTGGTTTCATTACAATCCCACAGAATTGACGTAAAGACACCTGAAGAAAATTACCTAGAAGCCGCATTTAATACGGATTGGGATATGGTGAACGAGGTAATCGAAAAAAAGAGAGATGAATCGATTCGGGTATTGGAAGAGTTTTTGAAGAATTAGATTCAGGGAAATAGGAAACATTTAGAAGGGGATCATTGTTATGGATGATCAAAAAACAATTCATGATATTGCGGTGTACGCGGCATATTGTAACAATAAGGAAGTCCTCAAATATAGTGCATCTGGGGGAATTGCAGCTGCTTTATGTATATATACTGTTAAGAAAGGCGGATATATAGCTGGAGTAACATATACTGATGACTATTTGGACGCAGAGTACATTTTGACAAATGATTTGAAAGACATTTCGCGTATTCAAGGTTCAAAGTATATCAAGGCAAAGACAAATAACATCTATATAAGAGTCAAGGAAAAACTCGAAGACGGAGAACATGTTCTGTTTACAGGCTTACCCTGTAACGTCGCCGCACTGAAAAGCGTATTAAAAAAGGATTATGAAAATCTTATTACTTGCGAGTTGATTTGCAATGGTCCTACAAAGACACAAATCCATAGGGAATATATAAAACATCTGGAAGAAAAATACGACAGCACGATTTCTTCTTTTTCTGTTCGATATAAAAAATTTGGTTGGCCAACTCCATATTTGAGAGCAGTTTTCAGAAACGGTAAGGTTTTTGAAGAACAATTCTATTCTACTGAATATGGATATGCCTTCAGACTGTGTGGATATGACGGTTGCTATCAATGCAAGTATAAAGGTGACAATCGGGCGGGAGACCTAATGATTGGAGATTTTTGGGGAGCTGGAAAGAGAGACTGTTTTTGGAACAGATATGGTGTCTCTGCAGTTCTGGTTCATACAGAAAAAGCAAATCAATTATTGAAGAGCGTTGATTGTATTACGCTGTTTGATAGCAGCTTCGAGAGAGTTGTAAGCAGAAACAAGCGTATCATGACTCCCCTTGCGAGAACGCATGAACGGGACAGATTTAACACGTTGCTTGATGAAGTTGGACTTTTTGCTGCTGTCAAGCAAGTAATGCCAACTAAAAGAAGGGTAAAAATGCGGATAAAAGCGTTCACGCCACCTGCTTTTAGGTGGGTCTTTGAAAAGTTTTATGATTTCTATAATACTAATTCGCATTTTAAGTAGCGCGAAATGGACATTCATATAATTGTGCAATGCTTTACTTTGAGGCAATTCTCCTTGTCGGATACACAATATGGCTTTCTATGTGTATAAAAAGATGGCCACACAGACACTGCCTGATTCGAATAACGGCAGCGCTATTGTTTGTCGTTCTTTTTACACTGGTAAGACCGGGTTTCCCGGAACGGAAAAGCATCGTCACGCCTTTTCAGGCGTTTGCCGCCATTTGGAGTTCAAATTGGCGGCAGCACGGGCGCTACGTTTTTCGGGCAGTCGTAGGGAATATCATTCTTTTCATTCCACTTGGACTTGCGCTGCCCTGTGAAAAGAGGAGTCGATTGATTTACACGATTCCGGTGATTGTTTCAATAACTGTTGAAATATTGCAATACGCGGTGTCAATTGGGACTTTTGAGATTGATGATATTATCTGTAACAGCATTGGCGGCTTAACCGGATGTGAATTGAGAAAGCGCATTGCAGGCTCGGGGAATGGTTCTTTCTGGATGATTGGTGTCTATGTTTCTTTTTTGGCATTGGTGTGTTTCAGGTCGATTGTGTTCAATTAGCGCACAAAGGACGCAGAAATCAAAGCAGAATATGTTTGCATTAATTGAGGAGAATGCCCATGAAAAAAGTGATGCTTGCCTTTGGAACTCGCCCAGAGGCAATTAAAATGTGCCCGCTGGTTAATGAATTGAAAACGAGGAAGGGCGTTCAGACCGTGGTTTGTGTCACGGCCCAGCATCGGCAGATGCTGGATCAGGTCCTGGAGACCTTCAACGTCGTCCCGGACTATGATTTGAACATCATGAAGGACAGGCAGACCCTTTTCGACATTACGACGAATATCCTCAACGGCATCAAGGAAGTGTTGGAAAAGGAGAAGCCGGACGTGGTACTGGTCCACGGCGACACCTCCACGACGTTTGTGACCGCCC
>JAEEKA010000101.1 GCA_016282135.1 Oscillospiraceae bacterium
CGGGGGTTCGAGTCCCTCCTGGCGTGCCACAAGCATAGCTTGTGCCCCGCCTCCCCCCGTTTTTCTTTTCTTCCCGCTTCCCTTTTCCCTTTCCCTTCAAGAATATGGTGGGTGTAGCGTAGTTGGCTAACGCGTCAGATTGTGGCTCTGAAGACCGTGGGTTCGAGTCCCATCACTCACCCCATACAAAAGCCGCCTTCCCCGGTGCCACAGACCGGGGAAGGCGCAATAACAACTGGACAGGTTTCTACCTGCCTGCCGGGACAATATTGGGATGTCGCCAAGTGGTAAGGCACCAGACTTTGACTCTGGCATTCGTAGGTTCGAATCCTGCCATCCCAGCCACGTCGGAGCAGGCTCCGCACGGCTCGGAAACGCCGAAAGCCTTCGGCTCCCGCCGTTTCCTCGACTGTGCGCCGTGGCTCCTCCTCTTCCCGCTCGAACCCGCTGCGCTGGGCTTCGAGCGGGGCCCAAGGGGAATATAAGATGAAAATGATCCGTTAGCTCAGCCGGTAGAGCAACTGCCTTTTAAGCAGTGGGTCCGGGGTTCGAGTCCCCGACGGGTCACCACGTCGGCGCACCCTGCGCACGGCTCAGATAAAACCAGTCGCTTCCTGCGGCTGGTTTTTCTTCGGCTGCGCTTCGGGGCGCCTCCTTTTCCCCGCCGAATTACGCTTCGGCGAGGCCACATTTTTCCGTATCAATCGCGACGTCTTTTTTGCACACTCCTTCCAAAGCGAAGCTCCTGTCGCGCCGGCGGCGGGGGCTTCGCTTTGATGTCTGATTCATTTCTCATCTAACACTTGCATTTTTGACGCGCAGCCGATATAATAAAGCGGTAAAAGATACAGCATGGAAGCGCGGAAATCTAAAATTATACCGTTTCCGCACCGGAGAGACATAATATCATGCTGCCCGCGTCCGGCGTGCCGAACCGGCTGCCTTTATTGGAACGACGGTTCGGAGGAGCGGGTCCGGCAGACGGAAGTTTTTTTCCATGCAAGGCTTATTTGAACAGGACGGGTGATAACGACTATGAAACGTTTTCTTGCATTTCTTTTGATTGCGTCCCTGGCGGTCACGTTATGGGGCTGCTCGCAGACGCCCGGTTCGGCGGACACCACCGGCGCTTCGGCGGCGGAGCAGACCCAGACCGCCTCCACCGGCACAGAAGCCGTGGTAACTGTTCCGACGGACACCGAGGAAGAGCCGCTGCAGGGAGAAGGGACGTCGGTGCGAAGCCTGCGCTGCGTGCCGGGAGGCGGTGTCATTGTGAGTATTGTCCCCTGTACAGCGGTGGAAGCCCTGGTGCTTTGTACGGCGGACGAGACCGGGGAAGATCATATCCTCTGCCGTGTGGACCTGAAGGCGGATCAGGTGCTGGCCCAACGCGACGTGGGGCGGGATGTGCCGCTGGGCCGCCGCCCGAACGGCAGTACGGTTACCGTCAACTATGAGACGCGGACGCTGCGCCTGTGGGACGAAAATCTGCAGCGTGCGGAGGAGCTTCCCTTTCCGGGAGATCAGGGCTATTACAGCCAGAAGGAAGACCGGATCTACGCCGTGGATGGCGGCACGCTGACCAGAATGGACTTTTACGGCAATACCGAAGAGCTGCTTTCTTTCCGCTGCGGCGCAAAAATCGTGGCCGTGGATCCGACCTGGCGCCGGGTACTCGTGCGGGGCCTTCCCTCCGACGATCGGGCGGACAGCGCGAATCTGCTGTACACGTTGGACGGCACCCTGCTGTTCCGGGAGGAATCCGACCGTGTCCCGGAGGGTTTTACCCGGGACGGCGCCCTGCTTCGGGGCCGCGGCGAGGCGGGAAAACCGGGTGAGCTGGCGGTCTGCGACCCCTCCGGGGCGCACACTGCCTGGGCGCTGGCGGACGGCACGTCTGTTTTCAGCTTCCCGGGCTCCGGGTTCCTGGGCATGTCGGAGTACAGCGCGGCGGGAGGAACCACCCTCTCGGCCGTGGACACCCGGAGCGGGAGCCTTTCGGAGATCGCGTCCTATCCGGATCAGCGATACGTGACCTTCGCCTGGTGGGCGGAAGCCGAAACCCTGGTGGTGGGCGTCTCCGGCAAGGGTCACGCGAAGCTGATGCTGGTGGAGCCCGCGCAGATGTCGGCCACGGAGCAGCTTACCGTCGCGACGCCCAGGACGGAGCCCCCGGCGGAGCCCATGCCCACGCTTTCCACCCGGTTGAAAGAGCTTCGCCAGAGGGCGGATCGTCTGGAGAAAACCTACGGCGTCCGGATTCTGTTCAGCAACCAGGCTGCCATTGCGCCCGTGAGCCATGAATACAGCTTCATCTACACCGATGCAATTCCCCGCGGAGACGAATCCAGCCTGCTTGCCGGGGCAATGGAGAAGCTGGAAGCCGTGCTTTCCGCCTATCCGGAGGGCTTTTTCCAGTCCTTCCGAAACTACGAGGACGCAGCCGGAATCAGAATCCTCCTGGTGGGAGATCTTGTGAAGGGCGCAAGCAGCCTGGACGACGCGGGCGTCACCTATATGACAGGCGGATGGTACAACATTGCCATGCGGGCAGAGGGCATCCAGCAAAGCTTCCTGCATCGTGAATTGTGGCACGCCGTGGAATACCGGATGGAGGCGCTCGGCCGTCCCGTGGACGAGGCTTACTGGCGCAGTATGAACCCCGAAGGCTTTGTATACGCCGGCGATATCGGTTCTGCCCAGGAGGCAGAGGCAGTGGACAGCGAATTTATCCTTGGCGCGACGGATTCGGAGCAAATCTGCTGCGTCAGCAGCGATGCAGTCGTGGACGAAAGAGAGGATCGGGCGACCCTGGTTGCATTCCTGCTCTCCGAGGAAACCGCTCCTCAGGATCAGCGCAAGTTCTTGAAGCACTATCCTCTGCTCCAGAAAAAGCTGAAATACCTGGAGGAACGCGTTTCGCCCCTGTTCGGCAGCGCTTATTGGATCCGTGAGCTGCCTGAGGAGTAATGATTGAACGCTTTCGAGGTACAAAAAAGGCCCCTGCCGCTTTGTGATATGCTCCCTCTATGAGAGACAGTGAAATAAGAAAACACTGTCATCATAGGGGGAGCATTACTATGCCAAATAAGAAAAAGTTAAGCACAGAGGAACGAGTACAAATAGCACAGGACTGTATAG
>JAEEKA010000102.1 GCA_016282135.1 Oscillospiraceae bacterium
CCCGGAGTGCAAGGCTGTCTATCCGATCCACATGAACCCGGCGGTTCGGCAGGCCGCGGACGAAGAATTCGGCGGCTGCGAGCAGATTCACATCATTGAGCCGATCGAGGTCTTCGACTGCCACAACTTTGAGGCGCGGAGTTATCTCTGCCTGACGGATTCCGGCGGGATTCAGGAGGAATGCCCAAGCTATGGCGTGCCGGTCCTCGTGATGCGTGACACCACGGAGCGCCCGGAGGGCGTAGACGCCGGGACGCTGCGCCTGGTGGGGACGGACGAAGAGAAAATCTATCAGACGTTCAAGCTCCTGCTGGAGAATCAGGAGGAGTATGAGAAGATGAGCAAGGCCTGCAATCCCTACGGCGACGGACGTGCCTGCAAGCGGATTGCGGATATCCTGGAGCTTGGAGCTTATGAGCCCTGGGCTGCGAAATAAAGGCTGACAAAGAGGGGAATACACATGCAGATCACAGAAGCGTTCCAGGGAAAAACCCTGGTCATCACCGGCGGAACGGGCAGCTTCGGTTCCACCGTTCTGAAGCATTTCCTTACGACGGATATCGGCGAGATTCGTATTATTTCCCGGGACGAAAAAAAGCAGGACTGGATGCGCCACACTTTGCAGGCGCAGTATCCCGAGCACTGCGGTAAGGTTCGGTTCTTTGTGGGGGACGTGCGCAGCCTGGACTCGGTGCGGGACGTGATGTACGGCGCCGACTACGTGTTCCACGCCGCCGCCCTGAAGGAGGTGCCCTCCTGCGAGTTTTTCCCCATGGAGGCAGTGCAGACCAATATTATCGGCACGGATCACGTGATTACCGCCGCGGTTGAGGCGAAGGTTCAGCGCATGGTTTTCCTCTCCACCGACAAGGCGGCATACCCCATCAATACCATGGGCATGACAAAGGCCGTGGGAGAGAAGGTCGTTCAGGCCAGGGCGCAAATGGCCTTTGAACGCGCCGGAACGGTTCTTTGCTGCACGCGCTACGGAAACGTCATGTGCTCCAGAGGCTCTGTGATCCCGCTCTTTATCGACCAGATCAAGCGGAAGGCTCCGATCACGATTACAGACCCCAACATGACCCGCTTCCTGATGAATCTGGATGAGGCGGTGGAGCTTGTAGCCTTTGCCTTTGAACACGCCGAACCCGGCGACCTGTTTGTCCAGAAGGCAGACGCTTCGACCATCGGGGATCTGGCCAGGGGCGTTATGAAGGTGTTCGGCGAGACGGAATGCAAGATCATCGGCAGCAGGCACGGAGAGAAGCTCTACGAAACCCTGGTTACCCGGGAGGAAATGCTGCGTTCCGTGGATATGGGCAATTACTATCGCATTGCACCCGACGCCCGGGGCTTGAACTATGATAAGTTCTACGTGCAGGGCACTATGACTACGGAAGGCGAAGAGGCCTATACCAGCCATAACACCACCCGCCTCGACGTGGACGGCGTGGTGAAAAAAATCATGAGCACGGACTATGTGCGGGAGGAGCTGGAAGGCCGGCCCCACATTGTCGAGGCATAAGGAGCTCGTCTGGGCGGATCGTTTTGCTGAACACAGATAGGAGAGGGCCGCGTTATGAATGCGAAGTGGAAAGAAAACGGCAGGATCAAGCTGATGATTATCGTGGGCACTCGCCCGGAAATCATTCGCCTGTCGGCTGTAATCAAAAAATGCAGAAAGTATTTTGATACGATCCTGGTCCACACCGGCCAGAACTACGACTACAATTTGAACGGTGTGTTTTTCAAGGATCTCGGTCTTGTGCCCCCGGAGCTTTACCTGGACGCCGTCGGCGCGGACCTGGGCGAAACCATGGGGAACATTATCGCCGAAAGCTATAAAGCTATGGTTGAACTGAAACCGGACGCCGTGCTGGTGCTTGGCGACACCAACTCCTGCCTGTCCGTGATCGGTGCAAAGCGGCTTCATATCCCGATCTTCCACATGGAAGCCGGAAACCGCTGCAAGGATGAGTGCCTGCCGGAGGAGACGAATCGCAGAATAGTTGACATAATCTCGGACGTAAACCTTGCGTATTCCGAGCATGCCCGGCGCTATCTGGCGGACTGCGGCCTGCCGAAGGAGCGCACCTACGTGACGGGATCTCCCATGGCGGAGGTTTTGAGCGAGAATCTGGAAGCGATTCAGGCGTCCGATATCCACGCCCGCCTGGGCTTGGAGAAGGGGAAGTATATCCTTCTTTCCGCCCATCGGGAGGAAAACATCGATACGGAAAAGAATTTCACCAGCCTGTTCACGGCGATCAACAGGATGGCCGGGCAATACGATATGCCGATCCTCTATTCCTGCCATCCCCGTTCCCGCAAACGGCTGGAGGCGTCGGGATTCCAGCTGGATCAGCGGGTGATTCAGCATGAGCCCCTGGGCTTCCACGATTACAACTGCCTGCAAATGAACGCGTTTTGCGTCGTCTCGGATTCCGGCACCCTGCCGGAGGAGGCCAGCTTTTTCACAAGCATCGGTCATCCCATTCCCGCCGTGTGCATCCGTACCTCCACGGAGCGCCCGGAAGCGCTGGACAAGGGCTGCTTCATCCTCTCCGGCATTGACACAAAGGGACTGCTCCAGGCGGTCGACACGGCAGTGGAAATGGTCAGGGAGGAAAAGAACGGCGGAGCCCTTCCGGTTCCGGATTACGTGGATACCAACGTGTCTGACAAGGTCGTAAAGATCATCCAGAGCTATGTGGGTGTGGTCAATAAGATGGTTTGGAGAAAAGTCCTATGAATGTGCTTGTAACCGGCGCCAGGGGCTTTGTGGGCCGCAATCTGGTGGAAAACCTGAAGAACATCCGGGACGGCAAGAACCGCACGCGCCCGAACATTCATATTGACGCCATTTATGAATACGATCTGGAAAATACGCCGGAGGAGCTGAACCGCTATTGCGCGGACTGCGATTTTGTGTTCAACCTTGCGGGCGTCAACCGCCCGAAGGACCCGCGGGAATTCCGGGAGGGCAATTTCGGCTTCGCTTCCACGCTGCTGGATACGCTGAAACGGCATGGGAACCGGGCACCGTTGATGCTTTCCTCGTCCCTCCAGGCGACCCTGTCCGGGCGCTTTGGGACCAGCGAATATGGGCTTTCCAAACGGGACGGAGAGGAGCTATTCTTCCGCTATGGGGAGGAGACCGGCGCAAAGGTATATGTCTACCGATTTCCCAACCTTGTTGGGAAGTGGGTCCGCCCCAACTACAACTCCGCGGTCGGCACCTTCTGCCATAACATCGCGAACGATCTGCCGATCACGGTCAACGACCCCGGCGTTGTGCTGGAAATGCTCTTCATTGACGATTTGCTTGAGGAGATGTACGATGCGATGGAGGGTCATCCCCACCGGGCAGAGTATCCGAAGACCGGAGAAATCATTGACGGCGTGGAATATGACGGGCTGACGCCCCGGCCCAAGGCTGACGGCCGCTATTGTTGCGCGCCGATTACGCACAAGGCGTCTTTGGGCCGTATTGTCGAGCTGCTCCGCAGCTTTCACGATCAGCCCCAGAGCCTGGTCATGCCCGCGATCCCCGACGGCAGCTTTGAGAAAAAGCTCTACTCCATGTACCTGAGCTACCTGCCCAAGGAGAAAGTGGCCTTTGATTTGAAGATGAACTGCGACGCCCGGGGCAGCTTTACGGAGCTCTTGAAGACGGCGGATCACGGGCAATTCTCCGTGAATATTTCCAAGCCGGGAATTACCAAGGGCCAGCATTGGCACAACTCCAAATGGGAGTTCTTCATTGTGGTTTCCGGGCACGGTCTGATCCAGGAGCGGAGGATCGGAACGGACGAGGTGCTGGAGTTTGAAGTAAGCGGCGAAAGGATTCAGGCGGTTCACATGCTGCCGGGTTATACCCACAACATCGTCAACCTCTCTGACACGGAGAACCTTGTCACAGTCATGTGGGCGAACGAGATATTTGACCCGAAAAACCCGGATACGTTTGGGGAGAAAGTATAAATTGATATGGAAAAAGAAAGAATTTGCTTATCGAACAAAAGCGTGTTTGTCACCGGCGCAGCCGGATTTATCGGGGCTTGTGTCGTGCAACAATTGCTGCTGCTCGACGGTCAAATCACGATCGTCGGCATAGACAACATGAACGACTATTACGATCCGTCGCTGAAGGAGTACCGCCTTGCGAAACTGAACGAGCGCGCAAAGAACAGCAGGAGTAAGTTTGTGTTTTACAAGGGCAGCATTGCGGACAAAGGGCTGATCGACAAGTTATTCGCGGAATACAAGTTCGATATTGTCGTGAATCTCGCGGCGCAGGCGGGTGTGCGGTATTCCATTGATCATCCGGATGTGTACATCGAATCGAACATCATCGGTTTTTATAACATCCTGGAAGCCTGCCGGCATTCCTGCGACCACGGCGCGAAGGGCGTGGAGCATTTGGTGTACGCCTCCTCCTCCTCAGTTTACGGCGGCAACAAAAAGGTTCCCTTCAGCACCGAGGATCCCGTGGACAACCCGGTGTCTCTCTATGCCGCGACCAAGAAGTCGAACGAGCTGCTGGCCCACGCGTACAGCAAGCTTTACAACATCCCATCCACCGGCCTGCGCTTTTTCACGGTCTACGGTCCCGCCGGACGTCCCGATATGTTCTATTTTTCGGCGACGCAGAAGCTGCTGCGCGGCGAGACGATCAGAATTTTCAACTACGGCGACTGCAAGCGCGATTTTACCTATGTGGACGATATTGTCGAGGGCGTAATCCGCGTGATGCAGGGCGCGCCCAAGCGTGCCACAGGGGAAGACGGCCTGCCCATCCCACCCTACGCGATCTACAACATCGGCGGCGGACAGCCGGAAAACCTGCTGGATTTTATCAACGTCCTGCAGGAGGAACTGGTTCGCGCCCAGGTGCTTCCCGCCGATTTTGATTTTGACGCCCACAAAGAGCTCGCGCCGATGCAGCCGGGCGACGTGCCGGTCACTTACGCCGACGCGACCGCGCTGGAGCGCGATTTTGGCTTTACGCCGAAAATCGGGATCAGAGAGGGCTTGCGAAAATTCGCCGAATGGTATAAAGACTATTACAAAGTGTGAGGGAAAAACGATGAATATTGCAGTTGCGGGGACCGGATACGTCGGGCTGTCGCTCGCTGTTTTGCTCGCACAGCACAACCATGTCGTGGCGGTGGACGTCATTCCGGAAAAAGTTGAAAAGCTGAACAACTACGTCTCGCCCATCCGGGACGAGTACATCGAAAAATATCTCTCTGAGGCAAAGGCCGGAACGCGCGAGCTGGATTTGACCGCAACGCTCGACGGAGAAGCGGCGTATCGTGACGCCGAATTCATCGTCATCGCGGCGCCGACCAACTATGATCCGCAAAAGAACTTCTTTGACTGCTCCGCGGTGGAAGCGGTGATTGAACTCGCCCTGAAGGTCAATCCGAACGCGATGATGGTCATCAAATCGACGATTCCGGTGGGATATACCAAGTCGGTGCGCGAGAAGTACAACTGCGACAGGATTCTCTTCAGCCCGGAGTTTCTCCGCGAGAGCAAGGCACTCTACGACAACCTCTACCCGAGCCGTATCATCGTCGGCTGCGACGAGGGGACAAAAGCGCCGGCGCAGAGCTTTGCGAAGCTCTTGCAGGCGGGCGCGATGAAGGAAAAGATCGACACGCTCTTCATGGGCTTCACCGAGGCGGAGGCGGTCAAGCTCTTTGCCAATACATACCTCGCTCTGCGCGTGTGCTACTTCAATGAGCTCGACACCTATGCCGAGATGAAGGGGCTTGACACCAAGTCCATCATTGAAGGCGTCGGTCTCGATCCGCGAATCGGAAACCACTACAACAACCCGAGCTTCGGCTACGGCGGATACTGTCTGCCGAAGGATACGAAGCAGCTGCTTGCCAACTATAACGACGTGCCGCAGAACATGATGACGGCAATCGTCGAGAGCAACCGAACCAGAAAAGACTTTATCGCGGATCGAGTCCTGGAGATTGCGGGAGCGTACAGGAGCTCTGAAGCATATTGTGCAGAAAGAGAATGTGAAGTTGTGATCGGCGTCTACAGACTTACAATGAAAACAAACAGCGATAACTTCCGTCAATCGTCGATTCAAGGGGTTATGAAGCGGGTGAAAGCAAAAGGCGCTGTGGTCATTATCTATGAACCGACCCTTGAAGACGGTATGACGTTTTTTGGAAGCAAGATTGTGAACAACCTGGATGAATTCAAACAGCGCAGTCGATGCATCATTGCGAATCGATATGACTCCTGCCTGGACGACGTGAAAGAGAAGGTATATACAAGAGATTTGTATCAGAGAGACTGATTGGGCGATTGCAGCGCCTGAATGAAAATGGATTTGTCGAAAAATAAAACGTATCTTGAAGTGTTCCGCCTGTTGAGAGCCGCGCTGTTCCCCGCTGACGGGGAACAGCCGCAGCATTTGGAGGACTGGAACGCTGTGTTCCGGGAGATGCAGGCGCAGTCGGTGGCTGCGCTTCCTTACGCGTGGCTGAAAGAACAGAGGGAGCGTGAGCCGGAAGTTTATTCTGCCTGGCTTACTCGCTGCCTGCAATCACAGGCGCGATGGGTAAAGGTGATGAGCGGGCAGTCCCAGCTGCTTGCGCTTCTGGAAGAAAATGGGATCGAGTGCGTGATTCTGAAGGGCGCTGCGGCGGCGATGGCCTACCCGAATCCGTCGCTTCGTCAGATGGGGGACGTGGACTTCCTGGTAAGGCGCTCCGACAGAGACCGGGCCGCAGCCATTCTGGAGGAAAACGGCTACAGTCTGGAGCACGAGAAGGATGAGAAATCGCACCACTACGGATATACCAAGGGCGGGATCAGCTTTGAGCTCCACTGGCGGATCGGGGTTGTTCACGATTCGAACGAAAAGCTGCTGTCGCTGTTTGAAGAGGGAATCGCCAGGAGAGAAATCAGAGAAACGGGCGCGTTTTCCTTTCCCGTTCTCCCGGTGGAACTCAACGGACTGGCGCTGGTTTTTCATATCAATCAGCATCTGCGAAGCGGGCTTGGGCTGCGGCAGATTATTGACTGGATGATGTACGTCGATCAGCTTTCCGATGCGGCGGGCGTCTGGACGGAAAAGCTCCGGCCGCTGCTGCGGGAGACCGGCATGGAAAAGCTGGCCCTGTGCGTAAGCGTCATGTGTCAGCGCTTCCTTGGATTGCCAAAGACCCTGGATGGGTGTGAAACGGTTGACCCGGCGGTTTGCGGCGAGCTGATGAGTTACATCATGGAAAAGGGCAACTTCGGGCGCAAAAGCGGTAAGACAGGGAAAATTTCTTCCGTGTATCTGGATATGTCCAACCCGTTTCGAGTCATCAAGCGCCTCCAGAAGGGCGGAATGACCAGATGGAAGGCGGCGAAAAAGCACCGGATTCTTCGCCCCTTTGCCTGGGCCTATCAGGCCGGATCAATCCGCAGAGAACTGAAAAGAAACCACATAAGCGCCAAAGAGATGTCGAATCAACACGCGCAGGGCGTCAGGCAGCGGGAGCTGATGAAGGCCTTGGGTTTGGATGTTGAGCGAAGTATAGGAGCGCGAACCAGCTGACACAGGGTTTTCCCCGGGCTTTGCCGGGGAGCCATCCGGAAGAGGCAGATGAGGGATTAATAAGCAGCAGGCATTTTAAAAATTGGCATAAAACAGAAGAAAGGGCGCTTCCAATGAGCAAGAAAGCAAAGTTTTTCGCCGTTTCCAACGCGCACCTCGATACCCAGTGGAACTGGACGATTGTGGACACCATCCGGGACTGCATCAAAAACACCATGGACTACAACTTCCCGCTGTTCCGGAAATACCCCTTCTACGAGTTCAACTTTGAGGGCGCTTTCCGCTACAAGCTGATGCAGGAATACTATCCTGCAAAATACAAGCAGGTCAAGAAATACGTCAAAGAGGGCAGATGGCACCCGGTGGGCGCCGCCTGGGACGCCATGGACGTGAACGTACCCTCCGGCGAAGCCCTGATGCGCCAGATTCTGATCGGCAACAACTGGTTTGAACAGGAATTCGGCGTGATTTCCAAGGACATCTTTCTGCCCGACTGCTTCGGCTTTCGGGCGTCGCTGCCCTCCATCGAAGCCCACATGGGCCTGATGGGCTTCTCGACCCAGAAGCTGGCCTGGGGGGCAGGAGCGCCGCTGCTTGCCCCCGACGGCAGGGTCCTGCCGCCTGTGCCGAACAGCGAGCTGCCCCGGCTGGACCTGGGCAGATGGATCGGTCCCGACGGCAAGGGCGTGTTCGTATCGCTGCAGGGCGGCAACTACACCTACAATTTTGACAACCACAACGACGAGCGCCCCATCCAGACGCGAAGGGAGATTGCCGAGGCCATCGCCCATAACGAAAAATATTCGGGCGTTGCCAGGCGCATGATGTACTACGGCACCGGCGACTACGGCGGCGCGCCCTCCGACGGCTCTGCCCGTCTCTTGCAGGCGGCGGCAGACAGCGCTGGGGATTTCGACGTGATCGCGGCCACGCCCACCGACGTGTACGAAGGGCTGACGGAGGAGGAGATCGCGGGACTGCCTGTGTATCAGGGGGCTCTGCTCATTCCCCACGGCTATGGGGCCATGACCAGCCATACCGCGATGAAGCGTCTCAACCGGAGAAACGAGCGTCTGGCGGACCGCACCGAGCGGGCGGCCAGCGCGGCCAAGTACCTGGCGGGGGAAGCCTATCCCAAGAAACGGCTGAATGAGGGCTGGAAGACCTTCCTGTGGCACCAGTTCCACGACGATCTCACCGGCACCTCCATCGCCTCCGCCTACCGCTATTCCCACAACGATGAGCTGCTGGCCGCCAACATCTTCGCGGGCGAGCTGCAAAACGCCCTTTCCGTCGTGGAGCGAAAGCTGGACACCCGGGGCAAGGGACAGCCCTACGTGGTTTACAATCCCTCTGCCTTCTCCCGCTGCGAAACGGTCCGGCTGCCCTACGACGGCAAGAACGGCTGCGTGTATCTGGAGGGCAAGCGGCTGCCTACGGCAGGGGAGAAGGGCTGCGTTATCTTCCGGACGCCACTGGCTCCGGCCTCCTTCACAGTGGTCCACGTCCGCGAAGAACGGCACAGAGCGGCGTCCTCCCTGAAGGTCGGCTCCAGCATTCTGGAGAATGACTTTCTGCGAGTGCGGGTCAGCCGTTCGGGGGAAGTCCGCTCCATCTTCGACAAGAAGCTGAACCGTGAGCTGCTCAGCGCGCCGATTGCGTTTGAAATCTATCCTGACACCAGCACGGTCTGGCCCGCATGGGAATACAACTTCGAGGATCTGAAGAAACGGCCCAAGCAGCTTCCGAGGGAGGCCGAGATCGAAGTGATTGATCGGCGGCCGGTGTACGTGGCCCTGAAAATCACCAAAAAGTATCAGGAAAGCGTGTTTGAAACCACCGTGACCCTGGCTGAGGGTGCTTCCGCCCTGCGATTTGACAACCGGGTGCGCTGGTACGAGCGGGCGTCCAACCTCTTTGTGCGCTTCCCGCTGACAGCGGCCAGCGACACGGCCGTCTTTGACGCCGATCCCGGGGCGGTCAAGGGCGGAATCACGGATTCCTACCCCTACTTCATGCACAACGTCCATGAGTGGGCGGACCAGCAGGACGAGAGCGGAAGCTTCGGCGTGCTGATTGCCAATGACTGCAAATACGGAATGACCAAACAGGACAGAAACACCCTGTCCCTGGCCCTGATCCACACCCCGAAGGGCTCCTATCAGCCGGCGTCCGGCCAGGACTTCCAGGACTTCGGCCTCAACCTCTTCTCCTATACGATCCAAGGCTACGGCACGGACCGGGGGGAGGCCCTGCGGGGCGCGGAAGCCCTCAATCTGCCGGTTTCCTGCGTCAAGGCCGAGACCCACAAGGGCGCCCGCAAAAGCCTGTCCTTCCTGGAACTGGAAGGGAGCGGCGCTCAGCTTACCGCCTGCAAGGAGGAAGAAAAGGGTTCTCTGCTCATCCTGCGGGTCAAGGAGACAGAAGGAAAAGCCCAGCGGGGCTTGCGTATCAAGCTGCCGCTGAACCGGGTGAAGAAGGTCTACGCGTGCGACGGTTATGAGCGGATCAGCCGGGAAATGCAGTGGGACGAAACCGGATTCCGCTTTGATCTCGACGCCTTTGCCGTGGCGTCCTTCGCGCTGGAAGTGGAAAAGACGCTCTGCCGCGGCACCCGAGACATCAGGATTCCTCTTCCTGTCAACGAAAAGATATTCACCCGGCGCGGCGAAAAGCTGGCCGCCGCCCGCTGCGCCCTGCCGGCGGAGCTCTTTGCGGAAACGGTCAGCGCCAACGGCGTCAGCTACCGGCTGAGCCGGGGCGAGAAGGACGTGCTGAAGGCCGCCGGACAGCGGATTACTCTGCCGGAGCCCAGGAAATATCTGCGCATCCTGGCCGCCGCCCGCAGTGATCGCAAGCCCTTCTCCTTCCTCGTGGGAAAGAACACCGTCACGTTCCCGGTGGCGCCCCTCAACTGCCCGGTGGGCAGCATCGAGTCTTCGGTTGCCGGCACAGCCAACGCCGTGACGAAGGATGCCGTGGCGGTATGCTATACCCACACCCACGACGAAAATGGTGGGGACAGGCTGTACGATTTTGCGTACCTCTTTGAATATGAAATCCCCCTGGAGGGGGAAACGGAGCTCACCCTGCCGGACGACGGCGAGCTGCTCCTCTTCGCGGCCACAGCTACCGACAAGGCCCGCAGGCCGATGAGCGGTGAGGTCTATGACGACTACGGCGAGGATGACCAGCGTAGCCTGCACCGGCTGACGGTTGTGGGCTGCGACGGCAGCGGCGTCTATCCCGAAGGAGCCCTGGTGCGCATTTTCGCCCCCACCCTGACCGACGACGCCCTCTTCATGGGATTTGAAAAGAGCGACGACATCGTTTCAATAGAAGAAAACCTTGCCGTCGTCCGGGTCGGCCAAAAGAACCTCACCGTGAAGGCACGATACAAGAAGCTGGGCAAGGACCTGGCCAGAGGCAAACGCTGCCGCGCCAACCACGAGATGAGCCGCCAGGAGAGCGCGGAACACGCCCTGGACGGCAACAGCGACACCAAATGGTGCGGCACCAGAGACGAAAACGGCGTCTGCACGCTGGTGGTAGACCTGGGCAGGCCAGAGGAAATCTCCTCCTATCTGATCGTTCACGCCGGATCGAGAGAATCGAGACTCTGGAACACCGTGGACTTTGAGATCCTGACGAAGGTACGGGAGGCGGAGAAATGGTCTCCGGCGGACAGCGTTTCCGACAATCGGGAAAACCTCACCAACCGTTCCTTCCCCCCGCGCAGGGCCCGCTACGTGATGCTTCGCATCACTCAGCCCTGCCGGGACGGAGACAGCCACGCCAGAATCTACGGGTTTGAAGTCTTCCGCTGAAAGGCCCGTCCCCCGGGGAAAGGGAGCCGATTCCTGCCCCATTCACAAGAATCTATCTGCAAGCCGCGGCCACTCGGATGATTCCGAGTGGCCGCGGCTTGTGAAACGCTATGAGACGATTGCCTTTTTCAGCCGGTTCAGGGCGCCTTTTTCCAGGCGGGAGACCTGGGCCTGGGAGATGCCGATGGCGTTGGCAACCTCCACCTGGGTTTTGCCGTCGTAGTAGCGCAGAGACAGAATGTGCTTCTCCCGTTCTCCCAGAGCGGCCAGGGCGTCCCGGAGGGCCAACTCCTCTAGCCAGCGGTCGTCGTTGGCCTTGGGGTCGCTGATCTGATCCATCACCAGCAGGGGATCCCCGCTGTCGCTGTGGACGGGCTCATAGAGGGACACCGGGGCGGATACCGCGTCCATGGCCTCGCAGACCGCCGCTGTCGGCAGGTCCATGGCCTTGGCCAGCTCCTCCACCGTGGCCTCCCGGCCCAGTTCCACCATGAGCCGCTCCTTGCACTGCAAGACCCGGTAGGCCGTGTCCCGCACGGAGCGGCTCACACGGATGGGGGAGTTATCCCGCAGATACCTGCGGATCTCCCCGCAGATCATCGGTACCCCGTAGGTGGAAAATTTCACGTCCAGGTCCGGGTCAAAGTTATTGATTGCCTTCAGAAGGCCGATACAGCCTACCTGAAACAGGTCGTCCGGGTTTTCGCCCCGGCCGGAAAAGCGCTGGATCACCGACAGCACCAGCCTCAGGTTCCCCTCGATCAGCTTTTGCCGGGCCTCCCGGTCCCCGGCCCTGCTTCGGCGCAGCAGCGCCTCCGTCTCTCCCGCCTTCAAGGTCCCCAGCTTTGCGGTGTTCACCCCGCAGATTTCTACCTTTCCCTGCATGCGTTCCTCCGAGTGTTTGATTTCACCCGGTAGTATGTCCCGCCGTTGGAAAAAACATGCAGATTGTTTTCCGGCGGGCGGAAGGCGCTTTCCCGTTAGAGAAATTTATATTGCCATGGGCTTGTTTTTGTTGTAAAATAGAGCAAAAATCAGGAAAGCGGTTGCGTTTTATGACTTTTGTGGAAGCGATCAAATGCGGGAATCTGGATGAAATCCGAAAGGCGCCGAAGGCAGACCTGCACAACCATTTTGTGCTGGGGGGAAACAGGGCGTACATCCTGGGCAAAACGGGATACGCGATAGATCCCATCTCCCGGCCCCTGGGGTCCATGGGCGAAATGGACGCCTGGAGCGCCAAATACATTGGCAGCCGGTTTCAAAGCACGGAGGGACGAAGACTGCTGATTGAAGCGGCCTTTGTCCAGGCCCGAGAAGATGGAGTTAGCGTATTGGAGATCGGCGAAGACGTATGGGGGCTGGGGGAGTACTTCCACAACGATGTTTCGGAGCTGATCTACGCCTTCCTGGAGGCAAAGGACAGAATTGCCCCGGAAGTGGAATTGCGCCTGCAGATCGGCCTGTCACGGCACTGTCCCATCGATTACCTGGAGGACTGCCTGAAGCATTTTTGGGGACGCAGGGAGTTTTATTCCATTGATCTGTACGGCGACGAGCTCGCCCAGCCCATTGAGAACTTTATACCCATCTATGAGAAGGCTGGGGAAAACGGCCTGGTGCGGAAGGCCCACGTGGGAGAATGGGGAACGGCGGGGGACGTTGTAACTGCCGTCAAAGTACTGGGTCTCGATGAAGTGCAGCATGGGATTGCTGCCGCCGGGGACGATGACGCCATCGCTTTTCTTGTGGAAAATCGAGTCAGATTGAACATCACGCCATCCAGCAACGTCCTGATGGGCCGCGTGTCCGATATGGCGGCGCACCCCATTGCCCGGCTCTTCCGAAAAGGGGTGGATGTAACCGTCAATTCCGACGACGTGCTGATCTTCGATTCCGACGTTTCAAAGGAATGTCTGCGGCTGTATCAGTCAGGCTGCTTAACGGCGGAGGAATTGGACGAAATTCGATTAAACGGCTTGAGAGAGCCTGGACGGCGCTGAACCGTTTCCCCGAGTCCATACAAGAAAACCGGGCGAAAGACTGTTGCGGTCTTTCGCCCGGGGCAGTTTATCCCGGTTTACAGGGGTTCGTCGCTGAGGCTTTCGAACTCGGCGGCAACCTTTTCAAAGGTCTCCTCGTCGATGTCCTCCAGCTCGAAGTCGTCCTCGGTGGGCTTGTAGCCGTAGAGATACACGTCCTCGGAGCCGTCCAGGGCCTCCAGAGCGATGTAATCCTTGCCCTCTACGTCGAAGATTCCCATGATGCCGCAGTCAAATTCTACGCCATCGTCAAATTCCAGATGAATGATCTGGTCCTCGCTGTACTTGCCTGTCATTGTGATTCCTCCTTTTGGTGTATCGGGACGGCGCGCAGCCGTCTGTTTGTCTTTGTATCAGCGACGCGGCGGCCTGACCTCAGGCCGCCCCGCGCTGCCCTGCGGCTCCCTACGGCCGGAACATCCGGAAGGCCGTGGGCAGGGCGTACTGCTCATCCAGAGCAGCCTCGTTTGCCCAAGTGAAGCCCGCGGCCCGCTCCGCGCAGTTTACATAATAACACCGCATTTCCCACTGCACATGGGTGAAAATATGGGTTCGCTCCAGCTGCTTTTCCAGTCCCCGGGGCCGCAGACCCCAGGCAGCGGCCTGATCCAGAGCTTCCTGGGGCTCCAGCCGGCCGGGGACGTTGGGAAATTCCCAGAGACCCGCCAGCAGACCGCTGTTTTTCCGTTTCCGCAGGGCCAGAGCCCCGCCGCAGGAGAGGACGAAAACCGTCAGCCGCTCCGGGCGCCGAGCCTTTTTCTTCGCCCGGACCGGATAGGCCTGCCAGCTTCCGGCGGCATGGGCCGCACAGAAGGAAGCGGCGGGACAGGTCCCGCATTTGGGCTCCCCGTTTGGCAGACAGACCGTGGCCCCCAGCTCCATCAGAGCCTGGGTCAGCGTCCCGGCCCCTTTTGCGGGGTAGCGGGCGGCCAGCCGATCCCGCAGCTCCCGCTTTACGGCGGGCTCGTCGGTGCAGCGGCTGTCGGCACTGAGCCGGGTCAGTACCCGAAGGACGTTGCCGTCCAGGGCGGGGGTGGGCTGATCGAAGCAGATGGAGCAGATGGCCCCGGCGGTGTAATCTCCAATGCCGGGCAGGTCCCGTACGGCATGATAGTCCCGGGGAAAGACGCCCCCGTGTTCATTCATAATCACCTGGGCGGCCTTTTGCAGGTTTCGCACCCGGGCGTAGTAGCCAAGGCCCTCCCAGAGCTTGTGCAGCAGCTCCGGGTCCGCGGACGCCAGGGCGGGAACGTCCGGCAGTGCCGCCAGAAAGCGGGCGTAGTAGCCTTTTACCGCCTCCACCCGGGTCTGCTGAAGCATAATCTCCGAAAGCCAGACGTGGTAGGGCTCCCGGTTCCGCCGCCAGGGCAGGTCCCGCCGGTTGGCCCCGAACCAGTCGGGCAGTATTTCAATCAGCTGCTCCAATGCGTCCATGTGCGTCTCCTGCGGTGTAATGGCTGTGCGGAGGGCAGGGTATCGTTTCCTGACGTTCCCCGTCTCCTATTGGGTTCAGAGTCCAGGGTTCAGAGTTCAGGGCCCGCATCCCCAGTCTCCTATTGCCTATTGCCTGATGCCTGATGCCTATTGCCTATTGCCTAATATTGTAATACACAAAAAGAATTCTGTCAATTTGAAAAATAATTGATGAAATTTGTCAAAAAATGTGATATATTATTAAATAGAATGGATAGGAATATCCGGGAAGGGGAGACCACCATGAAGCTCAACTACAAGCGTACGGTCTTTGTCGGCTTTGCTTTTTTCCTGATCTGTGCCTTTTGGCAGGCCTACGATAACACCATTCCACTGATTCTGACCAACAAATTCGGCCTGTCTCAGACGGCTTCCGGCGTGGTTATGGCGCTGGATAATATTCTGGCTCTGTTCATGCTGCCCCTCTTCGGCGCGATTTCCGACAAGTGCCGCCATCGGCTGGGCCGCAGGACCCCCTTTATTTTGGTGGGCACGATCGTGGCTGCCGTTGCCTTCGTCGGTCTGACCTTCGCGGACAATATGCAGCTCAAGCAGATCGAAAAGGTCTCCAAGATCGACGATCCCGCCGCCCTGACGGAGATCTACATCCAGGAAAAGGACTCTGAGCTCCAGACTCCGGACGGTGACAAGTTCACCCTTTCCACCGCATTTTCTGAGGCGGAATTCGTTGAGATTCGCAGCCAGATTACCAGTGAGGAAGGGAAAACCATCACCAATCCGAACTACACCAACTACGTGGTCCCCGCCCGGCAGGCCTACGCATGGAGCGTGACCAGAGACGGCTCCGCGCCCTTGATTATCTTTATGGTTCTGCTGCTGATGGTCCTGGTCTCTATGGCCACTTTCCGCAGCCCCGCCGTGGCCTTGATGCCGGACGTGACCATCAAGCCCCTGCGCTCCAAGGCCAACGCCGTCATTAATCTCATGGGCAGCGCCGGCGGTATTCTGGTGTTGGGTCTGGGCATGGTCTTTGCCACCAGCGCGGTGCGCAACTCGCTGATGAGCTACACCGTATATTTCTCCGTTATTGCGGGCATTATGCTCCTGGCCCTGCTGATCTTCAAGTTGAAGGTGAAGGAGCCGAAGTTCGTGGAGGAAATGCAGGCCGAAAGCAAGCGCTATGGCATCGATGAGGGAGAGGCCGACGGCTCCGGCTCCCGGAAGCTTTCCAGGGAGGAACGGAAATCCCTGGCCTTCCTGCTGGCCTCCATCGTCCTGTGGTTTATGGGTTACAATGCCGTGACTTCCAAGTATTCCGTCTACGCCAGCAATATTCTGCACAAGGACTACAACCTGACCCTGATTATTGCGCAGGCAGCCGCCATTATCGCCTATCTGCCTGTGGGTATGGTGGCCTCCAGGGTGGGCCGGAAAAAGACCATCCTGGCGGGCGTTGTGATGCTCACCGCGGCCTTCGCGGTGGCCTGCTTCCTCCGGGAATCCAGCCCCACCATGTTGATGAACGCCATGTTCGCCCTGGCGGGCATCGGCTGGGCCACTATCAACGTCAACTCCTTTCCCATGGTGGTGGAGCTCTGCAAGGGCGGCAACGTGGGCAAGTATACCGGCTTCTACTACACCGCCTCCATGGCGGCCCAGACCGTGACGCCTATGATCTCCGGCTTCTTCATGGATCAGTTTGGCATGACCACGCTCTTCCCCTACGCCGCCGTGTTTGCGGCCCTGGCCTTTGGAACCATGCTCTTTGTCATGCACGGCGATAACAAACCCGTTGCGAAAAAGGGCCTGGAGGCCCTGGATGTGGAGGATTGACCAATGCTGAAAGTTTTGTTGATTCTGGATCTGATTGCTCTGCTGTTCGTGGGCCTGTTTGTACTCAGCATGAAAGCCAGACGCCGCTCCGTGAATGGATTCCACGGCAAGCTTGGTACATACTACTATGCCCACCGGGGTCTGCACGCCATCCACGCCGGGATCCCCGAGAATTCCCTCCGGGCCTTCCGCCTGGCCGCCAACAACGGCTACGCCGCGGAGCTGGACGTGCGCATGAGCCGAGACGGGAACCTGGTGATTATGCACGATGAGAGCCTCAAGCGCACCACCGGCGCCAACGCCAGCGTCAGCGCTGTCACTTCTCAGGTGCTGAGTCAGCTTACTCTGGAAAATACCCGGGAAAAGGTGCCTTTCCTGGAGGACGTGCTGCCGCTCTTTTCCGGCAAGACGGCCCTGCTCATTGAGCTGAAGCCGGAAAACGGCAATCACGGGGAGCTGACCAAGAAGGTCACCGATATGCTGCGGATGTATCCCGATTTGAACTATATGATCGAGTCCTTCGATCCCAGAGTCCTGCTCTGGTTGAAAAAGCACCGCCCGGACATCATCCGGGGCCAGCTGTCCGAGAATTTTTTCAAGGACAGGAAGTGCAAGCTCAACTGGTTCATGCGCTTTGCCCTGTCCAACATGATGACAAATATCTTTACCAATCCCGATTTTGTGGCCTATAAGTACGAGGATCGGGAGGACCTGGGCCCCGGCCTGTGCCGGAAAATCTGGGGTCCCCAGTTCTTCTGGTGGGTGGTTCCCTCCCAGGAAGAGACCAACGCCCTGGTTCGGGCGGGCGATAAGATTATTTTTGAGGGATTTGCGGCAAAATAAAAAAACACTTGCAATTTTGCAAAAACCCATTATAATGATAGGCAAATAAACACCAAAGGAGAAATCGCAATGGCAAAGATCGAAAAAGACACCATTATCGGCGACGTGCTGGACATCGCGCCGGAGACCGCCCCCCTGTTTATGGCCATCGGCATGCACTGCCTGGGCTGCCCCGCTTCCCGGGGTGAGACTGTGGAAGAGGCCTGCATGGTCCATGGGGTGGATGTGGACGAGTTCCTCAAGCACCTGAACGCCTTCGACGAGGGCAAGGCCGAGTAAGACAACAGAAAGAACGGGGGCGCGGCCGCGCCCCTGTTTTTGTGAGTGAAGACAGATATGGATAACAGACAAGTTGACCTCCGGCAGAAAAAATTCCTCCGCATGACCACCGCCCCGGTCCAGGGGCTGGTGCTGCGTCTGGCGGTGCCCACCATTGCTTCCATGCTGGTGACCGCCCTGTACAACGTGGCGGACACTTTCTTCGTCAGCTCCATCGGCGGCTACGAGGGAACCTGCGCCATCGCGGCGGTATCAGTTTCCCTTTCGGTGATGGCGCTGATTCAGGCTTTGGGATTCTTTGTGGGCCAGGGCGCGGCCAACTTTATCTCCCGGGCCCTGGGACGTCACGACGTGGACAAGGCCTCCGAAATGGCGGCCACCGGCCTGTTCCTGGCGCTGAGTCTGGGTGCGCTGGTGACCCTGGCGGGGGAACTGTTCACCGCCCCGATTGCCCGGTTTTTGGGGGCGGATGAGGAATTCATCGGCCCCACGGTGGACTATTTGCGCTGGATCCTGGCGGCCGCCCCTTTGATGACCGGCTCCTTCTGCCTGAACAATCAGCTTCGCTTCCAGGGCAACGCCTTCTATGCCATGATCGGTGTGGTCAGCGGCGCCGTGCTGAACGTGGGCCTGGACCCGCTGTTCATCCACGTTCTGGGCCTGGGCGCCCAGGGCGCCTCCCTGGCTACGGCCATCAGCCAGAGCGTGGGCTTCTGCGTCCTGCTGGCGGGGACCTTCCGAGGAGACAATCTCCGGATCCAGCTCCGCCGGGTCCGAATCTCGCTGGAGAATTTGAAGTTCATTGCCCAGGGCGGCCTGCCCTCCCTGCTGCGGCAGGGCTGCGGTTCCGTGGCCGTAATGGTGCTGAACCGAACTGCGGGACAGGTGGGCGACTTGGACCCAGCCATCGGACGGGCGGCGCTGATTGCCGCCTTCGGCCTGGTCAGCAAGATTATGATGATGGTCAACAATGTGGTCATCGGTCTGGGCCAGGGCTATCAGCCCGTCTGCGGCTTCAACTACGGCGCGGGGCAGTTCAGCCGGGTCCGACAGGCCTTCTGGTTCCTGGTGAAGACCATCGCCTGCTGGTGTCTGCTGGTAATTGTGCTGGGGGAGCTGCTGGCTCCCGCGGTGGTGAATCTCTTCCCCGACGCTCAGCCCAAGGTCCGGGCCCTGGCAGCCACGATTCTGCGCTTTCAGTGCGCCGCCTTCTTTGCCAACTGCTGGGTGCTGCCCTCCAATATGACCCAGCAGACCATGGGCTGGATGTTCTCCGCCTCCGCCCTGGCCATGGCCCGGCAGGGCCTCTTCCTGGTGCCGCTGGTTTTGGTTTTGCCCGAGTTTTTCGGCCTGATCGGTCTGGAGCTGGCCCAGCCCCTCAGCGACGTGCTGACCCTCTGCCTGGCCATTCCCCTGCAAATCCGGGTGCTTCGGCACCTGTCACTGCCGGACAGACCGCTGGAGTGAATGAATTACGTATTACGCTTCGTGAGGAAGAATGAGAGATCGTGCAAATATGAAAATACCGATTTCAAGACGGCTCCTTTGCTGTGCGGAGTTGACGCCCCCCTGCGGTACGGTGGCGGACGTGGGTACGGACCACGGCTATCTGGGCATCTACCTGCTGCAAAGCGGAAAATGCGCCCATGTGATTGCCGCCGACCTGCGGGAAAAGCCCCTGGCCTCCGCGAGAGCAAACGCGGCGGAGTTTTGCGTATCCGGGCAGATGTCCTTCGTCCTGTCCGACGGTCTACATAATATTGAACCGGGCGCGTTCGATACGCTTGTTTTGGCAGGGATGGGGGGAGATCTGATCACCCGGATCCTGGCTGAGGCCCCCTGGCTGGAGGGCGGCCCCTATACCCTGATTCTCCAGCCCCAGTCTGCGGCCAATGATCTGCGCCGTTGGCTGGGGGGGCGGGGCTGGTCCATCCGCCGGGAGCGGCTGGTGCGGGACGGCCGGTTCCTCTATGCCGTTATGGAGGTTCGGCCCGGAGAGGGCAGAGCTCTGAGCCCGGGGGAGCAGTATGTTTCCCCGGCCCTGCGCCGGGCAGGGGACCCCCTCTATCCGGAATTCCTGGCCCGCGTTCGCCGGGCGCTGGAGCTGACCGTTGCGGGCATCACCCAAAGCGTCGACCCTGCCGACCTGGAGCGGGCGGAATACTACCGGGCGGCGTTGGAGGAAGTTTCAGCCATGTAAAAAGCCTTCCCCTTGGGGGAAAAGCTTTGGAAAGGAGAATAATTATGACCGTACAAACCATTCTGGACTATCTTTGGACTCTGGCGCCGGAGCGCTTCCGGATGGAT
Organism: Oscillospiraceae bacterium; assembly: GCA_016282135.1. Classification (GTDB taxonomy): domain Bacteria; phylum Bacillota; class Clostridia; order Oscillospirales; family Oscillospiraceae; genus JAFRPC01. Next base: position 20,145 of record JAEEKA010000102.1, read on the forward strand.
TGGGACAACGTGGGCCTGCTTTTGGGACGGAAAAACGCCCCGGTGGGGGGCGTTTTGGTGGCGCTGGACGCCACGGCGGCTGTGGCTGCCGAGGCGGAGCGACTGGGCTGCCAGTTGGTTTTGACCCATCACCCGGTAATCTTCCGGGGGGACAAGCATATCACCGACGCGGACCCGCTGACGGAGCTTCACCTGATCTATCTGGAAAAGGGTATCGCCGTGATCTCCATGCACACCAACCTGGACTGCGCTCCAGGCGGCGTCAACGACGTGCTGGCGGAGCGGCTTGGTTTACATAATTTTTCTGTGTTGGAGGATGGAGAGACAGCGGGGTTGCTCCGGATGGGGGAGGTTCCGGAGACGGAGCTGCCGGCCTTTGCCGCCTTCGTCAAGGAACGGCTGGACTGCCCCGGCCTGCGGTTCGTGGACGGTGGAAAGCCTGTCCGCAAGGTGGCCGTGGGAGGCGGCGGCTGTGGGGAATTTGCTTCCCGGGCCCTGGCGGCGGGCTGCGACACCTTTGTCACCGCAGATATCAAATATCATGATTTCTGTGACGCGGCCACCCTGGGTCTGAATCTCATCGACGCGGGGCACTTCGAAACCGAGGATCCGGTCTGCGATACGCTGGCTGCCAAGCTGCGGGAGGCCTTCCCGGAGCTTCGTGTCCACCGTTCGGCTCACCGGGGCTGTATTCAATTCCTGTGAGAACATGACCTGGGTGAACATGACCGGGGCAGATGCGCACATCTGCCCCGGTCATGTTTTTGAGGGTTAGCGCAGAACCACGCTGGTCTGGCCCTCCAGGGTCAGGACGGTGCCATCCAGACTGGCGGAGCCCAGGCCCACAAAGCCGCTGACGGCGGTGAATTCCGCCAGGCCCCGGTTTGCCAGATCCGTCATAAAAGTCTCGGTGGTGGTGTTGTGGATCACCAGGCACTTCTTGCCGTTTAGTTCCGCGGTGAAGCCGCCCACGTTGGTGGCGTTGAATTTCAGAGCGCTGTACTTGCCGCCGGCAATCTCCGGGTTGGCCTTTCGCAGCAGGATCACCTGCTTGTAGTAATTGTAGAGGCTGTCCGCCTTGGAAAGCTGCTCCGCCGCGGTGCCGTCCGCCCGGGTATCGGTGGAATAGGTGGTGCCGATGGGATCCTTAACCGGGTCTCCGTCCCCCCAGACCATGGACAGGCGGCGGTTGGCGTCGGTGTTAGCCCCGCCCCGGGAGCCCCGCATGGCCAGCTCCTCGCCGTAGTAGAGGAAGGGGGAGCCTGGCCCCAGAATCAGCAGGTTGGCGGCCATCTGGGCCGCGCCGGTGCGGGTGGGCAGGAAGCCCGCGGACCGGTCGGTGTCGTGGTTGGCGATAAAGGGTACGATGGTCGCGTCCGCCCGCAGGGGGTTGACGGTGTCCAGATAGCTCTGCACGTACTCGGTGTAGCGGTTTACATCGCCCTTTTGAGCGGCAGAGGCGATATAGCCCTCCGCCAGGCACATGGAGAAGTTAAAGCAGTTCATGGCGGGGTAGTAAATCTGGGTCACGGCGTCTCCGTCCCATACCTCGCCCACGGTGTAGAGATCGGGCTTGAGGGCCCGAAGCTCGTTCAGATACCAGCTCCAGAACTCCGCGCTGGCGGCGTTGTCCCCGAAGTAGACGTATTTGGCTGCGTCGAAGCGGAAGCCGTCCACCCCCAGGTCCAGGTAGAATTTTGCCACGTCCAGCACGGCCTGGCGGACCTCCGGACTGTCGAAATTCAGTTCCGGCATGCCGCCGTCGAAGTTGCACTCATAGAAGATGTCGGTGCCGGAGAGCGGGGAGAAGCTGCGGCCCGCGGGAGCGGGCTCCCCCTGGGTGTAATAGCTGTAGAAATTGTAATAGGGATCGTCCACGGCATTGTGCTGGTGGGCCAGGGAAAAGCTGCTGAACCAGGAATTGCTTTTGCCGGTGTGATTGATGGGCAGATCCAGAATCAGCTTCACGTTCCGGCTGTGACAGAGCTCCGCCAGTTCCTTCAGGTCGTCCAGGGTGCCGAAGGAACCGTCCACCTGGTAATAGTCGTTCACGTCGTACTTGTGGTAGGAGCCGGATTTGAAGATGGGCGTCAGCCAAATGCCCTCAATGCCAAGAGATTTGCCGGAGCTGTCGTCCCCGTCGTTGAGGTAGTCCATCCGGTTGATGATGCCCCGCAGATCGCCGATGCCGTCGCCGTCGGAGTCGGAGAAGGAGCCCACGAAAATCTCATAGAAGACCCGATTGTTGTCCGCTGCGGGCTTGACGCCGGCCGGGACGGCCACCGCGTACTCTCCGGCGGGAGCGGCGGGCTCCGTGCTTTGAACGGGTTGGCCTGTTCCCGATGCCGGAGGCGTGGAAGAGGAAACCGGGGTAGTCTCACAGCCCGCGAACAGGCTCAGAAGCAGAAACAGAGCAAGGGTGAGCGCCATGGATTTTTTCATGGAAATCGCCTCCTGTGAATCATTACTTTCATTTTATCGATTATGATTCTCCCTGTCAAGACGGTTTTACATTGCAATTTGATTCTTGGAATGGTATAATCAACCGAAAGAGACCACTTTACAGGTTTACATAATACGATAGAAGGAGGGCGCTTATGCATCCCATCGTGGAGCTTTATCCGCCGGAGCGGCTGGAGCGGCTGGAGCGGCGGCGAAAACGGGTCAGACTGCTGCTGATTCTGCTGGCTGCCGCGGCGCTGGCGGTCTGTGTTGTCCTGACCTGCCGGGTGAACACCCGAAATATTTATGATATGCTGCTGGCCTGTATCTGTGTCAGCGTAGGGACTGCCTGGATCATCATCTACTTCGGCGTCTACACGGTCCGGGACGCCGGCCGGGAGCTGGAACACGCCAGGCATCTGGCGGAGGGCCCCCGGGAGTCTGTGACGGGGAAGGTCACCCTATTAAATCAGAAGGTCCGGGTTCGCAACAGCATCACCCTGCGGAAGCTCCGGGTGGAGACCGCGAAGGGAACGGTGAACCTCAACATCCATATAGACAAGGCGGAGGCCCTGCGCCGGGCCGGGGAGCGGCTGACCCTCTACACGGTCCACGGCTATGTGGCGGCCTGGCAGGAAGCGGAACAGGAGGCGGGCCATGCGGATTCTTAAAAACATCTGGGCCCAGCTCCACCGATTCGTCTTCTGGGCCCTGATTCTCTCCCTGCTTTGGGCCTGGATCTATACCTTCGTGGGGGATACCTCCCGGGAGAAAAAAGTGATCCTCTATGTGGACGCCTACGCCCTGGATCAGCGGGGGTTGGGCCTGCGGCTGGAGGAGGAATGCCTCCCCGCCGGAATCAAAATGATCCAGGTGCGGAGCTTCGGCTACAGCTTCCTGGGCACGGAGCTGGAGGGAGACCTCTATCTGATGAAGGCATCCATTCTGGAATCGACCCTTACCGACACCCCCGGCACCCTGGCTGCCCTGCCCCTGCCGGAGGGAATGCGGGGCTATGAGCGGGAAGGGAAGTGTTGGGGCATTCTGGCCTTCGACCCCGAAACCCAGCGGGGCCCTGCCATGGACTATATCCAATATGCTCCTCTGCTGAACCCGGAACAGGAGGCATATTATCTCTGCATTGATGCCGACGGTCCCCATTTTTCCGGCAATCAAGGCGCGGTGGACAACGCGGCCTGGGAAGTGGGTCTGGCGCTTTTACAATTGACAAGTGACAGGTGACAATTGACAATCGTAGGGACAAGCATTGCTTGTCCGCCTGCCGCTGCTTTCACCAGCCTCCGGGGTTCAGAGTTCAGGATTCAGAGCCTTTAGCGCGGGCCTTAACTGCGCGTCGCTGCCCGCCATGCGTGAAATATGAAAAGGAGATTTGAAATGAAAAGACTGTCTGTTTTCGTTTTGGCCCTTCTGCTGTTGACCGGCTGCGCCAATCCGGCGCCGGGCGGAACGACCGGAGCGCCGGAGACCACCGGCGCCGGGAAGATCGCCGCCTCCGTGGCGGCGGTGGAAAATCCGCCCGTGATCGAGAAAAGGGACCTGGCCCCAAAGGAGGCCCTGACGGGCTGCCCCCTCTACGTCAACGCTGTGGAGGGACTGCCGGAGGACTTCATCTTCGGCATGGACGCCTCCCAGGTTCCTGCCCTGGAACGGAGCGGGGTGAAATACTACGACCGGGACGGCGCGGAGCGGGACGTCTTTGAGATTCTGGCTGCCAATGGGGTCAATTACATCCGGGTCCGGGTCTGGAACGACCCCTTTGACGCCCAAGGCCGCGGCTACGGCGGCGGCAACTGCAACGTGGACACCGCCTTGGAGATCGGCAAGCGGGCCACCGCCTGCGGCATGAGACTGCTGGTGGATTTCCACTACTCCGACTTCTGGGCCGACCCCGGCAAGCAGATGGTTCCCAAGGCCTGGAAGGATTACGACCTGGCGACCAAGGCGGCGGCCCTGGAGGCCTACACCCACGACGTGCTGATGACCCTGCGGAATGGGGGCGTGGACGTGGGCATGGTCCAGGTGGGCAACGAGACCAACGGCGCCCTCTGCGGGGAGAAGGACTGGTCCGACATTGTAAAGCTGATGGCGGCGGGCTCCCGGGCCGTCCGGGACGTCTTCCCCCAGGCCAAGGTGGCGGTCCACTTTGCCAATCCCGAGCGGGGCGACTATCTCAACTACGCCTCCACGCTGAAGATCTTCGAGCTGGACTACGACGTCTTCGGCTCCTCCTATTACCCCTACTGGCACGGGAGCCTGGACAACCTGACCCAGACTTTGGAGAAGATTCGCAAGAGCTACGGCAAGGACGTGATGGTGCTGGAGACCTCCTACGCCTGGACGGCGGAGGACTTTGACTTCTCCGGCAACACCATTTCCGAGTCCAGCGAGAAGCCCTATCCCTATACCCAGCAGGGGCAGGTGAACAGCCTTCGGGACGTGACCCAGGCGGTGCAGAAGGCCGGCGGCATCGGCGTGTGCTATTGGGAGGGAGCCTGGATCGGCGTGGGCGGCGTGTCCAAGGAGGAAAATCAGAAGCTTTGGGAGCAGTACGGCTCCGGCTGGGCCTCCTCTTACGCGGCGGAATACGATCCCGAGGACGCGGGCAAGTGGTACGGCGGCTGCGCCGTGGAGAACCAGAGTTTCTTCGATCCCCAGGGCAGGGTTCTGGACAGCCTCATGGCCTTCAACCTGATCCGTTATGGAAACGGAGAGGTTCCGCTCAAAATCGAGGCGGTGGAGGACGCGGAGCTGCGGGCGAAGGCAGGGGAAGACCTTGTTCTGCCCGAGACCGTAAACGTGGTTATGACGGACAACAGCCGACAGGCGGCGCCCGTGCACTGGAATGCGGACCCGGTGGAGCTCAAGCTGCTGACGCCAGGGACCTATGAGATCAACGGCGTGACCGACGCCGGCCTGCCCGCCAAGCTGACGCTGATCCTGGAAGGGGAGAACCTCCTGCTTAATCCGTCCCTTGAGACCGGTGTTGACGATCCCTGGGTCGCGGAAAACGTCGGCGGCTGCCAGCAGCTGAACATCGAGGAAAAGACCGGGGACTCCAGAACCGGCGACTGGCATTACCATTTCTGGTCTCCCGATGCCGACAAGGCGGAGTTTACCCTGGAGCAAAGCCCCGCGGGACTGGAAACCGGGGTCTACGATTTCAGCATCTGGATCATGGGCGGCGACTGCGGCGAGGCCGAGGTCTACGCCTACGCGAAGCTTGACGGCGAGATTGTCGCCACGGCCCCCATGGAGATCACGTCCTGGAACGAGTGGCACGAAGGCGCCGTGACCGGCATCGAATACACTGAGGGCCAGACCCTGACCGTGGGCATCTACGTGAAGGCTCCCGCCGCGGGAGCATGGGGCAAGATCGACGACGCCAGACTTTCCAGGCAGTAAAACACGAGAAAAGGAAAAAACATACCGTATTTCTGCATGAATACCCGCAAGAATTCCACATTCGATTGAAAATATGTAAATTATTTGGAAATAATTATAGACATTCCGAAAGGAAAGTAGTATAATTACTGCAATGATTGGGGAACAACCTACCAATCACTGCGCTCCGCTCTGCGGGGCAGAATTATCTTCAAGGAGGAAAAACGATGAATTTTAAGAGAATCGCAGCAATGCTGCTGGCGGTTGTGATGGTTTTCGCCCTTGTTGCCTGCAACGACACCACCGACGAGACCAAAACCCCCACCGGCGGCAACGACACCACCCCCGCCACCCAGGGCAACCAGGGCGGCAGCGAACTGGCCGGCACCTACGAGATCAAGGTCTGGTGTGCCGAGAAGATGGTGGACCTGACCACCAACCAGATCAAGGCTTTCAATGAGAAGAACACCGACGGCATCGTCATCAAGGCTACCGTGCAGAACGTGAGCGAGGGCGAGGCCGCTACCCAGATGATCACCGACGTGGACGCCGGCGGCGATCTGTTCTGCTTCGCTGATGACCAGTTCGCCCGCCTTGTCCAGGCTGGCGCTCTGTCCAAGCTGGGCACTCAGGCCTCCGAGTTCGTCACCAAGAACAATGATGCCGGCGCCGTCAAGGCTGCCACCATCAACGGTGAGATCTATGCCTACCCCATGACCGCGGACAACACCTACTTCATGTACTACGACAAGACCGTCATCACCGACCCCACCAGCATGGACAAGATCATCGCTGACTGTGAGGCCGCTGACAAGCAGCTCTGCTTTGACGTGGGCAACGGCTGGTATCTGGCCTCCTACTTCTTCGGCGCCGGCTGCTCCTCTGACTGGTCCACCGACAAGGACGGCCACTGGGTCGTCAACGACACCTTCAACAGCGACGAAGGCCTCATTGCCATGAAGGGCATGAACAAGCTGATGTCCTCCCCCAAGTTTGACTCCAAGAGCAACGCCGCCGAGTTCGACAACGGCGCTGCCGTGGTCGTCAGCGGCACCTGGGATTCTTCTACTGCCAAGTCCATCCTGGGCGACAAGATGGGCGTCGCCGCCCTGCCCAAGTACACCGTGGACGGCAAGGATTATGAGCTGGGCTCTTTCATGGGCTACAAGCTGGTGGGCGTCAAGCCCCAGAGCGACGCTGTCAAGGCTGCCGTTCTGCACAAGCTGGCCCAGTACCTCACCGACAAGGACGCTCAGATCGAGCGCTTCAACACCGCCGGTTGGGGCCCCTCCAACCTGGAGGCCATGAAGTCTGACGCCGTTCAGAACGATCCCGTTCTGGCCGCTGTTGCTGCCCAGGCCCAGAGAGCCGTTGTGCAGAACGTGCCCGACGGCTGGTGGAACCTGGCTGCTGCCCTGTCCGCCACCGCCAAGGAGACCGGCGACGAGGCTGCTCTGAAGGAAGCCCTGAAGACCTACAACGACGGCGTGGAGCTGCTGAAGAACCTGAAGCCCGGCCTGCTGTTCGTGGGCGCCTGGAATGGCTGGAACAACGCTGTTGTGGAGGACACCTATATCCTCTCCGGCGACGGCGACGTCCTGTCCCTGACCCTGGATGTTCCCGAGAGCGATTATATGGGCGGCCGTATCGTCAACAACGGCAAGTGGGAGTCTGACAAGGGCTACGCCCAGGTTACCACCGGCAAGGAGCTGGCCAAGGACCTCGGCGGCGACAACCCCGACAACAACATTGTCTTCGTTGAGCCCGGCACCTACAAGATCACCATCAACACCGCCAACAACGAGATCACCCTCGAGAAGGTCGGCTGATCCCATGCACGCGAATCAGATCAGAACAATGAGCTTTGACTGGAACTGATTCAGAAATCGGATTTTGGTTGGAGTCAAGCGAGCTTGGCTCCAACCAAATTTTATAAAAAGGGGCTTTGCTATGAAAAGATACACGGATATGGAGTATCTGCGCCTGTCAAAGGGGCGGAAATTCCTGTACAAAATCGCGGCTTTTTTCTGTGCGATCCCGCGCGGGCTGAAAAACTTCTTCCTCGGCATCGTCCGGGCCGTGGTGAATTTCTTCAAGTCGATCGGCCGGGAATTTGCCGATATTTTCACTACCTTCGTCAAGGGCGATTGGAAAACCAAGCTGTCCTATTTTGTGATGGGCTTCGGCAACATCGCCCGGGGCCAGATCCTCCGGGGTCTGCTGTTTTTGCTCTTTGAGGCGGTTTTCATCGTCTACATGATCGTGGCGGGAGCCAAATGGCTGAGCATGCTGCCCTCTCTCGGCAAGGTCGGCCCCCATGAGGTCTACAACCCGGTCCTCGATCAATATACCACAGAGTACGGCGACAACTCCTTCAAGATCCTGCTCTACGGCGTTCTGACCATCTTCTTTATCATCGCTTTCATTTACACCTGGCGGGTAAACATCAGGCAGAACAAGCTCTCCGAGCAGATCATCAAGTCCGGCAAGCCGCTGAAGAGCGGCAGGGACGACCTCCGCTCCCTGGTGGACGACAACTTCCACAGAACCCTGCTCGCCCTCCCTCTGACGGGCATCCTGATCTTTACGGTCATGCCCATCATCTTTATGATCCTGGTGGCCTTCACCAATTACAGCGGCATCAACGACGGCTACGCCAACAACCTCTTTACCTGGGTGGGCCTGGACAACTTCAACACCCTTCTGGCCTGGGAGGGCGCGGGCAACGTCTATTCCGCCACCTTCGGCGAGATTCTGTCCTGGACCCTGATCTGGGCCTTCTTCGCCACCTTTACCAACTATTTCCTCGGCATGTTCGTCGCCATGATGATCAACAAGAAGGGAATCCGGCTGAAAAAGCTCTGGCGTACCATTCTGGTGCTCACCATCGCGATCCCACAGTTTATCTCCCTGCTGTACGTTTCCAAGATGTTCGACAAAAACGGCATCATCAACGGCTTGCTCTCTGACCTGGGCATTATCAGCCAGAACATCGACTTCTGGGGCAGCACGGCCCACAATGCCCTCCTTCCCAGGGTCATGGTCATTGTCATCAACATCTGGATCGGCATTCCCTATCTGATGCTGATTGCCACCGGCATTCTGATGAATATTCCCGCCGATCTCTACGAATCCGCGAAGATCGACGGCGCCGGCGGCTGGAAGCAGTTCTCCAAAATCACCCTGCCCTATATGTTGTTCATTACCGGCCCCTATCTGCTCACCAGCTTTACCGGCAACATGAACAACTTTAACGTCATATACCTGCTCACCGGCGGAAAACCCATCAACGCGGCGGCTTCCTCGGCTGCCGGCTCCGCGGGCTACACAGACCTGTTGATTACCTGGCTCTTCAAGATCACCACCGGCGAGGGCGCCAAGTACTACATGGCCTCGGTTATCGGCATCCTGGTCTTTGTCGTGGTGGCAGTGATTTCCCTGGTGGTCTACAACCTGCTGCCCTCCATTAAGAACGAGGAGGATTTCCAGTGATGAGTAAACAACGTGAAGAAGCTCAGGCTGTCATGAAGCGGCACATGGGCCTGAAAGCATCCGCCAGAATCAGCAACACGGTGATCCATATCGTCCTGGTGCTGATGGCCATTATCTGGCTGGTTCCATTTGTCTGCATCGTTCTGCAATCCTTCCGCACGGAGACGAACCCTGACGGCACCAGGGTTACTTGGATGGTCCCTTATATTGTCCCGAAGAAGTGGGGCCTGGACAACTACGTTAACCTGTTCAAATCCGACTTCAAGGACTGGTATCTGAACACCTTTATCATTGCCCTGGTGGTGGCGGCGGTCCAGACCTTCATCGTCCTGTGCATGTCCTACACTCTCTCCCGCTTTCGCTTCAAGCTCCGCAAGGGCCTGATGCAGTTCATGCTGATCCTCGGCATGTTCCCCGGTATGCTCACCATGATTATCCTCTACCGGGTGTTGAAGGACCTGGGGCTCACCGAAGCCCACGCCGTGCCCGGCCTGATATTGGTCTACGTGGCATCCTCCGGCATGGGCTACTACGTCTCCAAGGGCTTCTTTGACACCATCCCCAAAACTCTGGACGAAGCCGCCCGGGTGGACGGCGCTTCCCGGGCTCAGGTCCTGTTCAAGATCATCCTGCCGCTGGCCAAGCCCATTGTGATCTATACCGTCCTCACCGCTTTCATGGCCCCCTGGGGCGACTTCGTCTTTGCCCGGTACATCGCCTTCGGCGATTCCAGCGGCATGAATGCGGCAGTGGGCCTGTGGAAATGGCTGACCCAGGATATGATCAACCTGAGGTACACCATGTTCTGCGCGGGCGGCGTTGTCGTCGCCATCCCCGTGGCGGTCCTGTTCATGTGCCTGCAAAAGTACTACGTGGAAGGTGTCACCGGCGGCGCCGTCAAGGGCTGATCCGGGATCAAGCAGAGTAAAGGAGAATCGAATATGGCAAGTGTAAAGCTGACGAAAGTTAAGAAAATTTACGATAACAAGGTTGTGGCGGTCCACGACTTTGACCTGGATATCCAGGATAAGGAATTCGTGGTCTTCGTCGGTCCCTCCGGCTGCGGCAAATCCACCACCCTGCGCATGATCGCCGGCCTGGAGGAAATCAGCGAGGGCACCGTGGAGATAGACGGTGTGGTGGTCAACGACCTCCAGCCCAAGGACCGGGACATCGCCATGGTCTTCCAGAACTACGCCCTTTATCCCCACATGACGGTGTATGACAACATCGCCTTTTCTCTCCGGCTGCGGAAAATGCCGGAGGATCTGATCTACGAGAAGGTCACCAACGCCGCCGAGATCCTGGGCATCACCGAGTATCTCATGCGCAAGCCCCGGGCCCTGTCCGGCGGCCAGCGCCAGCGTGTGGCCATCGGCCGCGCCATGGTGCGGGAGTCCAAGGTCTTCCTGATGGACGAGCCCCTGTCCAACCTGGACGCCAAGCTCCGCAACCAGATGCGCGCCGAGATCATCCTGCTCCGGCAGAAGATGGACACCACCTTCATCTACGTCACCCACGACCAGACCGAGGCTATGACCCTGGCCGACCGGATCGTCATTATGAAGGACGGCTACATCATGCAGGTGGGCACCCCCGCGGAGTGCTTCGACATGCCCGCCAACCTCTTTGTGGCGGAGTTCATCGGCGCCCCGAAGATGAACATTATCAAGACGGAATTGCTCAAAGAAAACGGAAAATATTATGTAACCCCCTTTGACACGAAGATCGAGGTTACCGGCGAGAAGGGCGCGGAGCTGGCCCGCAGAGGCGTGGAGTCCGGCCCGGTTCTCCTGGGCGTCCGGCCCGAGCACATTACCCTGTGCAGGGAAGGGGAGGGGATCCCCACCATCCTGGAGGTCAACGAAATGATGGGCTCCGAGCTCCATCTGCACGTTTACGTCCAGCCAAAGGAGGAAGGGGAGGAAGACCAGGGCGAGGCGAAAGAACCCGCTCCCGTGGATCCCGCGTCCTGCCTGATTGTCCGCGTTCCCACCATCGGCCTCACTGCCGACCAGCGGAAGAACATGGCCTACGGCGCGCCGCTGAACATCACCTTCGAAGGAAAGGTCATGCACTTCTTCGACCCCGAAACGGAGAAGAATCTGCTGCTGTAAACAAATTCGACCTGTCCGCTCCGGGGCCCCGGAAAAGGGGCCCCGGTTTTGGAATTTCGTAGGGGCCGGCGTCCCGACGGGCCGCAGCTATCGGAAACTGAAGGCGTCGAGGACGCCGCCCCTACTTAGAAATGGAGAATACTATGCCTGACAAATTCATCGTCAACATCATCCACCGTCCCGAGATGGTGCCGGAATATGCCGAAAAGGTTACCGGCCAGGGGAAGGAGGAAGATCTGGGCCGGAAGGCGCTGCTGACCGAGAGCTTGGACATTTTCAAGACCCAGCAGATGCTGGCCCACAAGTACGGCCTGAAAACCACCATCCAGATGACCTACGCAGCCCTCTTCAACCCCGAGGCCGTGGAGCTGGCAAAGCAGCACCACGCGGAGTTCGGGGACGAAATCGGCCTGTCCCTGCTGGGCCTGCCCTGCGAGCAGTTCCGGGAGAAGTACAAAACCAAGGACTTCTGCATTTGGATGTTCTCGATGGAGGACAAGAAATCCATCGTCCGGGACGTCTTTGAGAAGTTTTATGACGCCTTTGGTTTCTACCCGGAATCCACCGGCTCCTACTATATGGACGCCGAGCTGATCAACTTCATCAAGGCGGAGTACCCCACCGTCAAGTGCGCCGTGGCCACCTGCTGGGAGGAGGGCCCCAAGGCCTACCACACCTGCAACAACTCCTGGTACACCTTTATGGACGGCGGCCCCTGGGCCCCCTGGATTCCCTCGAAGGTCAACACCCACGCCCCCGCCGCCAATGAGAGCGAGGACAGCGGCATCGTGGCCATCCCCCACCTGAGCCGGGATCTGCTGGCCTGCTATGACGGAAACGGCTCCAACTTCGGTACCCACCCCCAGAATGTCCTGCGTGGCATGATCTACGACACCAAAACCTGGGAATATCCCTACCTCTACAATCTCATCGACCAGTACCGGAGCCTTGCCAAGTACAACGACGGCTACGCCTACAATATGATGTTCGTGGGTCCCGGCTGGATGAACAAGATGGGCCGCTGGGAACAGCCCTACGAGCTGCTGTACAAATCCTATGAGGACGGCTGCGCCTACTACGGCAAGCTGAAGCAGGAGGGCAAGCTGGTTGATATGACCATGGCCGAGTTTGCGGACTACTACCGGGAAAAGAAGACCTATACGACCCCGGAATGCGCCCTTTGGCGGGACATTCTCTACGGCTCCGACAAGCAGCTCTTCTGGTACTGCGACCCCTATATGCGGGCCTGCGTCAATATGGACCAGGGCGGCGCCATCGTGGACCTGCGGCCCTACGCCGCCAAGCTGGAGTGGCCCGTGGGCATCGGCACGGCCCACGTCCAGGACGCCTCCTATCCCTATCTGATTCAGGAAAAGTACCGGGCGGGCTACTTCACCCACTACGCGGGAGAGGGCACCGTTCGCTCCGCCAAGGTCTGCTGGAACGGGGAGGAGGTGGATCTCTGCCTCTGCCGCACCAAGGCAAAGTTCTCGAAGGAAGGGGAGGATCGGATCCTGACCCTGGACCCGGTGGACATCGAGTTTGCGGGGGGGCTTACGGTAAAGCTGCAGACGGTGATCACCTTCTCCGAGGGCAGCTCCAATATCCGCATGGACCGGAAGCTCCTGGGGCTCTCCGACCCGGAGGCCCAGGTGACGGTGAAGGAATACATGACAGCCTGCTACGGCACTACGGAATACGCCCAGGATATGACGAGCCTGACCCTGCGGATCGAGGCGGGGGAGGAGTCCGTCGCCATCCCCTACGAATACAAGTGCCGGGAGGCCGCCGTTCCCGGGGCGGAGGAAGTCAGCTGCACTATCCCGCCCATCAAGACCCGGGTTTCCATGCTGGCCAACGGCCGGAATAAGATCGGCTTTGTCCGGGAGGGCTATGCCTTCAGCCCCATGTTTACCCTGGGCTGGGAGCGCACTATGAAAGAACAGGAGGTTTTCACCACATGGCTCAATCTGGAAAGGGCAGACTGAATTACCGCTGCCCGTCCTGCTTCATGCGGGACATCGACATGGATATGTTCTACGACAAGGAAAAGGACGAGTTCTACTGCCTGCGCTGCCAGTATCGGGGCAATGAGGCGGACGTCCTGGCCAAGAACGAGCTGGCCCGCTTCCGCTACGGCGCCATGCGTCAGCGCTTCAGCTTTGAGGATTGAGAAATGATAAATCAGATCAAAGGCGCTGATATCTCTTCATTATTGGATGTGGAGGAGCACGGGGGAAAGTTCTGTGACCGGTCACCGGTCACCAGGCAACACGCACCGGTCTGTCATTCTGAGCGAAGCGAAGAATCCGTTTCCTCTGCTGCCGAAGACGCTCTCGTAATCCTGCAGCGCCACGGCGTCAACCTCATTCGTCTCCGGCTCTGGAACGACCCCTACGACGAAAACGGCTGCCCCTACGGCGCGGGAACCAACGATCTGCCCCGGACCATGGAGTTGGCCCGCCGGTGCAAGGCCCTGGGCTTGCCCTGGCTGCTGGACTTCCACTATTCCGACTTCTGGGCGGACCCCGGCAAGCAGTATCCCCCAAAGGCCTGGGCGTCTCTGGACGCGGACGGCCTGGAGCGGGCGGTCTATGAATTCACAAAGCAGACGATGGAGACGCTGCGGGACGCGGAGCTGCTGCCTGCCATGGCCGCCCCGGGGAATGAGCTCTCCAACGGCCTGCTCTGGCCCCTGGGTCAGGTCCCCAACTGGGGAAATATCGCCCGCTTTGTCTCTGCAGGCATTCGGGCCATCCGGGAGATTGCCCCGGAAACCAAGGTGATGATCCACCTGGACAACGGCGGCAACAACGACCTGTATCGAAGCTGGTTTGACCACTGGATAGAACACGGCGGCGCGGACTTTGACTGCATCGGCCTGAGCTATTATCCCTTCTGGCACGGCTCTCTGGACGCCCTGCAGCGAAATCTTCACGACCTGGCCGCACGTTACGGGAAACCAATGATCGTGGCGGAGACCTCCATGGCCTTCACCCTGGAGGAGTGCCGGGATCGGGAGGGCCTGACTGCTGAGCAGAAGCGGGGCCTGGCCGCCAACGAAAAGACCGCCGCCGCGGTGCCCTACCCCCCCACGCCGAAGGGCCAGGCGGAGTTCCTGCGGGACCTCTGGGCGGTGATTCGTTCCGTCCCCGGCGGCCTTGGCCGGGGCCTCATCTGGTGGGAGCCTGGCTGGCTGCCGGTTCCCGGGGCGGAGTGGACCAAGCCGGCGGGACTGGCCTATATCCACGAAAAAGGCCCCGGCGGCAACGAATGGGCCAACCAGGGCTTGTTTGACTATGACGGAAACGCACTTCCGGCGCTGGAAGAGCTTCAGCGTCTGTAGGGACAAGTAGTGCTTGTCCGCCTTGCGCACATATTTGCAGCGCGGGTAATCTGCCCGCCGGCAGGAATCAGGGACGGGGGATGCGGATTCTTCGCTCCGCTCAGAATGACGCCTGTGACGCTTGTGCCTGTAGGGACGGCACTCTGCCGTCCGCATGAGAGGATAAAACATGAAGGAAACGAAAACGGTATTATTTGTAAACGCCTGCGTTCGGCCAGATTCCCGCACGCTGAAGCTCGCGAAACGGGTGCTGTCCCATTTGGACGGGCAGGTCACGGAATTCAATTTGGAACAGGCAGGACTTTTGCCCCTGACCCGGGAGACCCTGGCGAAACGGGACGCCCTGCTGGCCGCCGGAGACCGGACGGACCCCATGCTGGCCCCGGCCCTGGCATTCGCGGCGGCGGACGAGATCGTCCTGGCCGCCCCCTACTGGGATTTGAGCTTTCCCGCTTCGGTCAAGACCTGGATCGAGCATATCAACTGCGTGGGCCTGAGCTTCGCCTACGGGTCCGACGATATGCCCTACGGCCTCTGTAAGGCCAAACGCCTGTTCTACGTGATGACCGCCGGAGGCCCCATCCTCCCGCCCAACGAGGGCTTTGCCTACCTGGAGACCCTCTGCAAGACCTTTTACGGCATTCCGGAGTGCAAGCTCTTTTCCGCGGAATGCCTGGACATCCGGGGCGCGGACGTGGAGGCGATTATGAAAACAGCCAACGCGGAGATCGACGGGTATTTTGCCGACGATGATCGGATCAATTAAGCTTCCGCGAATGTAGCGCGGGCAATCTGCCCGCAAAACCGGGATCGACTCTGAAATGAGTCAGGACAGAACGGGACGGTTTTTGCTCGGAAAGGCAAGAACCGTCCGATTATTTTTCCTGTTTTTTGCCATGTGTTTCGATAGAAAGATAGAAATTTTGAGCTATCTGTTCAGTAGCATTGTAGGGGGCGGCGCCTACGACGCCCCGCGCCAGCCATCCGACCCCGGAAGCGGGCCGTCCCCTAAAGGACTCGCTTTGCTTCGGAAGGCGCCGGCCCCTACAAGATTTATCGTGACTGAACAGATACGTTTAGAGGAATACATTCCGGAAAGAGAGTATGTGTTCGATTAAGTAGACCGATTAACTACGATCAGAAGCAAGTTTGGCGAGGTTGACATAATTTCAACCTCGCCAAATCATTTTCAATCGAACTTGAATTTCAGACGCGCTGAATGACGGAGAACCGGAAATACGTTGCGCTTATGGTCGGCAGATTGCCGGCGCTGCAAATCAAGCGCTCAGAATAACAGGCGTGTTCGTTCTCCTATTGCCTGTTGCCTATTGCCTGTTGTCTGACAGGATTATGACATCTCCGCCAGCTCCAGGCCCGGGTTCTTCCGCTTGGTAAAGTCGATGGCCCAGAAGGAGGAGAAGACCAGCAGCTTCCGGCCCCGGTAGTCCTCCAGCAGCTCCACGTCGGAGGACAGGTTCAGGTCCTTTTCCGGCACGGGGCTGGCCGTGATGAAGCGCAGCTCCTCGTAGGGCAGACCCTCCATCCGCAGCTCCACGCCGTATTCGCTCCGCATCCGGTACTGGAACACGTCGAATTGCAGGGTGCCCACCACGCCCACGATGACCTCCTCCATGCCGGTGTCCGGCTTTTTGAAGATCTGAATGGCGCCCTCCTGGGCGATCTGCTCCGTGCCCTTGATGAACTGCTTGCGCTTCATGGTGTCCTTGGGGCTGACCCGGCAGAAGTGCTCCGGGGCGAAGGTGGGGATGCCCGCAAAGCGGAACTTCTGGCCGGGGACGGTGATGGTGTCGCCGATGGCGAAGATGCCCGGGTCAAAGACGCCGATGATGTCGCCCGCGTAGGCCTCCTCCACGATCTCCCGCTCCGAGGCCATGAGCTGCTGGGGCTGGGAAAGGCGCATTTTCTTGCCCGCCTGAACGTGGTAGTATTCCGCGTCCCGCTGGAACTGGCCGGAGCAGATGCGCATAAAGGCCAGCCGGTCCCGGTGGGCCTTGTTCATGTTGGCCTGAATTTTGAAGACAAAGGCGGAGAAATCGGGGCTGAAAGCGTCGATCAGCCCGCAGTCCGCTGTCCGGGACAGGGGAGGAGGCGTCATGCGCAGAAATTCCTCCAGGAAGGGCTCAATGCCGAAGTTGTTCAGGGCGGAGCCGAAGAACACGGGGCTCAGCTCACCGGCCCGGACCTCTTCCATGTTGAACTCCCGGCCCGCGGAGAGCAGCTCCACGTCCTCAATCAGCTTGGCGTGCCGGGCCCCGCCCAGAATCTCGTCCAGGGCCGGGTCATAGAGCTCGATTTCCTGCTTCTCGGCCTTGTTCTTGCCGGAGATGCCGGAGAACAGCAAAAGCTGACCGCCCTGCCGGTCATAGACCCCCCGAAATTCCTTGCCGGAGCCGATGGGCCAGTTCATGGCGCAGGTTTCGATGCCCAACTCCCGCTCCAGCTCATCCAGCAGGTCGAAGGGGTCCTTGGATTCCCGGTCCATCTTGTTGATGAAGGTGAAGATGGGAATGTGGCGCATGGCGCAGACCTTGAAGAGCTTCCGGGTCTGGGGCTCCACGCCCTTGGCTCCGTCGATGACCATGACGGCGGAGTCGGCGGCCATCAGGGTCCGGTAGGTGTCCTCGGAGAAGTCCTGGTGGCCCGGGGTGTCCAGAATGTTGATGCAGAATCCGTTGTACTGGAACTGCATGACGGAGGAGGTGACGGAGATGCCGCGCTGCTTTTCAATCTCCATCCAGTCGGAGACGGCGGCTCTGGCGTTCTTTTTGCCCTTGACGGCGCCGGCCTGGGCGATGGCGCCGCCGTAGAGCAGGAATTTTTCGGTCAACGTGGTTTTGCCGGCGTCGGGGTGGGAGATAATCGCAAAGGTCCGCCGTCGGGAGATTTCTTGCTGTAAAGTACCCATATCGGTTAATCCTTTCAGTGGATAGTGGTTATTGTGCAGCGCAGGCAATTTGCCGGTCGTGCTGCCCTCGGGGGAATACCGTTTCGTTTTTTTCTTACATTGGACGCTTCTCCATTCGCCGGCGGGTCTGGCACGAACCGTTTTCTCTTATCGCACGGTCAGCCTGCCGCCCATTCAAAACATTTCTCCCTATTATATCCAATTAATCACAGGAAGTCAACGACCCAATTCTTGACTTATGGCGATTTTTGCGATAAAATATCCGATAGTCAGTTTTCCGCGAGCCATTAGCCGTGAGTTGATTTGAAAGGGGGGCCTTATCCATGGACCGCAATTCACCCATTGTCGTTTTTGATTCCGGCGTGGGCGGCGTCAGCGTGCTGCGGGCCCTGGTGCGGGAGCTTCCCGAGGAACATTTCATCTATTTCGGCGACTCAGCCAACGCCCCCTATGGGCCCCGGACCACGGAAGAGATTCGGGCCCTGACCCTGGAGAATCTGACTCGCCTCAAGGCCGAATACGATTTCAAGGCCGCGGTGATCGCCTGCAATACGGCCACCTCCGCCGCCATCGGGGCGCTGCGGGCCGCCTGGCCGGAGCTGCCTGTCATCGGCATTGAGCCCGCCTTGAAGCCCGCCGCGGACCGGCACCCGGGGGGGACCGTGGTGGTCATGGCCACCGAAACCACCCTGCGGGAGGAAAAGTTTGCCGCCCTGACCCGGCGAATGGAAAGCCGCTGCCGGATTGTCAGCCTGCCCTGCCCGGAGCTGGTGGAGTTCGTGGAGCGGGGTGAGACCGACAGTCCGGCCCTGGAGGAATATCTGCGGACCGTTCTGGAACCCTACCGGGAGAGCGCTGCGGCGGTGGTCCTGGGCTGCACCCACTATCCCTTTGCCGCGGCGGCCCTGCGGCGGGTCCTGGACCCCGCCACGGAGCTGCTGGACGGGGCCGAGGGAACCGCCCGAAACACTCGCTCCCAGCTGGCGGAGCGCTCCCTGCTGGGGGAGACCGGACCCGGCAGCGTGACATTTTTGAATTCCAGCCCGGACCCCGCGGCCGCGGAGCTTTGCGAGCGTCTGCTGCAGACGCCGTCTCTGCCGCCGCTGCCGGAAAAAACCGGAAGGAGAACGCCTATGGACCCCAAGGAACGATTTGTTTCCGTCTATCGCCAATTTATTCGCCGGGAGGGGGCGGAGGAGCTGCTCCAATACCTGCTGGCCTCCGATTTCTTCGACGCTCCCGCCTCTGCCCGCTACCACTCCGCCGTGGCGGGGGGCCTGTGCCAGCACAGCCTGAACGTCTATGACTGCCTCCGGGCCTATCTGGCCCGGCCCCGGGTCCAGCAGGTCTACGGTCTCACCGGGGAGGACTACGGCGAGGAGAGCATTGCCATTGTGGCCCTGCTCCACGACCTGTGCAAGATCGGCTGCTACAAGGCGGGCTTCCGCAACGTGAAGGACGAGCGGGGCGTCTGGCAGAAGGTCCCCACCTACAACTTTGAAGACGATTTCCCTTTCGGCCACGGGGAGAAATCCGTCTGGATGGTGATGAAGTATATGAAGCTCACCGACCATGAGGCCTTTGCCATCCGTTATCACATGGGCTTCTCCGGGGAGGAGGACGCCCGCACTGTGGGCCAGGCTCTGGCTAAATTCCCCCTGGCCTTTGCCCTTAACGTGGCCGACTCCGAGGCAACGTACTTTTTGGAAGAAACACCGTAGACAGGTGAGAGTTGAGAATTGAGAAGTGACAAGTGACAGGTGACAAGCAGCGTCTGTAGGGACGGCACTCTGCCGTCCGCATCCCCCGTCCCAAGTTGCGTCCGTAGGGACGGCACTCTTGTCAAGAGAAACATGGGTAACACATGGGGAATAGACATGGGTTACAGTTTTCGAATGGTGCGGTTGCAAATAGAACCCGTCTCGGCGTCAATGGCAGCAATCTGGAAATTGCGATAAATAACAGCAAAGCTTGTCTCATCCAACTGCCGGACAGCAACCCTGGTATCGGCCATGGTCTCGCTCAGAAAGACCTGCACCGGGCCGAAGCGGAGATAGCCCCAGTTGTTGACTTTTATTGTCTTCATGCCGGTATCGTAGACAAACGCTTTCGGCTCTGTGTACAGTCTCTTGCTCGGGACATAAACCGAACCCGGC
>JAEEKA010000014.1 GCA_016282135.1 Oscillospiraceae bacterium
GGAAGGCGCCGATATGGTCTTCATCACCGCCGGTATTGGCGGCGGCACCGGCACCGGCGCTACTCCCATCATTGCCGATCTGGCCCACGAGTCCGGCATCCTCACAGTGGGCGTGGTCACCAAGCCCTTCCGCTTTGAGGGCGCCAACCGGATGCGCCAGGCCGAGGCGGGCATCGCCGCCCTCTCCGACAAGGTAGATTCCCTGATCGTCATTCCCAACGATCGGCTGAAATACGTCACCGACCAGAAGATCACCTTTGCCAACGCCTTCGGTATTGCCGACGACGTGCTGAAGCAGGCGGTCACCTCCATCTCTGAGCTGGTCAGCTACTCCGAGCGGGTTATCATCAACCTGGACTTTGCGGACGTCTCCGCCGTCATGAAGAACGCCGGCCGCGCCCACATGGGCGTGGGCACCGCCTCCGGCCGCGACAAGGCCGAGCAGGCCGCCATGGCCGCCGTGGCCAGTCCCCTGCTGGAGACCTCCATCAACGGCGCTACGGGCGTTCTGATCAACGTGACCGGCTCTCAGGATCTGAGCCTGGACGACGTGGAGACCGCCTCCAACATCGTCATGGAAGCCGCCAACCCCGAGGCCAACATCATCTTCGGCGCCACCTTCAGCGACGAGTTTGAGGAAGAGATGCGGGTCACCGTCATTGCCACCGGCTTTGATTCCGAGCCCAAGACCACCGAGGAAAAGCCCCCCGAGCGCCGCGCCTTCACCAACCTGAACAATGACTTCGGCGGCCACCCGGTAACTGCTCCCAACGCCCGACCCAACCCCGCTCCCGCTCCCAATCCCACCCCAGTGGACAACGGCGATATCAACGATATTGACGCGATCTTCAATATCTTCAAGAAGTAAGCAGAATATAAAAATCCCGCTGTGGAATTCCACAGCGGGATTTTTTGCGTACTGTGTTCAGAAGCCCTGCTGCATCCGCTTCACGGACGAGGCGTCCTGAAACAGGACAATAGCGCAGAAGATCGACGCCAGACCGCAGGCCATGCAGGAAGAATAGTACAGGATGTTTTCAAAGCCCTTTCCATACTCAATGAGCAGGTAGAGATTGCCCCCCAGCAGCGCCAGGCCAGCCAGAAGAGTCAGGACACCCGCGGGCACCACCCGCTTCTGCACGGGACCGCCATACTGCACCAGCCGTTTGAAGGAGCTGAGCGCCGTGGAGAGCATGGAACTGCGAACCGCGGCAAGGATAAACCAGACGCTGAAGAAAATATAGCAGATGGTGGAATCATCAAAAATCAGCATTGAAACTTGCAGACCCCCATGCTGGACGCCGTTCTCTACCAGATAGGACATGCCGAGGATCACGTCGCCGGGCGAGTGCTCCTTGATGATGATGCACACCAGACAGGCCAACGCGGAGACCGCCAGCAGGAAAAAGGTGAACAGCCGCACACGGGCATAGGACCGGCAGCCCTTCAGCCCGCTGAAGGACAGAGACCCCGCCGAACCGTAAAGCGCCCAAAGCGCAATCGCCATCCACACGGCCAGAACGATATGGGCGACGTAAGCGACAAGGGTGATTATTTCGGCGATTTGACGATAGGAGGGCAGATAATCAAAAACATTTCCCAGACTGTCAAGCGAATTGATGAAACCCTTGCCGCAGACGTAGCAGATGGCGCATGCGTACAGAGTCAGCAAAAGGGCGACAAGGAGGATCCAAGGAGATCTGGCCAGCTTCCGCAGCTGCAGGGCAGCAGGAGATTGGCCGACCTCCCCCAGCGGATAATCCGAGTAGTCGCCTACCACCTGTTGGCCGGGATTGAAGCCCTGCCGGGGGACGTAGCCGGGATTGCGGTTCTGGTTGTAGGCAAAGCCGGGGTTGTAGGGCTGATTGGGGGCGGGCCCGGGGTTATAGCCTCGGTTTTGCCCGTAGTTGGGATTGCCGTAGCCCTGATTGGGGGCGTAGCCTTGGTTCTGCGCGTAACCCTGGTTGGGCGCGTAGCCTTGATTGGGCGCGTAGCTCTGGTTGGAGGCATAGCCCTGATTCGGCGCATAGCCGGGGCTGCCATAGTTCTGATTTGGCGGGTAATTCCGGTTCTGGTTGGCTGCGTAAGGGGGCGCGCTCGTCTGAGGCGCGGCAGGCTCCGCAGACGCCGGGTTCTGTGGGGCCGTATCGTTGACCGCCGGGGTATCCGCCTCGACATTCAGCTTCGTGCCGCAGCCGGGGCAGAACTTGCCTGTGGTCTCACGGCCGCAGTTTGGACAAATCATGCCTGTATTTCCTCCTTCTTTTCGTATATATGAGTCATTATACACCTCTTTCCCCCTGCTTGTCAATCTCCTTTCCTCCATTTCCCCCGTGAAGCAAAAGAATTGCAGGAATATTTACCGATACGGGAAAAATCCCCCCGCCGCAGACATTTGCGGCGGGGGGATCTGCAACGACACATACTGAACTCCCACAGAAAGACTGAAAAAATGTCACGAGCAGAAACACCGCCAGACAAGGCGGAGAACGCAGGCGGGCTTGACGCCCGGCAAGGACGACTGTATGCCACGATTCCTGCCGGAACAGGTTAATGGCCTCTACGGAAGTTCATTACCAGTCCCAAGAATCCTGCGTGCGGCCCTTGCGGACACCGAGGCTCCGCATGGCGGAACGGAATTTGAACAGAACTATGGCGAAACAGCAGGCGGCAGCGCCGCTCACAATCAAGTTGATGCCGTACAGCGTCGCGTTTGTGCCGCTCAGCTCCATGCCGGAGAGCCGATAGCTCTCAATCAGGTCACTCTGCAGGACCAGGAAGCGGACGCCGTTGGCCAGCACAGCGATACCATCCAGGAGGATCAGCAGGCCGGCGAAAACAGAAACCCGGTCGTCGGGCTGACCGGTCCTGACCACCCGCTTGGCAGTACTCAGGCTCCTGACGATTCCGAAGGCGTAAATCGCAGCCAGGACCATGACCGCCAGCACAGCCCCCAGGAAGATGCCGCGGTAGGTCATCGGATCCACGTTCAGTTTCGGAAGCTGTACGCCGAATCGATTCAGCAGGGTATCTGCAATTTCATTCACCGAGTCCTTGAAGAACGTGCTGTAGCTGTCGGCGGTGAAATTGATCACCAGCAGCACCGCCGCGAATCCGGCTGCCGCGCATGCCAGAATCATGGCGACCCAGTGGAGCAGCTTGTAGAATGTCAGACCACAGGTGCCCAATTTCGCCCGGCGCTTGGAACGGGCGGAAAAATAAGTTCTCCAAAGGGCACAGGTCATGAGCAGCTCCAGCACCAGGGTCAGGCAGGCAACTGCGATGTTGATGATGAGCCTGGCGTCCGCGGAGACGCCCTTGAGCCGATCCAGCTGGTCATAATAGTCGAATAGATTCCTGGCATTCACGTAGAGCGCGTACAGGACGCTCAGCGTAAAGAGCAGAGCGCCCACAAGATAGAGCGGTGAGGACGCCACTCTTCGGATCAACTGACCCGCCGGGGTTTGCCCGGCGGCGTCAACCGGCGCCTCGGGGGAAAGATCCGCCTGGGGGGCGGCTTGACTGTACGGAGCAGGATTGTAAAACTGATCCTGGTCGGAATAGCCGGAAAGGTTCTGCGTCGGATTATCGTTCTGGTTTTGCGCGTAGCCGGGGTTGCTCGCCCAGGGTGCAGCAGGAGCTTCCGGGGCCTCCTGGATTTTCTCGGCTGTGGGCTCTGCGGGAATCCGGTCCTGCGGGATCTCATCTTTGACCGCCGGGGCTGCCGCCTCAACAGTCAGCTTCGCGCCGCAGAAGGGGCAAAACTTGCCTTCCGTTTCGCGGCCGCAATTTGGACAGATCATGCCTGGATTTCCTCCTTCTTTTCAGATAGAATCATTATAAGCGTATCATCTCTGCTTGTCAATCTTCTTTCCCGGTTTTCCCGGCGGAAGCAAAAATTATCCCGGGCTGTCAAAGCCCTGACCGCCCGGGAAACCCAAATCAACTGTTTTTTCCCGCTCAGAACAGCATGTCCTCCGGGGGCTCCCCATTCTGCATCCTCCCTACGCCGACAAAATACCGATTCAGCACCCCGGCCATCAGAATCGAGCCCAACCCGGAGACCAGGAAAGGACCGTACTCCAGCAGCGTTGCGGTACTCAGTCTGAACTCCAGGAACGCCAGAACGCCGTTGGCGATAAGCAGCAGGCCGCTGATCAACGTCAGCAGAACTACGTGAGAAACCCGGTTGTGGGTCACCTCGCCGAAGCGGATCATGGAGACGGCGGAGGCTGTGACCGCATGGAGCTTGGCAAACAGGAGCAGCCGCATAATCGCAGCCACGCAGAAAATTGCCGCAAGGACGATGCTCTCACCGGAGATAAAGGCGGCAATTTGCTCCAGTCCGATTTGGGCTGCGGCAAAGACAGTCAACTGCGTGATGAAATCAAAGAAGGTTCGAATGGGCTCCACGGCCTCAAACAGATCCTCGCCGGCAACTTTCAGAATGACCATATACATCAGGGCGACCGCGCCGACTGCCGTGAGCATCTTATAGACCCATGCGCATGCCTTCATAAATCCCCGGAGTCCGTTGAGGCTGTGGGGAGACATTCCCGGTTTTCGTCCCGTCCCGGAAAAGAAGAAGGACCACAGGGCGACAGCCAGCCAGACCGACATGCAGACATGGCCGACGCTAACCGCCACATAGGCAACGCTGCTGATTTTTCCGGCGGAAAAATAGCTGTCAAAGCTGTTGGCCGCAATCTGATCCAGAGATTGAAAAATCGACACACCATAGGAATAACAGACCACGCCGGCGTACAGTGTCGCCAGCAGCGCGCAGGCAAGCATCGCAGCGGAGTTTGCCAGCCCTCGCAGGAATTGGGCAACGGGAGAATTACCGATGACCTCCACCTTGGAATCCTTCATGGGATGGTCTTGAACCAGCCACCGGTCGTCGTTGTAGTTGGGATTGCCGTAGCGTTGGTCGCAGTCGGAGCCGAAGCCAAAGCCCCGATCGTTCTTCTTTGTCGCAGCGTCCAGCCTGGTGCCGCAATAAGGGCAGACCGAAGCTGAGGCTTCGCCGCCGCAGTTGGGACAGATCATAATTGCACTTCCTCCCTTTTTTCAGTGGATTTCATTATAATCCAGCCGCCAGCCGCTTGTCAATCTTCTTTCCTTTTTTCTGCGGGACGGAAAAAAAGACTTGCATCCCCGGGCAGGCCGTAGTATAATATGTGGGAACTGAATACCGTATATCTTCAGGGCAGGGTGAAATTCCCGACCGGCGGTGAAAGTCCGCGAGCCTTCGGGCAGACCCGGTGTGATTCCGGGACCGACAGTACAGTCTGGATGGAAGAAGATGCTGTTCATTGCCTGCCAATGGATATGCCTGAAGACATACAGCCTTCAGGCATATTTTTCTGGGAGGTATTTTTCATGAACCCGACTGTCCAATTCATTCTGATCTGCTTTGCCGTGGTGGCAGGGCTGCTGGTCCTGGCCGCGCTGTTCGAGCGCCTCTGCTGCAAGGATCGGCTGCGGCTGTCCTCGCCAAAGTACATCACCACCGTGGCCATCTCCGCCGCCCTGGCGGGCCTGCTCATGCTCTTGGAGTTTCCCCTTCTGTTTTTGGCCCCCAATTTCTACAAGGTGGATTTCTCCGAGCTGCCGGTGTTGATCTGTTCCTTCTACCTGGGGCCTGTCGCGGGCGTGCTGACGGAGGTTTTGAAGATCTTCATCAAGCTCCTGTTCAAGGCTTCCTCCTCTGCCTTCGTGGGCGAGCTGGCCAACTTCGCCGTGGGCTGCGCCCTGGTGCTCCCCGCCTCCATGATCTATCACTGCAAGCGGACCAAGGGCACCGCCATCGCGGGCCTGGGCGTGGGAACGCTGGTCATGGCTGTCTTCGGCAGCTTGTTTAACGCGGTCTATCTGCTGCCCGCCTACTCGGAAATGTACCACTGGCCCCTGGACCAGATCGTGGCGGCAGGCACCGAGATCAACGGCAGCATCACCAGCGTTTCCTCCTTTGTCCTGCTGGCAGTGGCCCCCCTGAACCTGCTCAAGGGCCTGGTGGTAAGCATCCTGGCCATGCTGCTGTATAAGCGGGTCCAGCCCATCATGTTCAAACGAAGCTGATTCTTGGAGCATACTCCCGCGCGGGAACCACCGCAACCTTTATAAGCTTTGAAAGACGGATACACGGTCTGTGTGTCCGTCTTTTGTGCTGCATCGGGGTATTTGAATGCTTTGTAAAAACAATACACCCGATTGAAAAAACCTGAATTATGCAGGAAATTCTTGCTTTTTGAGTACCCTGTGGTATATTACGTCTTGCGACACAACCGAATACAGCGGCCTTGCTTCAGTGTGCATTTTTGCTTTCCGGCAAAAACGCATGCTCTCTTTGGCATTCTGTTGCAAGGTTGCAAAGCTTGTTGACAGGCTGGCGCGGAACGTGTATGATAACTGCATCGGCACCGATTTCAACGGCACGGAGTACACCAACCTGACCTGGACCCAGGGCCGGCGGCTCAGCAGCATCCAAAAGGGCAGCCAGACTTACGAGTACGAGTACGACATGTCCGGCGTGCGCAGCGTAAAGATTGCGAATCAATCAGGGGGACGGTTCTCTGATTGACAAAAAGGATTCCAGGCAATCAGAGGACGGTTCTGTGATTGACAAAACAGACATCAGTTCCAATCAGAGAGCCGTCCCCCGATTGCTGAAGCTACTGGTATTCTGACCACTGTTCAGCGAGGAAAACATGTATCTATTGTACCGACTAATGGCACAGTTGCCGAATGGATGGCACAAGGAATGAACTCTCACTGGTCATCAATCCTGTCGAGTATTGTAATTGAAATAGGAGAATAATTATGGCAGATATTGATAGTATTTTTTCTATGTTGTCTTGGGACAGTGATGAAAGAACACAGCAAGAGGGCATTAGAGAGGCACAAAAGATTGAGCATTTATCTATTTTATTTCAACCAATTGAGAGCAAATCTGTTTGGGAAAACTGTGCGAGGATTATATCAAGTAAAAACGATGATATATTGGAACAGTACTTATTTCTCATGTTTGAATGGTTGCAAGACATTAATTGGCCGGGAGCTGAAATCATATTTGATCGATTGCTAAGCATGCCCATCGACGTTCTTAAATTTCCATATCAGTACAGTTTGGATCAGGCAAAATCACGCAAAGATGTTCCGTGGGAAATGTGTTTGATAAATTTTCAAATGGAATATCAAGTGAGGACAGGGGACGATTCCTTGTCTTGAGCGAACAGCCGGTTTACCGTTCTAAGACAATCAGGGAACGGTTCTCTGATTGACAAAAAGGATTCCAGGCAATCAGAGGACGGTTCTGTGATTGACAAAACAGGCATCAGTTCCAATCAGAGAACCGTCCCCCGATTGCTTACTCCACATATTCACCTATTTAGTTGGACAGAAATCGGTGGTAAGTGGTATCTATCTGGTAAGCTTGTTCTACCTTATATAGGCTAAAAGGGGGGTATTGCAACCACAATGTACACGACAAATCTAATTATTGCGCACAATATACAAGAAAAAGCACAGCTTCATTCCCGCTTAGATCGCGTATGTTCCGATCAAAACTGCGGGATACGATACGGGGCAGTAGAGGCGCTTCGTGAACTGTATTTTGTTCATCCCCAGGCAGATGATTTATGCTTCGAGCTTTTTGACCGCTCAGATTATGACAATTCAGGCGTATTTCTCAGCATCAATTATCTGTCAAAATCAATGCGAGACCGTAATATGCTATACTTGAACGGTTGTTTTGCTACGCTCGAGCGGGTCGTGGATGCGGCGTTAGCCTTCTGTTCTGACATTGAAATCTTCATCACCACCAATCGTGCTTCTATGGAAGATTTTTCGACGCATACTATTAAAATCGAAAAACTCACAGATTTGTTGTGTCGTTTTTTCGATTACAGCCTAAATACAGATGGAATCGATCCTGAGATTCATCTATTTGTAAGGGATAATAAGAACACAGGGGACAATCAGGGGACGGTTCTGTGATTGACAAAACAGACATCAGTTCCAATCAGAGAACCGTCCCCCGATTGCGAGAACCGTCCCCTGATTGTTCGGAAGCTCTAAATGCAACAGGAGTTGTTTATGCAGTTTATGACGGTAGAACTCATGTCAGTGTTTTTCCAATTGGTGGAACCTTAGAGGATTGGTACAAAGCTGGTTCTTCATCGGTGTGGACAACGGCTGTTAAATCAGTTGTAATAAAGTGGAAGGGATGAAAATGGGATGAATGATATACAAAATATCTATAAAATGTTAAATTGGGAAAACACTGCCGAAGTACGGGCAGAGGGATTTCGTTTGGCACGAAAAGAAAACAATTTATCCCTATTGATTATGCCCCCTGCGCCGCCATCTGTTTGGGAAGCTTGTGCACAGGTTTTGAGCGAAAAAACTGATGCAGCTTTGGAACCATACTTAAACAGCCTGTTTGAATGGTTATATGATTACAACTGGCCCGGCACACGGATCATACTGGATCGATTAAAGATCTTTTCGGGGGAAAGAATGAAAAAAACCTTCATAAAATTTTATACCGATGCTATCAACATGAATAACAGAGACGGTCTGGTTTGGTTAGATATTTTATCAGAATTACTCGACAATGAATCGTTGAAAGCGGTATTACCAAAAGAGATTATAGAGAAGCTACAAAAGCACTATAAAAATAACAGCTTTTGGGAGGATGAATTTGGAAACATACTTATATAGCCCGTTTGAATTGTTATAGGAGGGCAGGGGACGGTTCCTTGTCTCGAATGCCGGTCAGGTTTTCTCCTGATCTCGGCGGATCAATTCTCCGATGATTTTCCGGAAGAATCCGTCAATTTCTCTGCAAAAACAGCACCCGGGAGGGCCATCGCCCTCCCGGGGAACAAGCCAAATAAGCGCAACCGGCGGGCTGGTTTCAGCCCGCCGGTGTTTCGTTTTGCGGCATGGGTTTCGGGGATTGATTTGTCTGGGGAAATCGCACCGCCAGCGGTGCGGCGGGCTAATAGCCCGCGCTACGGGGACGCGGTCGCACAATGTGCGCCCCTACGCAGTATCGTATTCGTCAGCGCCCGTAGGGACGAGCAGTGCTCGTCCGCGTTTGCGGAGCAAACAA